>RZZN01000016.1 GCA_009929855.1 Gammaproteobacteria bacterium
CCTCAGGACGCCGAGCAGGCTCGCGATCTTCGGAGTCGAGAAATATTTTAACCCATTGTTCTGCATGAATAAAGCGGTTTCCGTTCAGGCACTAGTTAGCAAGACTGACTGTGCATTGGTGGGCTCGTTGGATGCTAATTGCATTGCGCGCAAAGTTGCCCTGTACTTTACGCACTGAAAAATCCCACGAAATATCTCTGCTTCAGACACATTACTGCCTTTAACCTCAATTGCCAAACAAGAAACATCATTTTTCAGATAAACATCCAGGCTGTCGCCAGAGCTAAGGTTGTATTCATTTTTTCCTTTAGGAAATTTTCCATAGCGGGAGAAAAACTTCGGATTGTTGGCAGCCCACTTTTTTAATGACTTATGCTGAGGACTCTCCGGATAACCGCCTGCTACTTTAGGCATGCGAGGCAGTTTGATAGGGTCATCCTTATCTGCATCAACAAGAACAGACACCGGCTTTAATTGCTTAAAACCAAAGTACAAAGCAACCTTGTCCCAATAAATGTAGTCCCATACGAATTCCATCACTTCTTCAGCCATGCCATTCCGGTTGGCCTTGGTCATATTTTTCTTATAGTGCTTTTTAAAATAACGCTTAATAAACCCATCCACTCCGTCACCGGGAAGATGGGTTTGTTGGTTTACAACTATTCCGTTCACGGGAGGAACTTCGACACCCCATTCATCAGACAGCTTTTCCATCATGTGGCCGATCTTGCCAACAGGCCAGCCATAGAGAGTCATGCGTGTCTTAATTTCCTCACCATGCCGTGCATTTAACTCTTCGGCCAGCTGCTTGTAGGTAATGGTGCTGCCGTTCTTTGCTGCCCACAAAATAACAGGAAGCGCCAATCTTGCTATATGACTACCCCAGTTTTCGCCGTCGTCAAAATACTCTTTAGCTGAAAATTCATCGCTCATGTGTTTTTATTCTCTATCAATAAGCCATCTAATGTTTCAGCCAATGAATCCATTTGCAACCAGAATGATCTTCCGTCAGCTTGCCACTGATCCCATGAAGATTGCAGCGATACAGCGTCGCCATTGCTGTCGGTGGCAACTGCTGCGGCAATGCGCTTCACGTACAGCGGGATCGACAGGTTGCCCGCATTGGCGCCGATTTCGGCCAGGGTAGCGACCTTGGAAAAACCGGGCACATCCACAAAGGTCTTGTAAGCATCGAGAATGCGCTGCTGGTGCTCAGGCTTAAGAAAGCTCTGTGCCCGTTCCCTAGTGACCTCGTTCACCGCGTCGATGAAGATCACCTTGCCCTGGCGTGCGGCAGTCTTCTTGCGGTTGCAGATCACGATGCACGACTCCATCGGGGAGTTGTAGAACAGGTTGGGGCCCAAGCCGATGACGGCCTCGACCCAGTCCTGCTCGACCATCTTGGCGCGCATGGACTGTTCTTCGTTGC
Source organism: Gammaproteobacteria bacterium (assembly GCA_009929855.1). Lineage (GTDB taxonomy): Bacteria > Pseudomonadota > Gammaproteobacteria > Chromatiales > Chromatiaceae > Thiocapsa. The sequence continues at coordinate 1,430 of RZZN01000016.1, forward strand.
GAAACAGCACCCCATGCGGCCAGAGTACGGCGCAGCGCCCCTTAGCGGTGAGGCTGGTCAGGATGTGCTGCTGGAACGCATAGTCGGCGCGACCCTGCGGCGGCGTGCCCAGTGAGTTGCGGCCCCACTTGTCACTGCCCCATGCCTCGCGGTTCCACTGCTTGATGGAGTACGGCGGGTTGGCCAGGATCACGTCGAACTGGCGCAGGCGGTCGCCTTCGATGTGCTTGGGGTCGGCCAAAGTGTCGCCCCGGATGATCTCGAAGTCCTCCACACCATGCAGGAACAGATTCATGCGGGCGATGGATGAGGTGATGAGGTTGCGCTCCTGCCCGTAGAGCTTGAGCGTCCGGAACTCGCCGCCCGAGCGCTTCACTTCGTCCAGCGCCGAGATCAGCATGCCACCCGTGCCGCAGGTGGGGTCGTAGATTGACTCGCCCGCCTGCGGGCTGAGCAGTTGCGTCATCAGGTGGACGACGGTGCGGTTGGTGTAGAACTCGGCAGCCGTGTGGCCGGAGTCGTCCGCGAACTTCTTGATCAAGTATTCGTAAGCGTTGCCGAGTTCGTCCTCGGGCACATTGGCCACCGAAAGCGTCTGGGTGGAGAAGTGCTCGATGAGGTCTTTCAGCGTTTCGTCGGGCAGGCGTTCGCGGTTGGTCCAGGGGGCGTCGCCGAAGATGCCGTCGAGCAGATCCGGGTTGGCGGTTTCGATGGCGCGCATGGCCTTCTGAATGGCCGCGCCGACGTTTTTTGGTGCCTGGCGTACATCGTTCCAGTGAGCGCCTTGGGGGATCTGGAAGCGGTGGTTCTCCGCAAACTGGGCATAGGAGAGGTCGCCATTGGAGTTGGCCAGCGCCGCCTGGTATTCCTCCTCCCAAACATCCGACACGCGCTTGTAGAACAGCAGCGGGAAGATGAACTGCTTGTAGTCTCCCGCATCGATGAGGCCGCGCAGCAGCACAGCGGCACCCCAGAGGTAGCTTTCGAGTTCTTGTTGGCTGATGCGTTTGCCTGGGTGACTCATTTCAGCCATCCCCCTTCAGTCATGACCTGCGCAAGCCGTTCTTCGGCCTCGCGGCAGCGGGTGAGCGCATCCTTGAACGCAGCGATCGCGTCGGGCAGCGGCGGGATGTCTTCTTGCAGAGGTGGCAAGACATAGCGCGAAATGTTCAGCGTCCAGTCCTCGGCTTTGATCTCGTCGAGGCTGACCACCCGGACCGCGTCCTGCACATCGGCAAAGCCGCGATACCAGTCGAGGATCTCGGCGGCGTGCTCGGGCTCTAGATAGTTCTGTGCGCGGCCCCGGCGGAACAAGCGCGACGCATCGGCGATCAGCACCTTCTTCTTGTGCTTGACCGGTTTGCGCTTGCGCAGCACCAGGATGCACGCCGCCAGCCCTGTGCCGTAGAACAGGTTGGGTGCCAGCCCGATCACCGCCTCGACCAGATCCATTTCCAGCAGCTTCTGGCGGATGCTGCCTTCCACCCCCTTGCGGAACAGGGCGCCCTGGGGCAGCACTACGGCCATCCGGCCGCTGACGTCGGCCATCGACTTGACCATGTGCTGCACCCACGCGAAGTCACCGCTGGACGAGGGCGGCAGACCGGCAAAGTTACGGCCGAAAGGATCGTTCAACCACAAATCCTCGCCCCACTTTTCCAACGAGAACGGCGGATTGGCGATGACGCAGTCGAACGTAGCCAGCCGATCGACCTCGAAGAAGGCCGGATTGCGCAGCGTGTCGCCACGCACCACCTGGAAGTCTTCGATGCCGTGAAGGAACAGGTTCATCCGCGCGATGGATGAGGTGGTGAGGTTCTTCTCTTGCCCGTACAGCTTGCCCCACAGCCGCTTCACGTCGCCGTGCATTTCTTTGACGTGCTGCACGGCTGCCAGCAACATGCCACCGGTACCGCAGGCTGGGTCGTAGATAGTCTCGGCTTCTTTGGGATCGAGCATGTCGATCATCAGCCGAACCACGCTGCGTGGTGTGTAGAACTCGCCAGCCTTCTTGTTGGTGGCGTCGGCGAACTTCTTGATCAGGTATTCGTAGGCGTCGCCAAGCAGATCCGAGTTGACGTTCTTGTTGCCGAACGGCAGCTTGGAGAAGTGCTCGATCAGGTCCTTGAGCAAGGCATCCGACAGCCGCTCCTTATTGGACCACTGGGCATCGCCGAACACGCCGTACAGGGTGTCGGGGTTGGCCTTCTCGATCTCACGCATCGCGCGTTGTAGTGCGGTACCGACATTGCTGGCCTTGGTGCGAACGTCGTTCCAGTGGCAGTCTTCCGGGATCTGGAAGCGGTGCGACTCGGGAAACCATGCAAGCTGCTCGTCGCCGGTCTCATCAACGATCTCCTGGTACTCCTCGTCCCACACGTCGCAGATACGCTTGAAGAACAGCAGTGGGAAGATGTAGGTCTTGAAATCGGCCGCATCTACCGGGCCGCGCAGAATATTGGCGGATTCCCAGAGGTGACCTTCGAGCTGGCTGAGGGTGATTTGTTGGTCGCTCAAACGCATGGCCCTTCTGTATCGATGCCGTCACACCGCGGCTTGTTTTCTTGTTTGGTCTTCATCGGTTACTCGAACAGCCGTTTTTGCTTGACGACGTAGCCCGCAGGCTTCTTCTGTTTTTCCAATACACCTTCGTCGATCAAGCGCTGCAACCATGCCTTGGCCTGAGCGTTGGATACATCCAGCGCAGCTGCCACTTCGGCGTCCTTCATCGGCGCACTCAAGAGTTGCTGAATCGCTGCGCGCACGGCAGCGAAGAGCACTTCGGCAGGGGTCGATTCCGGCTGCGCAGGTTCCTTGGCCTCGGCTAGCGGCGCCACCGCCTCTGGCGTGACTGGCGGCAGTTCTTCCAATGCCGTAGCGGGTGGCTGCGCATCGGAAACAATGTCGACCGGTGCCGATGGCTCGCTCCCGGCCTGAGGCACTGGCGCGGCGTCGCCTGGCACGGGCGCCGTTGGCTTGGCATCAGCCGACGTTGGCTCTTCGTTCGAAAACAGCCCAAAACCAACCTGTGGGGATGCCGTCGGCGTTGGCATCGCCACGTTGAACACGTCCTCGAACGAATCCACGTCTTGCGGGTTCGGCCAGGGAAGTGCGCCTTTCTTGCGCAAACCATCCAATCCTGCGGAAGACTCGCCCGTCGATCGAATGAAGACCGGGACAAATTTGAGTTTGTCGAGCTGCTCGACAGCACCCGCCCAAGTGCCGCCCTTGTTGAGGTCGGAACTGACCACCAGTGAGGTGTCTGCCAATGCATAAATCAGCTTGTTGCGCTGCATGGCATTGCCGACGTTGAACCCGGCGCTCGGGTCGTAGGGTGAAATCAGCACCAATTGGCCATCGAGCAATAGGTTTCGGTGCTCGCGGTTCATGGTGGTCTTTTCCAGACTGTCCGCCAGAACGCCACAGACTTTGCCTCCACCCTCCAAGGCACCACGCATGGCGGCCTGATCGATACCTCTGGCGCCGCCCGAGACAAGCGTTCTCCCTGCTCGAGCGGCGAGTCGGCCAATTGCCATCGTGTATTCGATCAGGGAGTCGTCCACGTGACGCGAGCCGACGACGGCAAGTCCACCGGACTCCAGCAGACTCATATCGCCACAGCCATAAATGACCGCAGGAGCGTCTTCGCGCAGCCGGGCTTTCAATCGCCTGGGATACTCGGCATCGGCTCGGCTGACCACCCAAATGGCGCGCGCTTGCCAGCGCTCGATCACTTGGCTCAGCAGGAATCCGCGCCCCAACAGTTTCTCCAGCCGGCTCTCGTCAATCACCGGTTGGCACGCGCGTAGGATCTCAGCTGCGTCCGGGGACACGAGATCAGCAGGCTGACGCTGGATCTCGCGCAAGTGGCGGGCGAGACGTTTGTATTCACCAGGCGAGAGCAGATCCGATGACGCAGTGCCACGTCCGGCAATGAGCGGCGCCGTCAGCAGCAGGATCGCCTGGGTGTTGGGAGAGAGGACTGGCGTCATTCGTCGTGCCCCGTTTGTGAGAGGGCCATCGGCCAAACCGCGCCACTGCCGCTTTTGCGCAGCAGCCATGCAGACACCGTCAGCGTCCAGCGCGAATCGACCATGTCATCCACCAAGAGGACTGGTCCGGGAGGAATGGGCTGACCGTTGAGTGCGAGCGAGCCATCAATGTTGCGCGCCTGTTGCGTACTGTTTGCCATCGTTTTTTGTTCGGGCCTTGCGTCTGTTTTTGCGATGACCATATGAAACGGCAGACCCAGCGCAGCAGCCAAGCGTTGCGCGAAATTCGGCACCAATTCGGGATGCCGAAGCGAAGGAACGCAGGTCACCCAGGTCGGGCTCGGCTGCGGATTCCACTCCTGAATCATCTTCACGCACGCAGCAACGAGATCATCGGAAAAGTGGCCGTCGTGGTATTTGCCCTGCCTAACCAGGCCGCCCCAACCGGCATCGCCCCAGACGCAGAGCGCATTGCCGGATTCGGCCTGGTGGGCAGGGGCGATGAATCCCTTGACGCCGTACCGGGGCATTCCACCATCGGGCCATTTTTTCCGGGGCTCGATGGGCAATCTGGTTCGACGAAGAAATTCGACGGCGGCTTTGACCAGTTCGGTATCCACGGTTGCAGGCAATGGCGGTAAGGCAGGCTCTGTGACAACACTTGGATCGCCGTCGAGCGCACTAATCAAAAAGCCCATGTGCTCACCAAACAGCAGGCTGACGTAGTCCTGCATCTGCTGGTGCTCGTCTCGCCGTAGCGCGGTGAGGCGTTCCGCTCGATCCCAGAACGCTTCACTCAGCGTTGCCGCCGTGAGCTGCCACTTGCTGCCTTGCTTGGCGATGGGCGCCGGCGCTTCGAGGGAAAGCAGTGCAATCGTCTTGTCGACACGTCCTTTGCTCAGATTGACTCGGCTCAGCAGCTCGGGGACAGACAGCCCATTGGGCTCGTCTTCAAGCGCTCCCAGGACGTCGGCAACTTCTTGTCGGGTCGGGAAGGCACTCCGGATAAACCAGTCAGTGATGTCAGACTCTTCCTGACCACTGAGGAGTACTCCATACGCGGAGTCCAGTGCGCGTCCCGCGCGACCAACTTGCTGGTAGTAGGCGACGACCGATCCCGGCATTTGGTAGTGGATGACAAACGCCAAATCCGGCTTGTCGTAACCCATGCCAAGTGCCGTTGTGGCAACCAGCGCTTTGACTTGGTTGTTGAGCAGCGCCTGTTCAAGCTGTTCTCGGCGATCGCCGGTTTCACCTGTGTAGGCTTCCACGTTGAAGCCTTGGGTCTTCAGCCATTGCGCAACTTGATTGGCATCACGAACCGTCAGCGTGTAGATGATGCCGTGGCCCTGCAGCGTGGCCAGTTGTTCTGCCAGCCAGGCAAGGCGCTCGGCCTGGCTGGGTAAGCGGATCGTTTGCAGCGAAAGCGAAGTCCGATTCAAGTCGCCACGCGAGACATCCAGTTTCGGGCCCAGCACGGCAGCAAGGTCCTCCATCACGCGGTTATTCGCTGTTGCCGTGGTGGCGAGCAAGCGCAGGTTTGGCGGCAGCGTCTTGACGATCCGCTCCAGCAGGCGGTAGTGAGGACGGAAGTCGTGGCCCCAGTCGGAAATGCAGTGCGCTTCGTCGATGACCAGCATCGAGATCTGTGCGGCGATGCCGGCCAGAACCTGCGTGCGGAAGCGCTCGTTCGCCAGGCGCTCCGGCGAGATCAAGAGAATGTCGATCTCCCCCTTGGCCAGTTTGCCCTCGACTGCCGTCCAGTCGTCCATATTGTCGGAGTTGATGGTGGCTGCGCGAACCCCCATCCGCTCTGCCGCTGCGATCTGGTTTCGCATCAGCGCCAGCAGCGGCGAGATCAACAACGCAGGGCCGGCTCCGGCTTCCCGCAGCAACTTGGTCGCGATGAAGTAGACAAAGCTCTTACCCCACCCGGTCTTCTGCACGACCAGCAAGCGGCCTTTGCCTTCGACGATGTGACGAATGGCATCTTCTTGGCCGTCGCGGAAAGTGGCATCGGCGCGTCCGGAGCCGATCCGGAGCAGTTCCAGCGCGCGTTTTGGGTCGTAGGCCACGTTATTGCTCTCCCTTGTTTTGGTCGGGCGAGCGGTAGCCCGGCGCCAACACAGCGTTCTTGACGCCGTACAGCGCCAGGTGATCTTTCAGCCAGAGCCTGAATTCGTAACCGCGAAGACTGTGGTCCGGAGAGCAGTCCACACTCCACTGCCGCAAGATGTATCCGGCGGTGGCAGCACGCAGCTTCATCCGCAGTGACCCACGAACCATGCCGTAGTCCATCTCCGTAATTTCAGGACGGGGCTGGTCCGGGTGCGGCACCAACTCCAGCTCGACGATCCGGGTCCAGTGGATGTCTTGATCGCTCATTTCATGGGCCGCCAGTGGCTGGCCCTTGAGGACGATGGGGTGGCTGATCCGAGTGATGACGACCTTTCGGTTGGGCAACCCGCTTGAACGATTGTCCGATTTTCGAGGTCCGGGATCGTCATCGGCCATAAAGTTGAGCGCGTCATCATGGTCGGGGGATCCGATCCGCGCTGGACAATCCATGATCCAGTGCAGCGAGCGCCTCATCGAAGCAGCTCGGCGATGCGCGCGCAGGTTCCGGCGAACACCTCGATCGGCTCTGGCCTCGCGAAATAGTATCCTTGGGCGTAGCGAAAACCCATCCGTCGCAAGAGCCGCAGCTGCTCGGCGGTCTCGACCCCTTCGGCCACGACCTCGATGTCGAGACTCTTCCCGATGGCCAGCATCGCCTCGACCAATGCGCGATCATTGCCATCCTCGGTCATGTCGCGCACGAAGCCCTGGTCGATCTTCATGCAATCCACCGGGAAGTGTTTCAGATAGGACAGGGATGAATAGCCGGTGCCGAAATCGTCGAGATAGACCAGAAACCCCTCAGCGCGGACAGCGGCCAACCAGGTCTTGGCGCGGTCGGTGTCTCCCAGGAACACGCTTTCAGTGATCTCCAGCGCCAATGATCTTGGTGGAAAACCCAGCCGACGCGCCGTCTCGCGCAGCAGCGCCGGGGGTAGACCATCGGGGATCTGACGGCCCGAGACATTCAACGAAAAATAGAGGTCTTGCCCCCAGGTCCGACAGGCGACGATCTGCCGGCCGACGGTTTCCAGGATCCAGTGACCGATCTCGTTGATCAATCCGATGTCTTCGGCCAGCGGGATGAAGCTGTCGGGCCTGACCATGCCATGCTCGGGATGCCGCCAGCGCAGCAGTGCCTCGGCGCCCGCCAAGCGGTTTTCCCGCAGATCGATGATCGGTTGGTAGAAGAGGACCAGCTCCTGTTGGGGCAGCGCCAGGCGCAGATCATTCTCCAACCGCCGACGTTGCTCGGCCGCGGCGGCCAGTGCCCGGTCGAAGACACGGATCTCGTTGCCACCCTCGGCCTTGGCCTGCACGAGCGCCAGGTCAGCGTTCAAGAGCAAGGCCGAGATCTCGCCATCGGCGTCGCGCGGGAAAAAGGCCATGCCCAGACTGGCATGCAACCTCAGCCCGGTGCCGCCGATCGGATACGGCTGGCGCAGGGCGACCAGGAGTCGTTGCGCCAACAGTCGGGCATCGTCAACCGGCTCGAGATTGGGCACGGCCAGGGCGAACCGATCGGCCTCGAGTCGCGCGACCAGCGCGTCTTCCGGCACGATGGCCGTCAGCCGATGCGCGATCGTCTTGAGGACGCTGTCGCCTGCCGGCATTCCGAATCCGTGATTGATCCGCTTGAATTCATCACAGTCCAGGATCATGAGCGCGAAACCGTCCAGTTCCTGGCGCTCGCAGGCTTGCGCCAGCTCGCGCACCCGCTGCTCGAAACCGGCCCGGTTGGCGATCCCGGTCAGCCGATCGATGGTGGCGAGCTGCAAGGCCCTGGACTCATTCTGCACGATGGATTGGCGCAGCCGCAGGTTCTCGATGGAGACCGCCATGGGTCCACAGAGCATCGACAGGATGTCGATCCGCTCGGCGGTGAAGGCGGCTCGCAACAGCCGATTCTCCAACGCCAGGAAGGCCGTGACCCGCCCTTGCAGCAGGATCGGCAAGGCCATCAGGGCGCAGCGCGCCAAACCCGCGAAATGCGGATCGTCCCTGAACCGACTGTCGATGACGGCATCATCCGAGATGATCGGCAGACGGGTATTGAGCCCGAGCTGAAAGACCCCGCTCGAGATGATCCCGCGCTCGGTGGCCGCCGCCAGGCTCATCGGCTCCAGCCGGTCTTGGCCGCGCAATCCGCCCGCCAAGCGCCAGGCTCCGGTCTCCTTCTCGATCAGCAACCAGGCATCGGTCGCCCCGGTCAGTTGTCCGACCAGGGCCATGACCCGCTCGGCCAGACGCTCCATCGAGGTCTCCGCCGTCAAGGCACGCGAGGCCCGCAGCAGCGCCTCGTGATCGAGCGCGTCGGCACGCTGGTCGCCGAGTGACGAGACCCGCACGGTATCCAGGACAGCGAGCCCCTCGCGCATCGCCTGTGTCTTGCCGTGCGCACCCCATCTCAGATAGAGGGTATGGGCCCGCGCCAGCAGCGCCCGCCCCGCATGGTCTTGACCGTGACGCTGGTGAAAGCGACCCGCGCGCTCGGTGATCAATGCCTCGTGCCAGGGACGCTGGTGAGCACGCGCCCGGCGCATGGCCTGCTCGAAGGTCTGCAAGGCCGCCCAAGGCTGCTCGATCAGATCCAGCCGTTCGGCCTCGACCAGGTCATGGAGATGCGCGAAATTGACCGGCGCCGCGGCGGCGCGCTCCGCCAGCCAGGTCTGATGCAGGCTCAAGGTCTCCAAGAGTCGGGCGGCCTCGGTCGCGCCCGCGGCCGCGCGGATCTGGCCGATGAGTGCCAGCGCGCGCAGCAGGTGGGCCAGCGCGGAGGGATAAAAGCAGGCAATGTGTGGGGTGAGCGCCATCCCTGCCTCGGCATGCCGGATCAGACTCGCCTCCTCGTCGAAGAGCGCGGCGGCCAAGGCCCGGTAGATGTGGAAATAGGCTTGCGCCATGGCATTGCGCGCGATGTCGGCTTGGTGTGCCGTCTCAGTGAATTCGGCGTCATCGAAACAGCCCGGTCGACTGGTCTGTCCGGCCAGTGCGCGCAGCAGCTGCCTGAAGCTGAGGAAGGATTGCTCGGCGTGCCGATTGCCTGTCTTGGCCGCGAAACCCAGTGCCGCATCGGTCTCCGCCCGCATCGTCTCGAGCTGGGCGCAGGTATCGAGCAGCGCGGGCTGGGTCGTGAAAAAGGTATAGCAGCCCAGCTCCAGATCGCCGCCGCGCAGACAGCCATCGAAGGCGGCGCGAGCATGGTCGATATCCTCGTTCAGTGGATTGAACCAGTGGCTGTTGAGCAGGCCGAATTGCTGACGGGCGCGCGTGGTCTCGATCCCCGGCGCGCGCGCCTCTCCGGCGGCCAAGGCCATGCGGGCGGCCTGGTAGCCGGTCGCATAGTCGTTGCGGAATGCGGCGGTGCCGACGATGACCGAGCTGGCTGGATACAGGATGGCGGCGCAGAAGCCCTGCTCGATGGCCAGCCGCAGGGCCCGCAAGGCCACCCACAGGGCCAGCATCGGCTGATCGAAAAAGGCCGCCGGAATGACACGATTCATCAAGGCGGCGGCACCCAGGAGTCGCTCATCCGTCATGGGCGCGCTCTCGGGCAGGCGCTCCAGTGCGCCATCCGCGGCATGACGGTAGAAGGCCTCGATCTCCTGCTCCAGATGGGTCGTCAGATCCGCTTGCGGCAAGCCGACCCCCAGTCCATCCAGCATGGTGCCGGCGAGGCGGACCGCGTCGGCATAGCGGGTCCGATTCGACAGACTGGCAATCTGGATACCGGCGGATTCCACGAGCTGCACGGGCTCTCGGGCATGCGCCGCCAAGCGCGCGTAGACCTCGTCTGACTCGGCATGACGCGACAGACAGTAGAGCACCCGATGGAGCTCGACATGGAGGCTCAAGGCCGCGGCGGGCTGTTGCTCCCAGGCCTGGTCAGCGGGCGTGTCCGGACTCGTCAGTTGGTCGATGGCCAGGCGCAGAAAATGCTCGGCCGCGGCATAGGATCCAGCCAGACGGGCCTGCCGGGCGGCATCGCAGCAGAGCTCTCGGACACGCTCGCTCTCGACCGGCTCGAGGATCAAGGGTGCCGCTGCCGCATAGTGCTCGGCGGCGCTGAAGCGATGGTCCGGCGCCTCGCCGGCCAGCGCCAAACGCCTCGCCATGGCCAGATGGATCTGCTGGCGCTGCTCGCGAGCGCGCAATCGGTAGGCCGCCTGCTGCATCCTGTCATGCGCGAAGCGCACCGAAACCTCGGGATCGGCTCGATCGAAGCGGACGGCATGGGTGGTCTCCAGGACGCCCTGCTCCAGTGCCTTGGTCAGCTCGCGCGCGAGATCCGCCGCCGTCCTGCCGGTCGCCAAGGCGAGTCGACCCAATGTCCAGGCATGGCCCAAGCCGGCGGCCGCGACCAGCAGATCGGCCACCGGCTCGGCCCATTCGGCCAGGCGCTCGGCGAGGAAATCGACGACGTTGGCGCTGACCGGGTAGGCGGCGATCGCCTCGGCATCCCAGCACCAGCGACCCTGACGCGGATCCGGCCAGAGTACGCCATCGTCGTGGAGGCGGTGGATCAGCTCGATGGTGAAGAATGGATTGCCGTTGGTCTTGGCAAAGACGCTGCTCGCCAGCGGTTGCGCCTCGTCCGGAGAGATCCTCAGCATCTCGGCGAGCAGGGTGTCGAGGTCAGCTCCAGTCAGGCTGGCGAGGGTCAGGGCAAGCGGCGGCTCGCCACTGGCGGTCGGCTGACGCAGGAGGCGCAGCAGCGGATGTTCGGCCTCAACCTCCTGGTCGCGATAGGCCCCGATCAATAGCAGTCCGCTGAGCTCAGCGTCCCCCAGCACGTCAGTGATGAACTGCAAGGACGGCGCATCGGCCCATTGCAGGTCATCGAGAAAGACCACCAGTGGATGATCGGGCCCGGCAACCACGCGTATGAGCGCGACCAAGAGTGCGCGCAGGCGCAACTGGTCCGCGATGGGCTCCAGCTCGGGTACGGGGGGGAGTGGACCCAGAAGCATCGCGAGCTCGGGGACGACCGCGAGCAGCGCGGCGGCATCCGATCCGAGGCCGGCCAGGATCCGCTCACGCCACTGGTCGACCCCTGTCCAGGGATCAGCCAGCAAGAGCTGGCAGAGCTGAGCCAGACTCCGCGCCGGAGCAAGGAAAGGGCGATCGGGCTGAAACTGCTCGAACTTGCCATGGATCATCAGACCCCGCCGTACGCTGACCGAGCGATGGATCTCTTGAATCAGTGAGGTCTTGCCGACGCCGGAATAACCGGCGACGAAGAGCCCACGCACGCCGCCTTTGGTCACCTCATCGAAGGTCGCCAGCAGGGTCTCAAGCTCGCGGTCACGCCCGTAGAGTCGGTGCGGAGGGCGTGGCGCGAGCGGTAAATCGCGGGTTTTCAGCTGGATGAGTGCCAGTGGCCGACCCTCGGCCAGCGCGAGACGCAGCTGACCCAGATCATGCGCCAGCCCCGCCGCGCTCTGATAACGCTCGTCCGGCTCCTTGGCGAGCAGCTCGAGGATCACCTCGGCGACGCGCGGATGCAGCCAGGGCGCGCGCTCCTGCGGTGGCTGCGGTGGGCGGGCCAGATGGGCATGCATCAGCGCCAGCGGATCGGACTCATCGAATGGCGGGGTCCCGGTCGCCAGCGCATAGAGTGTGGCGCCCAGCGAATAGAGATCGGTGCGATAGTCGACCGGCCGATTCATCCGCCCGGTCTGCTCGGGGGAGAGATAGGCGGGGGTGCCGAGCACGCGATCGGGATGGGTGAATTCGGGGTGCTCATCGGCAAAGGTGGTGGCCAGATCGAAGTCGATGATCTGGACCTGCCAATCGTCCGGCCGGATCAAGAGATTGGTTGGGTTGATGTCTTTGTGGATGATGCCGCGCCCGTGCAGCGCCGCGAGCTGCTCAGCCAGCGCCTCGGCGATGCCGAGAAAGGTCTTCAGATCGACCCGGCCAAGTCGACCGGACTGCTCCAAGGTGACGCCACCGAAATCAGCGACGGCCAGCCCGTCGCCATCGAAGCGCACCAGCCGCGGCAAACCGGGGATCGTCAGCAGACGTTGCAGGATGTCGATTTCGTGATCCAGCGCCCCCCGGCCGGCATCGGCATTGCCCCATGCCTGCTTGACGATGAGCGGACCATGCACGGGATCGACCGTGCGCATGACCCGATGACTCAACCCCTGATAGATGAGGATCTCAGGACTCTGCCGAGGATCTTGATCCACACGATCCATACCTGTGTCTACTTGTCGGCCCACCATTCTACGAGATCCCGAATCCGGCCAACAGGTGCCGAAGGGATTGGCCGACCGCGCCGTCGAGTCTCGACGCGGCCATCGCGTGACTCTGCGCGTCGGGGGGCCGGAATCAGGGGTCTGGCTTGATCCTGCCCATGCGGACGCCGCAGCTTGTCCAACCACTCAGGTGGGGCCGCACGGCGAGCACGCGCCAGCATGATCTGGCGCAAGCGCGCGCGGATCTGCTCTAAGGGCAGATCTTGGGCGGGATCGATGACCTTGGGGATGGCCCAGTCGCCGCGACACCCAGCAGGAGCACACTCATCAATGCATACCAACCGTAGAATATCGTGGTGAAACGGCCAGACTCATATGAATGGAACAAGATGGCGATCAGTATGGGCAGGAGCAACATCCAACCACAGACCAAGGCCAGTTGCTGAGTGTCTCGCGCTCGCCATCCGAGATAGGAACCGACCATGAACAAGCATCCTGGGATGAGGATGCTCGCATAGGGAAGGATGTGCTCGTAGAGCTGATATCTTTGTTGGATCGCCAAGGGGGTGAACCCATCGAGATCCCAGAGCAGGAATGGCAGCGTGACCAAGACAAACCCCAACGCCACCCAAGAGCCGACTCCGAGCAATTCACGCCATCGGTGGCGACCGATGAAATGGCACGACACGGGCACTAGGGTCAACCAAAACAGACCGCGCCAGGACAAGGCCACGCCCAAGACCAGCGCAAGCAGCCAGGCATTGCGTCGACCCGGATCTTGGATGAGCAAGAGCAATGGCAAGGAGACCCAGACCGCATTGGCCAAATGATCACCACCAGTGATGATCTCGGCGCTCATCACAGGTGCCAGCACCAGTAGCCAAACCATGAACCTTGCCGCATCCTCACGGCTTCCCCAATACCACTCGAGCCCACGATAGGCAATGCCAAGGCTGATCAATGACAGCCAAGCCGCTGATCCAAGCACCAGGATGACTGGCATGGCAATCATGAAGGCACCAGGCATGGGACCGATCGGATTACCCTCCGCCGGGCAACCCGAGTGCACTCCAGACTGCGCGAAACAGTCATACGGGAACAGCCCGGAACGGATCGCGTCGACCCCGATGTCGATCGCCTCGTCGCGATCACTATGAAATCCCAAGGCCCCTGAATCCGCCCGAGGATAGACAAGGATGAATGCCAGGATCAACAGGATGAACAAGGATCGCCAGAGCAGGGTCCAGGACAGGTTGGTATTCCGCTGAGACCCACCAAGGTCAAGACGGTAGCCCGCGCCGAGATAGACCAGATAGCCAAGCAACAGGACGCACGCGACCCAGCCTGCCGATCCATTGTGAGACGGCATCATCACGGCGACGACCCGCTCCAGCACAGCCATTGTTGTCACCAGCAGCGCCAACAGAAAGGACAGCCGAGCCAGCTTGGTCGTCGTCGATGTCTCGACGGGTTGCGCCTTGAATCCACCCATGCTGTCAAGCCCCATTCAATCACCCACACATCCTGCAACCTCTTGTCCCGCAAGATGATCGCGCGCCACCCTCATGCAACGCGCAAATGCCGCGATTGCTGCTAGAGTTGATGAGGCGGGCACCATTCACCCGCGACCCGATCACCGGTACCCGTTGGCAGACCAACGCCGGCTGGCCTTGAGCTCCAGCCTCGCGCATCACACCCAGATCCGCTCGAGAGGAGAACACTCATGGAGCGCACCTTGAAAGTCTTCTGCTCGGGTCCCGAGCAGGATCGCCTTGCCGCACAGATCCCGGTGCTGGAGCGCTATGCCGGCTTCGTGCTGACCCGCCTGCCCGAGCAGGCCGCACAGGCGCTGGGCAGCCGCTACCCGCTGGAGGATATCACCGACCAATTCCAGATCCCGATCGGTGAGCGCCGGATCGATACCGACCTGCCCCGGGTCGAGGCCAGCGGACGGACCCGCACCCACCCGGACTACAAGGGCGAGCGTCAGCTGACCCCAGGCGAGCACCATTACCTGGTCCAGTTCATCGGCCCGATCAAGCCGGAATGGCTGACCGACGTCGAGGCCGTGGGCGGTGGTCTGCGCGAGCCCCAAGCGGCTTTCAGTTATCTGGTCAAGGCCGATGAGCAGGGCATCGCCCGGATCGCGGCACTGCCATTCGTGCGCTGGACCGGCCACCTCAGCCACCGCGACCGGATCGCTCCCTCCGCTCTCGCCGGTGCGGAGCGCACGGCGGACGAGGTCGGTGCCGAGCTGCCACGCACCCGAGTGCTGCCGGGGCTCTATTCGGTCTCATTCTTCGATCCAGACACACTCGAGCAGGCCCGAGAAGCGATCGGCGAGCTCGGCTTCCAGATCCTCCAGGTCGATCCGAATACACGCATCATGATCGTTGAGGCGCCGGCGGCCAAGGGCCGACTCAAGGCCATCCGCGCACTCTCCGCCGTGCACGGGGTGCGCATGATCCGCGAGCAACGTCTCAAGCGCACCAGCAACGATATCGCGCCGCGCCTGATGGGCGCGACCCGCACGCTCAGCGCCAACGGGTTGGGACTCGACGGCGCCGGTGAAACCATCGGCGTCTGCGACACCGGCATCGACACCGGCGACCCGGCCACCCTGCATGCGGATTTCCGTGGCCGGTTGGCCTGGGTGCGGAGCTATCCGATCGGGGACTCGTTCAGACCCTACATCGACAACCCCGGCGGCGACGACGGCCCGGCCGACCTCGACTCCGGCCATGGCACCCACGTGGCCGGCTCGGTGCTCGGGGACGGGACCGAGAGCCTGGGACTGAGCGGACTCGAGGGGCCGATCCGGGGGCTGGCCCATCAGGCACGGCTGGTCTTCCAAGCGGTCGAGCAGGAGATGAAATGGAAGAACCCCGCCTACTACCAAGAGATCGGACGCTTCCTGCTCGCCGGGATCCCGGACGACCTGGGGACACTGTTCGGCGATGCCTATGACCATGAGGTCCGCATCCACTCCAATTCCTGGGGTGGCGGCGATCCGGGTGAATATGACGATCAATGCGCGCAGCTCGACCGCTTCGTCTGGGAGCACCCCGACTTCTGCGTGCTGGTGGCCGCCGGCAATGACGGGACCGATCAGGATGGCGACGGCCGGATCAATCCGATGAGCGTGACCTCGCCGGCCACCGCCAAGAATTGCATCTGTATCGGTGCCTGCGAGAACGAGCGTCCTCGCTTCAACTCGGAGCGTTACGGTGACTGGTGGTCCAGCGACTATCCGGTGGCCCCCTACCACACCGATCCGATGGCGGACGATCCCGATCAGGTGGTGGCCTTCAGCAGTCGCGGCCCGACCAAGGACGGACGCGTCCGTCCAGATTTGGTGGCGCCCGGTACCTTCGTACTCTCCACCCGCTCGAGCATGATCGCACCCAACAACAACGCTTGGGCGGCCTTGGCGTCTTCGCGCAAGTACTTCCACATGGGCGGGACCAGCATGGCCACGCCCCTGGCCGCGGGCGCAGCGGCATTGGTGCGCCAATTCTTGCGCCGGGACCAAGACATCGCCAGCCCCTCGGCGGCCTTGATCAAGGCGGTGCTGATCGCCGGGGCACGGCGGCTGCCTGGGATCGCGGCCGCTGGCACCCAGCTCGATGACGAGCAGGGCTTCGGGCGGGTCGATCTGGACGCCAGCCTGGCGCCCCCCGCACCGGCACGGGCCCTGTATCTGGATCTGACCACTGGGCTCGCCACCGGCGAGGTCTGGTCACGAGAGCTGGAGGTCACGAGCTCGGATGTGCCACTGCGGGTGGTCATGGTCTACAGCGACTACCCCGGCGAGCGTCTGGTGAACAACCTGAACCTGCTCCTGATCGGACCGGATGGGCGTCGCCACGTCGGCAACGGCGGTGGCGATGGAGCGCTGACCATGGACTCCACCAACAATATGGAGCTGGTCCAGATCCCGGTGCCCCAGCCCGGCACCTGGCGCATCGAGGTGGTCGCCTCGAACGTCCCCCGGCCTACCCAGCCATTCGCGATGACGATCATCGGCCCACTCGGCACCCACGATGAGGACGTCAACGCGCCCACGCCGATCCGCGCCGAGAGTCACCCCGAGCTCGCGATCCCGGACAATGATCCGGGCGGTGTCGCGGACGCGATCACACTGACCCATCCCGGCAACCTGATCAGCGTCGCGGTGACCCTGGATATCCGTCACACCTACATCGGCGACCTGGTGGTCACGCTGATCGCACCCGACGCGACCCGGGTGATCCTCCACAGTCGGCAGGGCGCCAGCGCGGACGATCTGCGCAAGCGCTATGACGTGCACAGCACAGCCGGTCTGGCAAGCCTGGCCGGCAAGCCGATCGCCGGTGCGTGGCGGCTGACGATCGCCGATCTGGCGCAACGCGACCTGGGGACGCTGCGCGGCTGGAGCCTGGAGATACTGCCGGAGGCCAGCGGCTGGGAAGAGCTGGCCGCGACCCCGGGCATCGGCATCCCGGACAACGACCCGCGGGGGATCTCGGACAGTCTGGTGACGACGCGCTCGGGAGTCATCAAGGAGTTGGAGGTCTCGGTGGACATCACCCATACCTGGATCGGCGACCTGAGGGTGACGCTGACCAGCCCATCGGGCACGACCGCGGTCATCCACCAGCGCAGCGGGGGCAGCCGGGACAACCTGATCGAGCGCTATGACACTGCCGCCACCCCGGCCTTAGCGGCCTTCATCGGCGAGTCCGGACTGGGGAGCTGGACCCTCAGCGTCTCCGACCATGCCGGGCGCGACCTCGGCAAGCTCAATGCCTGGGGTCTGCGGGTGCGCTGCTGAGGCTGGGCGAGCAGCAACGCACCCGCCCCTGGAGCTCGAGCGTCGCGACGGCGTCGCGTCGTCAGGCGGGAAGCACAGCGCATCCCGCCGAACCCCGTGACGAGGTTGCAGTCTCAGGAGCCGCATCCCGCCGAACCCCGCTCAGCGCTTGGAGAATGGCAACGCCCGCCACCGTCGTTCGAGACGGCCGGACAGAGTCCAATGGAATCACCCGTTCTCCGGGGACTCGAGCAGAACTTGATCGATGGTGTCTTCGCTGTGCGGGGCTCGGAGTTGGGATCGAGGTCGGGTCAGGCGTGCAATGCCCATCCTGCCCTTGCCAGAGCCCGAGCCCGAGCCCGAGCAGGCAGAATGGCGCCAGTCCCAAGCACCGCGCCGACGCCAGCGTCCAAAGGGATCCCTGAGCGTCAGGGACTGAGCAAGACCCCTTTTGCCTTTATGATTGGCATCCAGTCCAAGATAAACCGGATTCACTGGAGCGGCGCGCAACGAGGCCGGTGCGCACATCCCGGTCGTCCGCTGACCAGGTCGAGGTTTACAGATGTCCGTACACTGCTTTACCTACGGCACGCTGATGTGCCCCGAGATCATGTCGGCGGTCAGCGGCCGCGCACTCGGAGGCGAGCCGGCAACACTCCTCGGTTACTCGCGTCACGCGGTGCGTGACCAAGACTACCCCGGGATCAAGCCGGTCGCCGGCGCTCGCGTGCAGGGCGTGCTTTACCGAAACCTCGACACCCTGGCGCTCAGGCGGCTCGACGCCTTCGAGGGCGAGCAATATCAACGCGCAACCATCGAAGTGATCCTCCCCGATGGTCACCGGGTCAGCGCGGATACCTATGTGATCAAGCCCGAGCATGCCTCGATCCTGCTGCCTGGCGAATGGGATTTCGACAGCTTTCTGGCTGTGGGAAAGGCGCGCTTCCAGTCGCGTTACCCGGGATTCTCCCGCATCTGATCCACCCCTCAGCCGAAACAGGACTCAACCCCAACAGCCGTCAGCTCCTTTACTCGAAACAGTGAAAAAAAGTTTCAGTTTCATTAAGTTGTATAATTGACATGATCGATACCCGCAAGAAAGCATGGTGCGCGCCGGACCCACCCGCCGACAGACGGACCATCTTTCTGCGACGACCACTCCCACGCGCAGATCGCGTCGGCGCCCATCGCCCGGTCCTGACTCGCGGCCATGCACGCGCCTGTGCGCTGCTCGGCGCGCTCGTCTGCGCGCTGGTCTGCGCGGGCCGGCCGGCCTGGGCCATGGAGATCGTCACGCTCCAGCTCAAATGGACCCATGCCTTCCAGTTCGCCGGCTATTACGCGGCACTGTCGCAAGGCTACTACCGCGAGGCCGGTCTGGATGTGCGTCTGCTGGAGGCGAGTCCAGGCATCGACCCGCTGGAATCCGTGTTGTCCGGCCAGGCCCAGTATGGTGTCGGGACCAGCAGTTTGCTCCTGGCCCGCCAGGCCGGTCAGCCAGTCGTGGTCCTGGCGGTGATCTTCCAGCACTCGCCGCTGGTGCTAGTGGTCCGTCCGGGGGATACCCCCGAGGGGATTGCGAGCATCCACGACATCGTCGGCAAGCGGGTGATGATCGAGCCGCAGTCCGATGAGCTGATCGCCTATCTGAAGCAGGAAGGCATCACGCCCGATCAGTTTGTCCAATTGCCCCACAGTCACGACCACCAAGATCTGATCGAAGGGCGAGTGGACGCCATGAGCGCCTACGTCACCTATGAGCCCTATTTTCTGGACCGTGCCGGGATCAAGTACAACACCTATACGCCACGCTCCGGCGGCATCGATTTCTTTGGCGACAACCTCTTCACCACCGAGCAGGAGCTGAAGGCGCATCCCGAACGGGTGCGGGCCTTTCGCGAGGCCAGTCTGCGCGGCTGGCAATACGCGATGGACCATACCGAGGAGATCATCGATCTCATCCTCGCCCAGTATTCCAGTGCGCATTCACGGGAATTCCTCGTATTCGAGGCCGAGCGCATGGCGTCGCTGCTGCGCGCGGACCTCGTGGACGTCGGCTACATGAGCCGGGGCCGCTGGCGCCACATCGCCGACACCTACGCGAACGTGGGCCTGCTCCCGCTCGACCTTTCGCTCGATGGCTTTCTCTATGATCTGGACAGACCCACTGACCTGACCCGACTCTACATCGTGTTGGCACTCTTGGCCGTCTCGAGTGCCATTGCACTCCATATCTCGCGCGTCAATCGCCGTCTCGCCTTGGCCCTGGAGGAGAAGTCACGCAGCGAGGAGCGACACCGCATCATCTTCCAGACCACGGCCTCGGCGGGTGTCGTCTGGCGCGATGGCTTCATCGTGACCGACTGGAACCGCCAGGCCGAGGTGCTGTTCGGCTGGCGACGCGAGGAGGTGCTCGGCCGGAGCTTCGTCGATTTCCTGCTACCGGAGACCGCGCGCAAGCAGCTCACACCAACCTTTGCGCAACTGTTGCATGAGAACATCTTGCCACATACCGTCAATGACAACCTGACTCGGGACGGCCGTCTGATCACCTGCGAGTGGTTCAATGCCTGGCTGCCCGAGCGACCGGGCGCGCCGCACGAGGTCGTGTCGCTGGCCAATGACATCAGCGAGCGACGGCGTCTGGAAGAGGAGATCCGTCAGCTCGCCTTCTACGATCCGCTCACCCAGGTGCCCAATCGGCGTCTACTACAGGATCGTCTCGGTCGCGTCCTGGCCACGCGGCGGCGCCATGGCGGTCATGGCGCGCTCATGTTCCTCGACCTCGACAACTTCAAGCCGCTCAACGACACCCATGGCCATGCGGTCGGCGATCTCCTGCTGGTCGAGGTGGCGCGGCGGCTCACCGCGTGCGTGCGCGAAACGGACACGATTGCCCGTTTTGGAGGCGATGAATTCATCGTTCTGCTCGACGAGTTGGATGAGGATCGGGCGCGGGCCATCGAGGATGCCGAGCACATCGCGCTCCAGATCCTCAACCGGCTGGCCGAACCCTACCGACTCACCGGCGTGGATGGCACGACCGCCATCGATCATCGGTGCACGGTGAGCATCGGACTGGCGCTGCTCGATGGCGACGCGGACGAGGAAGATGCCCTAAGGCGTGCCGATACCGCCATGTATGGCGCCAAGGAGGCCGGTCGCAACCGCGTCATGGCCGATACCGGCTCACCCAGCGCGACCTTGGTCCGAGGCGACGAGCAGTCCCATCGCCGTCTGCATCCGCTCTAGCCTATCGAGGATCAGTGCGCGAGCGTACTGAATCAGACCATTGAGCAAAGACAATCTGGGCAGGGCATCGTTCGCCCAAAGGAGCCCGGGCGTCCTCGCCCCGAGGAAGGAGATGCAGGACACGCACCCCGAGGCACGGTGCTCATGGGGGCGTTGTACTTACCCGCGGGCCCGCGAAGATCCTCACTCGGGGCCTGGAGGCCCCGACTCCTCTGAGGTCTGGAGGCTCCGACTCCTTTGGGGTCTGGAGGCCCCGACTCCTCTGAGGTCTGGAGGCTCCGACTCCTTTGGGGCCATGGGCCCGATCCTCGCTCCGTTCGTCTCCCGCTCCGCTCGGCACGCGCCCTGCTTTGAGATGGCAGACGACCCGGTATACTCTGGCACGAGAAGCGCTTGACTCCATCAGCGCGGCATGATGTCTCGAATCCATCCATGAAGACGACCGAATCCCTCAATGAGCGCATCGACTCGCTGCTCTGGAGCCGCCCGCTCGATGCGCTGCCGCCTTGGCGTGCCGCACCGATCTGGGTCGGTCGTCTCATCTACGCCCTGATCCGCGACCTGACCCAGGGCTATCTCTCGCTGCAGGCGATGAGCCTGGTCTATACGACCTTGCTTTCACTGGTGCCCTTGCTCGCGGTGACCTTCTCGGCCTTGAAGGGATTCGGTGTGCACAATCAGCTCGAGCCCCTGCTCTTGAAGGCATTCGAGCCTCTGGGTGAGAGCGGCGTCGAGATCACCACGCTGATCATCGGCTTCGTCGACAACATGCGGGTGGGCGTGCTGGGATCGGTCGGGCTGGCCATCCTCATCTATACAGTGATCTCGCTGATCCAGAAGATCGAGCAGGTCTTCAATTTCACCTGGCGTGTCTCGAAGCAGCGCTCCTTTGCCCAGGGGTTCAGCAAGTATCTGAGCGTCTTGCTGGTGGGTCCGCTGCTCTTCGTCTCGGCACTCGGACTCTCGGCCTCGGTCGGCGGCAATGCCTTCGTCCAATCGATCATCGCGGCAAAACCCTTGGGCGATCTGTGGAGGCTGCTCGGCGAGCTCGGACCCTATCTGATGATCTCGCTGACCTTCGCCTTCTTCTATGTCTTCGTGCCCAATACCCGGGTCAAGGTCTCATCCGCGCTGGTCGGCGCGCTGATCGCTGGTGTGCTCTGGGTGGTGATCGGTGGGATCTTCGCCTCCTTCATGGCCAGCTCGACCCGCTACATGGCGATCTACTCGAGTCTGGCGATCCTCATCCTGCTGATGATCTGGATCTATATCGCCTGGCTGATCCTGTTGGTCGGGGCGAGCATCGCCTTCTATCATCAGCATCCGGAATATCTGGCGATCCGCTCGCATGAGCTGCGCTTGAGCAATCGTCAGCGCGAGCGGCTCACCTTGACCCTGGCCGGTGAGATCGCGCGCCGCTATGAGCGGGGTGAGCCACCCTGGAGCTGTGAGGCGCTCGCGCGGCACCTGGGGGTCCCCAAGACCAATGCCGAGCGGATGCTGGAGGTGCTCCAGCATGAAGGATTCCTGTTGCGCACACTGGATGATCCACCGGCCTTCGTCCCGGCACGCCCGCTGGGCCAAATCCCACTGAAGGCGCTCTTGGATGCGGCGCGTTGCTGGGAGGAGCGTGAGAGTGGTTGCCGCGGCACGCCGCCCGCGGGCGAGATCGGGCGAATCGAGCGGGCGATCGACCAGGCACTCGAGCAGGCGCTCGCGGGCTCGACCCTCGCCGACCTAGCGCGCGCGATGGCTGACCCGGCGACTGTGCCGTCCACCGATCCGGACTCGCCGAGCCGCGGGCCCGAGGGTGGGCCGCGGTGCTGAATCATCCCTGCGATTGCGATTGCGTCTGGCCGTCCAAGGGGGGTGGAAACCAGGTGCTGGCAATCGCTTGGTGCAGATCACCGATCCCGACCTGAAGCCTGTCGATGAAGTGATGCAGCTGTAATTGATCGAGCTGCCAGGGTGCCGTGCTCGCGAGATCTTCGTCAAGGCGCCCGGCGACCTGCAACGCGGAGTCGTGGCGCGGCAGCTTGGCGAGACTCACGCGCAGAGCTTCGACACAGTGTCCGACCGAGCGCGGAAAGACCTGGTTGCGAAACAGGAAGCGCAGCACAGGCGCGCGCTGGACCCGCACCTGCTCGCTGCGCCGATAGGCCTGATAGGCGGTCATGGACTTGAGCACGCTCACCCACTGGATCGTTTCGAATGGGCTCAGCTCGGTGGTCTGCCGCGCGGACAGCAGGTTGGCCGAGCGTACATCGATGATGCGAGTGGTCATATCGGCGCGCTCGAGGAAACGGCCGAGGCGCAGAAAATCGTAGCCCTGGTCATGGAGCATGGTGCCAGAGAGCAGTCCGGTCATGTTGTGGGCGCCTTGAATCACCCGCTTGAGATAGGCATGCCGGCCACCCTTGGTCATCCCCTTGGCGAGATCCTCGCGGGCGAAGAGATAGATCTCGTTGAGCAGCTCCCAGCTCTCGCGCGGGATGAAATCGCGAATGGTGCGACAGTTCTCGCGCGCCGCGGCCAGAGCGGAGAGGATCGAGCCGGCGTTGCGCTCGTCACCGATCAGAAAGCGCACCACCTGTCGCTCTCCATACTCCTTGAAGTGCTCCTCGAACAGCGCGTTCGCCCCCGTGATATCGACCAAGGGGCGCCAGCCCGGGGCGATGCCCTTCGGCAAGTCCAATAGCAGGTTGGCATTGACCGCGACGATGCGCGCCGTGTTCTCGGCCCGCTCGACATAACGGGCCATCCAGTAGATGTTTTCTGCAACGCGCGACAGCATGGTCTGCGACCTCGGTGCTCGATGGGGGTTCGCCGTAGGGGACGCTGAGGATTGTTCGGCCGCTCAATCGCCGGGCTCGGGCGGCTCGGGCACGATCCAGGTGTCCTTGCTCCCCCCGCCCTGCGACGAGTTCACCACGAGTGAGCCCTTGCGCATCGCCACCCGGGTCAAGCCACCCATGGTCACCTGTTGACGCTCCGCCGAGAGGATGAAGGGACGCAAATCCACGTGCCGCGGCTCCAAACGTGAGCCGATGATGGTGGGGACGGTCGAAAGTCTCAGCGCCGGCTGGGCGATGTAGTTGCGGGGGTCGCGCTTGATCCGCTCGGCGCACTGCTCGCGCTCGGCCTTGGTCGAGGCCGGACCGATCAGCATGCCGTAGCCGCCCGATTCGTTAGCGGGTTTCACCACCAATGATTCCATGTGCTCCAGTGTATAGGCCAGGGCATCCGCCTCCATGCATCGATAGGTCGGCACATTGGGGATGATGGGCTCGGCGTCCAGGTAGTAGCGGATCAGATCGGGGACGAAGGCATAGACAACCTTGTCGTCGGCGACACCTGCGCCGGGTGCGTTCGCCAGCGCGACCCGCCCCGCCTTCCAAGCCCGCATCAGACCAGGAACACCCAGGGCCGAATCGGGCAGGAAGGCCTCCGGGTCGAGGAAAAGGTCATCGATCCGTCGATAGACGACATCGACCCGCTCCGGTCCATCGACCGTGCGCATGTAGACACAATCATCGCTGTCGACGAAGAGGTCGCGCCCCTCCACCAGCTCGCAGCCCATCTGCTGAGCCAGATAGGCATGCTCGAAATAGGCCGAGTTGTAGATGCCCGGCGTGAGGACGACCACCGTAGGATCATCGCCGGGTCGGGGCGAGAGCGCTGCCAGTGTGTCGAAGAGCTGGGAGGGATAATCGTCCACGGGCAGAGGTGCGTAATGCTCGAACAGCTCGGGCAGGACACGCTTGATGACCAGACGGTTCTCCAGCATGTAGGACACGCCCGAGGGCACGCGCAGATTGTCCTCCAACACATAGAAGGTGCCGTCGGCATCGCGCACCAGATCGGAGCCGCAGATGTGCGCCCAGATCCCCAGGGGTGGATTCATCCCGACACACTGCGGGCGAAAGTTCACCGACTTGGCCAAGACCTCGGCTGGTAGGATGGCGTCGCGGATCACGCGCTGCTCATGGTAGAGGTCATCGATGAAGAGGTTGAGTGCCTGCACCCGTTGGCGCAATCCAGCCTCCACCCGCGCCCACTCGGACTGCGGGATGATTCGCGGGATGATGTCGCAGGGCCAGGCGCGATCGATGGTCCCACCCTCCTCCGAATAGACGGTGAAGGTGATGCCCATCTCCTTGATCGAGACATTGGCCGCCTCTTGACGGGCCACCAGCTCGGCGGCGCCGAGGTCCTCGAGATCGGCAAGCAGGCCGGCGATCGCACGGTGGCCCTGACCACCACCAGAGACCAGCTCGTCATAGCACCCATTGGTCGGATCATCATTCCAATCAATCGTCATGGCTCAGGCTCACAGAGCAGATCGTGGGAAACACCGCATCACGAGGGGTCGCGACCCGGCTTGGCACAACCCGAGCCGCAAGACACCCTGTGACCAAGGATGCCGCGGGCACGAGGCCCCCAGGGTCTGTCCATGGTCGGGATCGAATGGGCGCGGTCAGGATCTCGATGCTTGCTTAAGCAAACATCAGACCAACGATTAGAGCAGATCACTCCAGTGGGGGCAGGCGCCTCATGGACCTGGCAACGCGGATCTCATCGGCCCATGGCCCCGAGCGCGCGCGCGACCACTGGGATACTGGGACGCACCCTGACGGCGCACCGCCCCCAGATCCGCGATCGATAGGACCGCTCAGCGGTGATCTGGATCCACTCGATCCGCTCAACCCTCCGCCACCCGCGCGACGCCATAGGCCTCCCAGGCCCGGCGCACCCGTCCGGTGAGGTAGGAGTGCGCCGGATCGACCTGGGCCAGGCCCGCGAGCGCAGTGCGCCCAAGTAACATGCGAAACAACATGGTCTCGCGATTGGTCAGAGTGATCTCGATCGGCCAATCACGGCCGGCCAGGAGCAGCCGGGTCTGGATGACGAAGCGATCCTCGCGATGACCGCCCGAGTCGCTCACACGTCGCTGGTCGATGATCCGCGCCTCGCCATGCACGACCACGTCGGTGCGTCGCTGCAACGGATGGATGCCGAAGCGCACATGGCGCTGGCCGCGGCGGCGAAAGTGGTCGACATAGAAGGCGTGCAGCGTCGAGGTGCGCGCACCCGTATCGATCTTTGCCTTGATGAGTGTCAAACCCAACTCGGGCAGCCCGATCCATTCGCGCCAACCCAATAGCAGTGGTGGCGAGACCTCGTCTGGAGTCGTCATCGTGTCGTGGGATCCTGTAGACTCATCGTTGCGATGCGGGCGGAGACCCACCCGAGCGGCCACCGACTCACAGCCGGTGCGAGTGACCTTGGACGCGCGGCGCGCGACTGGCCAGGCGTGTCCACAAACCCGCTCGTTTGATCGTCACTGATACTCATGGCGCGTCGGATCTCGCTGCTGCTCCACATGACAACGATGAACAGGCCGAATGACATGGCTGACAGCCACCACTGACACTGAGTCTCGAACGGGATCAATCGAACGTCTTCGAGCCCGACAGACCAGAGATCGCGCCAAATCAGCCCGGGAGAACCTCATGCGTAGACCCTTCCAGTCGACCCTCACACTAGCCCTGGCCCTCGGCCTGACCACGCCGGCCATTGCCGAACAGGGGACCGCCAAGATCCTGGCGCCCTGGGAGGCCAATGGCCAACTGTTCCAGGTCGCGGTGGACAAGGTCCAGTTCATCGGCACCTTCGAGGGCATCATGTACATCGAGCAGGGCGAGGGACTCCTCGATGCCGCACTCTTCACCTGCCCCTCGACCCAGATCATCCATATCTTGAGCAATCACCTCGATGGACACGGATTCTGCACCATCGAGAGCCCGACTGGCGATTATATCTATGCCGAGTTCACCTGTGTCGGCGAGCCTGGATCCTGCTCCGGCAAGTTCAGCCTCACCGGCGGCACCGGACGCTTGGCGGGCATCACGGGTGAGAGCGACATCATCGTGCGCACCGCCTTGAGCGGGACCACGATCAACGAGGCCACGGGCGGAACCGTGTCGGCGGCGAAAGGGCTCGCGATCTGGCCAGAGATGCGTTTCGAGTTCCCCGGCAAGAGCGCCAAGGCGGGCATGCTCGGAACTGGTCCGGGGGCCAGCAGCGAGGCGAGCCCGGAAATCCAGTCGCCGACGCCAGGGGCCGACTCGGGCGCGACACCCGGCGATGCGGGATCGGACGCGCCGATCAGCGACATGGCCTCGGACGCGCCGCCCAGCGCGACCGAGGACACCGCAAGCCCGCCATCCGAGTAGGGATTTTCGAGCTCGGACGGCGGTTCATTCCACTGGCCGGGTGCGGCGCCCGGCTAGGTCTCACCGCCAGGTGGCTCGAATTGCAGGGCGACCGAGTTGATGCAGTAGCGCAGTCCGGTCGGGCGCGGACCGTCGGGAAAGACATGTCCGAGATGCGCGCCGCAGCGTCCACAGAGGACCTCGGTGCGCTGCATGCCATGACTTTGATCCTCCTCGGTCAGGACCGCATCGGCGCCAGCGGTCTGCCAGAAACTCGGCCAGCCGGTGCCTGAGTCGAACTTCTCCGCGGCATCGAAGAGCGGATGCCCGCAGCACACGCAGCGGTAGATTCCGGGTGCCTTCCAGGCATGATATCGCCCGCTGAATGGAGGCTCGGTGCCTTTGCAGCGGCAGACATTGTATTGACTGGGCGTGAGTAACTCGCGCCACTCTTCATCGGTCTTATCGATCTCGAGCGCCATGCTCACCTCGCTGCTACTGAATCATCGACAGAGTCGTGCGGTTCACCCGCGCCGCCCCAGTAGGCTTGGGTCGTCATACCGCCAACACAAGCACAGACAGGGGGCGATGCTGGTCGACCTGGCATGCCGGGGTGATCCCGATCGGCCTTGAGACCGTTCGGCACACACCACTATACTGACTCGAATGGTCGGGACGAGCACGTCCAGACGCGCTCGCCCCGACACAGATCCTGGAGCATCCCCGCGGTATGCGCGGTTTCGCCGGCCAACCCGTCCCGATCGCCCAGAGGCCGAGGTCCATCAGGTGCCGGTCAGTGCCGGCTCGCCGAGTTTCATTGAGTGAAGCCGATGCTGCTGCGCAACCGTCACCCGCTTTGGATCCGCCTGATCCTGGTCCTGGGCGCCATCTCGCTGTTCGTCCTCTCCTATCAATGGGGCAACCAGTATCAGAGACGTCTCGCTGGGCCGCCGGTGATCAGCGGGATCCTGATCCAACCTCCGGCCAAGCTGCCCGAGATCAGTCTCCAGGATGCACTGGGGCGGCCGTTCGATCAGGATGATCTCGACCCCGGCTGGACACTCATGGCCTTCGGTGACCTTGCGGGGGCATCGGGACAGCTTGCCGCGCAGCGACTCGGTGATGTCATGAACCGTGTCGCTGAGCGGCGCGTGCTGCGCGAGACACTCCGACTGGTCCTGGTGACGACCAGAGACACCCCTGGCCTGGCGCGCGAGCTCATGCGTCTGGTCCCCGCACTCGAGGTGCTCAGTGGCGAGCCGCGGCAGATCGCGCGGCTGCGCGAATCGATCGGACTCGGTGATGAACCAAACTCGGGTATCTTCGTGTTCGGCCCAGGCGGCTACCTGCTCGCCTTCATGCCGGAGGGCCAGTCCACCGCCGCGATCGCCGAGGATCTCGCGGCACTCCATGAGCGCGCCTTCACCCTGATCCCGCAGGACGCTTGATCGACCCGTGCCGCTGCCGCCAGCGCCAGACCCGACCCCGCGGCGGCCTGATCAAATACCGCATGCATCGCGGTCCGACCCTGCCGGGACCGTGAACACAGTTTAGAGGATCCCGATCCATGAGCAACCGCCCGCTGCCACTGGCGTCCAGACTCTTCGTCATCTTGCAGCACATCCTGCCACAACATACGCTCTCGCGACTCATGTATGCGCTGGCACGTGTGCGCTGGGGTCCGCTCAAGGATCTACTGATCGGCCAGTTGGTGCGTCGCTACCACATCGATCTCAGCGAGGCCGCCGAGCCGAACCCGAGGGCCTATGATGATTTCAATGCATTCTTCACCCGCGCGCTGCGTCCTGGCGCGCGGCCGCTCGATGCCGATCCCCGGGCGGTCGTGAGTCCGGTCGACGGGCTCATCAGCCAGATCGGCTCGATCACCAGTGACCAGCCGATCCAGGCCAAGGGCGAGGATTTCACGATCGCGCAACTGTTGGGCGGGGACGAGGCACGCGCGCGCGCCTTCGCTGGTGGACGATTCGCGACCATCTATCTGGCGCCCAGCGACTATCATCGGATCCACATGCCTGTCGCTGGGGCGCTCGAGTGGATGGGGCACATCCAGGGGCGGCTGTTCAGCGTCAATGCAACCACCACCAGACTGGTCCCGGGTCTACTCGCCCGCAACGAGCGGGTCGTCTGTCAGTTCGAGACCGCGGCCGGCCGCATGACGATGGTCTTGGTGGGCGCCATCTTCGTTGGCGGCATCGAGACGGTCTGGTCTGGAGAGGTCACCCCACGACGGATGCAAACCGGGGCGACGCACGACGCCGACCACCCGATCAGGCTGGAGCGCGGCGCCGAGATGGGACGCTTCAACCTGGGCTCGACCGTCATCCTGCTCTTCGAGCCCAGCCGGATCGACTGGGACGCGCGGCTCGTGCCAGGCTGCAAGATCCAACTCGGGCAGCGACTGGGGACGATCGGCAAGTCCACGGACCCGATACCCGAAACCTGACAACCGACATCTCACGCACCGGAAGGGTGCGCGCGAGTCGCGCCCTGAGCCAGGATGGCGCATCCCACAGGCGTGTCGATTGAACCCCATGGAGCCCTGCGCGCGCGGCACGCTCCTCGCGCGCAGGGCGACACTCAATCGAATGAGAGAAAATCATCCACGGCGCGCTGATCGATCTTGAACAGATCGGGGCTCAGCGGTGTATTTCGGGTGGTCGCGCTGAAATTCAGGCGGGTGGTCTGTCCGAAGCTGTCCTCCATGATGAGGCTCTCCAGACGGTCCTGTCCGAAACCCAATTCGATGCGCTGCACGTCGGTGTCCTGGGCCTTGGGAATCAGCTCCACCCAATGACGCCCATCGGTACTGGCTATCTCGGCCGCGTCGAAGTGTGTCTCGATCGGCTCATCATTGGCCAGCAGCAGGGCCGGCGTGCCACTCAGCGCGCGGCTCTGGCTTTGATGCGAGACCTGCTGGAGATCCAGGTCGTGCAGATAGACCCGCTTGCCGTCGGCGATGATGACCTGCCGATTGGGCGTGTCGTACTCCCACCGAAACCGTCCGGGACGCTGGAGATAGAGTGTTCCGCGCGACTCGCTCATGCGGGTACGCTCGGCATTGAAGGTGAATTGCTCGAAGTCCGCGCGCAGACTCTGGAGACCGGCAAGATAGGTGTTCACGCGCTGGGCGCCGTCGGCAAGCGCCGACCCGGCGCCAGCCAGACCCAAGGGTAGAAGGAGCAGGCACACGGCGAGATGGCGCTGGCGCCTCGCCCACCGTTTGGTGAGTGGCAGAGGTGATGTCATGGATCAACCTGTTGTAAAGATTGTTGTGACTCGCGGCTCCTGCGCGACCTCGATCGGCGTGCGATCGGCGTGCGCTGGCCGCACGGTCGCGCCCCGTGGTGATCGGCTGTCAACATCTCTGGTCCCGCGCGCTGGCCGGGGCCGGGGGCTCGCGCGTGATCGCGACCCTGGCACCGAGCAGGCACGCTCAACGCCGTGACCGATGCGGCACACCGCCTGATTCAGGACGCTCAATCCTCCGGCGGAGGTGGTGCGAGAACCTCGCGGTTGCCATTGGTCTCGGCAGGACCGACGATACCGATCCGCTCCATCTCCTCGATCATGCGGGCGGCCCGGTTGTAGCCGATCTTGAGTCGACGCTGGACGCCGGAGATGGATGCGCGCCGGCTCTCGACGACGATTTGGACCGCATCGTCGAACAGAGGATCAGTGTCCTCGGTGTCGCCGCGCGGCTCCGGGTCGATTCCGGGGATCGCTTCGGTCGGCTCGCGCAAGACGTCATCGAGATAATCGGCGGTTCCGAACTGTTTGAGATAGTCGACCACACGATGGACCTCATGATCGTCCACGAAGGCGCCGTGCACGCGCTGCGGGATATTCCCACCCGGTGGCAGATACAGCATGTCGCCATGACCGAGCAGCTGCTCGGCGCCCATCTGGTCGAGGATGGTGCGCGAGTCGATCCGCGAGGAGACTTGAAAGGCGATGCGTGTCGGGATGTTGGCCTTGATCAGTCCTGTCAGGACATCGACCGAGGGGCGTTGAGTGGCCAGCAGTAGATGGATCCCCGAGGCGCGCGCCTTCTGCGCCAAGCGCGCGATCAACTCCTCGACCTTCTTGCCCACCACCATCATCATGTCGGCCAGTTCGTCGATGATGACGACGATATAGGGCAGATGCTCGAGCATGGGCACCTGCCCACCGGCCGCGGCGAGTGCATCGGCGCTGATGGTCGGGTCGGGGATCGGCTGTCCGGCCGCCGCCGCCTCGGCAATGCGCCGATTGTAGCCACCGATGTTGCGCACCCCGAGCTTGGCCATGAGGCGATAGCGGCGCTCCATCTCGCCGACACACCAACGCAGCGCATTGGCGGCTTCCTTCATGTCGGTGACCACCGGGGTGAGCAGATGCGGGATGCCCTCATACACAGAGAGCTCAAGCATCTTGGGATCGACCATGATGAGTCGCACGTCGCGCGGCTGTGACTTGTAGAGCAGGCTCAGGATCATCCCGTTGAGCGCGACCGACTTGCCCGATCCGGTGGTGCCGGCGATCAGTGCGTGGGGCATGCGGGCAAGGTCGACGACGACCGGCGCACCCGAGATATTGGTGCCCAACCCCAGGGTCAAGGGCGACTTGGCATCCTGATAGACCCCGGAGCTGAAGATCTGGCGCAAGAAGACGGTCTCGCGCTGCTGGTTGGGGATCTCGATCCCGATCACCGACTTGCCTGGGATCACCTCCACCACTCGCACGCTGATGGTCGAGAGCGCACGCGCCAAGTCCTTGGCCAGTCCGGTGATCTTGCTGACCTTGATGCCGGGCGCAAGCTCGAGCTCGAAGAGTGTCACGACTGGGCCTGGATAGACCGCGACCACCCGCACCGTCACACCGAAATCGGCGAGCTTGATCTCGACCTGCCGCGACAGCGCCTCGATCTGCGCATCCGAGTAGCCGCGTCCGCTCGGACGCGGCTGATCGAGCAAGGCGAGCGAGGGCAGCGTGATCTCGCCGGACGCCTGCGCGATCGCTCGCGGCCGGGGGTCGGCGACCGCCACCGCCGACGCGGGGATGGGCGGGTGCCATGGCTGCTCAGCCTGGGGTGCGCTGGACTCGGGCTCCCGCGCATCCTCCGCCGGGGCCGGCGTGGGCTCGTGCATCGCCGCTAGAACACCTTGTGGCACACCAGTGAAGGGGCGGGGCGGGCGCGCATCGGGCTCGGGGACCGCTGCGCCGGCCTCCCCCGCGTCCGGCTCGCCCGCGGGCGGATCGATCAGATTCAATGCCTTCGGCAAGGTCTCAGGCAGGCCGGGCGCGCTCGCTGGCCGGCGCGCGGCGAGTCGGGCCCGCGCGAGCCCCATCAGCAACGCGGAGGCCTGCAATGCAGCGTCTCCCAAGTGATCGACGAGCTTGAGGATCGAGACACCAGAGAACAGCGAGACCCCGGCGAGGAGCATGCCGCCGAGCAAGAGGTTGGCTCCGCCCCAATTGAAGGCATCCAGCATGCGCGACCCGACCAGTAGACCCAGACCACCACCCGGCCCATTGGGTAGATGCACACTGAGTGTCCCGAGATGGACCGCCGCGAAGCCGCAGCCGGCGGTGATGATCAGGAGGAAGCCGAGCCAACGCCGCGCCAGGATCCAGGTCCGCGGCTCGACGTCCTCCTGACCGCGACCACGAAACACCAGCCACGCACTCCAGCCCACCATGAGTGGGATCAGATAGGCGAAGAATCCCAGCAGGAACAGCGTCACATCGGCGAACCAGGCCCCCGCGCGCCCGGCGGCGTTGATGACCTCGGTGGTGTCACCGACGAACGACCAACCCGGATCGTTGGGCGAATAGGTCAGGAGCGCCAACAGCAGATAGAGCGCCACGACAATGAGCGCCCACATCGCGCCCTCGCGCAGCGCGCGCTCCGCGTAATCACTGAACGTCAAATGCCCGTATCGTGTCGCCTGTGCCATATCTCACTCCAAGGTCGGCCTTCCATGATAACCCGACAGGCGCATCAGTGGGGCCATGCGCCTTGACGCATGGCCGCAAGGTGACGCGGCGGAGCTCGACAGACACATTCGATGGAGCGCGCTCTTGTCCGATGAGCCAGCCATGGGCGCGGCGCGCGGATCCGCTCAAGCACGGCACAGTCCATCACCGTCGCGCTGGAGACGCCCGATCCGCTCACCAGCGGCGTCGAGCAGCTCGATCTCGAGGGGCATCCGACCGAGGGCGTGGGTGGCGCAGGAGAGACAAGGATCATAGGCGCGGATCGCGACCTCGATCTGATTGAGCAGTGGCTCGGTCAGCGCTCGTCCATCGAGATGATCGCGCGCCACCCGGCAGATGGCCTCGTTCATCGCCTGATTGTTGTTGGTGGTCGAGACGATCAGGTTCGCCCGTGTCACCAATCCATCGGGATCGATCTCGTAATGGTGGAACAGAGTGCCACGTGGGGCCTCGAGGACCCCGATCCCCAACTGGCGCGGCGTCCCGAGTCGACGCAGCTGGGTGCCCTGCAGATCGGGATCGGCGAGCAGCTCGCGGATCGCTTCAGCGCAATGCAGCAGCTCGATCAAGCGTGCCCAATGGGTGGTAAGCGCCGCTTGGAGTGGCCGACCCTCGCCGGCCGCGGCGAAATCCTGACGCTCCTGCTCGGCCAGCGGGGTATGGAAACCGTCACAGTTGTTGACCCGTGCCAAGGGGCCGACCCGATACCAGCCCTCTTCCGGTCCCAAGGCGGCGATGAATGGAAACTTCATGTAGCTCCAAGGCTTGATCTCCTCGCGTAGCAGCTCGGCATAGCCTTGGTCGGGCTGATGGTCGAACAGGGTCTCGCCCATTGGATCACGCGCGCGCAAGCCACCGTCATAGAGCTCGAATCCGCCATCCGGCGCGACCAGGCTGAGCGTATTGGCCGCGACATTCGCGAAATGGTAATGATAGTCGGGGTTGCTCAGGATGATGCGCTTGATCAGCTGGACCGCCTGCTCGGCCCAATCGACGACCTGGTCGATGTCGGCCAGGAGGAGGTCGCGCTCGGCGAGGCTGACGTTCTTGTTGACCCCGCCGGGCAGCGCGCCCGTGCCATGGATCCGCTTTCCAGAGGTGACTCGGATGACCTCCTGACCGTACTTGCGCAGCAGCACGCCTTGCTTGGCGATCTCGGGATGATCCTGAATGACTCCAACGATATTGCGGTGGGCGATCGCATCATCGGTGCCGAACAGTAGATCCGGAGAGGACAGATGGAAGAAGTGCAGTGCGTGTGACTGCAACGTTTGACCCAGATGCATGAGTCGACGCACCTTCTCGGCGGTCGGTGGGAGCTGGTCGACCCCGACCAGCCGATCGCAGGCCTTGGCCGCCGCCAGATGGTGACTGACCGGACAGATCCCGCACAGTCGCTGCACCAAGACCGGGAGCTCCCAATAGGGCCGCCCTTGGATGAAACGCTCGAAGCCGCGAAATTCGACGATATGCAGACGTGCCTGCTTGACATGATCCTCCTCGTCGAGCAGGAGCGTCACCTTTCCGTGACCCTCGACACGGGTCAGCGGCTCGATACAGACCCGTCGCAGTGTCTCGGGATGGCGAGCGGTCTCCAGTGGGCTGGTCATGAGTGTCACCCTCGTGGCGCGGGGATGCATGGGGCGCGGCCGCCGCCCGCACCCTCAGTCATAGTGGATCTGCGTGTAGGCATAGTCGATCGGGCGCCCGTCCAACAGTGCGCTGAGGAAGGTCCAGATGGCATCGGCCGAGGGCGGGCAACCGGGCAGCACATGATCGACGGCGACCACCTCATGGATCGGATGGACCCGATCGAGCAGCAGTGGGATCTCGGGGTCGTTCGGGATACCCGGACGCTCGAGACCGATCCCGTTCATGTAGGACTCACGCAGACACTCGCCGAGACTCACCTGATTGCGCATTGCGGGGATCCCACCGTTGACCGCGCAGGCGCCGAAGGCCACCAGGATCTTGCAGCGTCGTCTGATCTCGAGTAGCACCTCGACATTCTCGACATTGGCGACCCCGCCCTCGACCAGGGCCAGGTCGCAATCGCCGAAGGTCTTGATGTCGGTGAGCGGGGTCCGATCGAGGTCCACCCGCTCGACCAGATCCAGAAACCGCTCATCGATGTCGAGCAATGACATGTGACAGCCGAAACAACCACACAGCGAAGCGGTGGCGACACGGATCCTCGCGGCCATCAGTCCACCTCCCGCGCGGATTGGCGATTGCCCGGCGCGCGCGTATCACCCACGATGCTGATCGGCTCGCGATCATAGAGACGCCGACCAATCGGGGTCTCGTAACCGCGATGCTTGGGCAGGATGGCCCCGGTCGGACAGACCTGGGCCGCCTTGTCCTCCTTGGCGAAGGCCGAGTCACCCAGCTTGCCGCTCGGCGACTCGATCACCAGGTGACTGTCCAGACCTCGCCCGCTGATGGCGAAGACCCGCTTGCCATCATGATCACGGC
This sequence comes from Gammaproteobacteria bacterium, assembly GCA_009929855.1. Classification (GTDB taxonomy): domain Bacteria; phylum Pseudomonadota; class Gammaproteobacteria; order Chromatiales; family Chromatiaceae; genus Thiocapsa. The sequence continues at coordinate 36,474 of RZZN01000016.1, forward strand.
TTGCGCGCACGCACAGCTCACAGAGGATGCACCGGTTGAAGTCGATGATGACGTCCGGGTGCGAGGCATCGATCGATCGGCGTGGAAAGAAGTGGGTGAAGTGCGGCGTGAGCATGCCGACATAATAGGCGACGGCCTGCAATTGACAGTCACCGCTCTTCTCGCAGGCCGGGCACACATGATTGCCCTCGACGAAGAGCATCTGCAGGATGGCGCGGCGCGTCGCCTGGATCATCTCCGAGGCGCTGTCGACCTCGAGTCCCTCGCTGGCCGCGGCGGTACAGGCCGAGACCTGCCGCCCGCCGATGTCGACCACGCATACTCGACAGCTCCCATGCGGCGCGAATTCGGGATTGTGACACAGGTGCGGGATATAGACCCCCGCGGCGAGCGCGGCATCCATGATGGTCTGACCGGGCGCGAAGGGGATCTCGCGACCGTCGAGCCTGAAGGTTCGGCTCATGTCATTGCCTCCATCGTCTCGTGCAGAGTGGCGCCGGAGTCGGTGCGCCCGGTGAGTGCCCGCGCCTCGGACAAGGCGGCATCCAGGTCGAATGAGGGCGTATGGGTCTGGCTCGCCAGGCGTCGGCGATAGATCTCGGGGACCTTGTCCAAGGTGTCGAGCACATGGTTGGGCGCGGTATGACCGAGACCACAATAGCTGGCCCGACGCATCACCGCCCCGATATGACGCATCTCGGTCAGATCGTATTCGCTGCCCTGACCGGCCGCGACCTTCTCCACCAGATTGCGCAGCAGCGCGCCGCCGACCCGGCAGGGGGTGCAGAAACCGCAGCTCTCATGCGCGAAGAAGGCGGCAAAGTTGCGGACCATGTCGAGCAGGTCGCGATTCTGACCGAAGACCATGAATGAGCCCGCGGTCGGGAGGTCCTCGAAGGCGATGATACGGTCGAAGTCGGCCGGGGCGAGGGTCCGCCCCGCCGCGCCCGAGATCTGCACCGCCTGGACGCTCTCGGCACCGCAGTCGGTCAGGACCTGATGGATCGGGGTGCCGAACGGATATTCGTAGATGCCCGGACGGGCGCAATCACCGCTCACCGACAGGATCTTGCTGCCGGCCGACTGGTCGGTCCCCTCGCCGCGCAGCCAATAGCCACCCCACTGGACGACCCGCGCGGCGGCCAGGAAGGTCTCGACATTGTTGACGACGGTCGGCTGATCATCGAAGCCACTGGTCACCGGGAAGGGCGGTCGCTTGCGCGTCACGCCGCGCTTGCCCTCGAGCGACTCGATCAGGGCCGATTCCTCGCCGCAGATGTAGGCACCCGCGCCGAGATGGATCTCGATGTCGAAATCGAACCCCTCTCGACCGAGGATGGCGCGACCCAGGAGCCCGTCGCCACGGCGCCGACTCAAGACCGCTTCCAGATGTGGCAGCAGATAGCGATATTCGCCGCGCAGATAGATGAAGCCACGACGGGCGCCGATGACACCCGCGCAGACCGTCATGCCCTCGCAAACCAGATCGGCATAGTCGGTGAGCAGGACGCGATCCTTGAAGGTCCCGGGCTCGCCCTCGTCGGCGTTGCAGACCACATAGCGCTCGGTGCCCGGCGCCTCCCGGCAGAAGCGCCATTTGAGCGCGGTGGTGAAGCCAGCGCCGCCACGCCCGCGCAGACCCGAGCGCTCGACCTCCGCCAGCGCGGCCTGCGCGCCGTCATCGAGCAAACGACGCAGCGCCGCGCCATCGGTCGCCGCGTTGCTCAGCAGCAGACCGCGACGGCGGATGTTGCTGCTGACCCGAAACAGCTCGCCCGGCCAATGCGCGAGCGCGACGCCCTCCTCCACCAGGTCGGCGATCCGATCGATGCGCCCGGCATCCAGGTTGGTCACCGCCTGGCCGTTGACGAGGAGTGCTGGACCCTGATCGCACATCCCGGTGCAGGAGGCCAGACCGATGCTCACCCGCCCGTCCGCGCGGATCAGGTCATGCCCCCAGCCTGGCAGACCGTCGAGCCTGAGCCGACTCGCCAAGAGTCTGAGCAGACGCTGATTGCCCAACATCCGATCGGTGATGTTGTCGCTGAAGCGGATCTCGAATGCGCCCCGCGGGCGCGCGTGGAGGAAGGCGTAGAAGGCGATCGCGGCGCGCACTTGGGTCCGCGTCACGCCCAGTGCCTCGGCCAGCGCCTCCACCGCGGCGTCCGGAACGAATGAGAAACGCGACTGGATCCGGATCAAATGCTGCAGCAGATGACGTGGATCCCGGCCGTAGGTCGCGAGCGACTCCGCCACGTACCCCACGACCGTGGCGGCTGCGGATTCGTTCATCGGCGCCTCTATCGGGACTGAACCTCGGGCTGTTCAATCCCAGTATAGACCCGATCGGCTCGCCTGCTCGGACGCGCGTCGAGCGATCCTGGCACGCGGCATGGCGCGGCGCGTCCATCCCCTGCCACCGCCGCGGCGATGCGCTGGAGAGGCCGCCGCGCGAGAGCGAGCGCACCTTGGCGAGCACACCCGCCACCCTTGACAAGCCGCCGGATGGCACCTAGTTTTAATCATGTAGGCAGTCGTCAGATGCCTGCGGGTAAGCGCGGTTCGAGCGAACGCGCGAGACTGAGCATATTGCTCGATGACGAGGATATGACCATGACGAACATCGACTTTTCACCACTCTTCCGCTCCATGATCGGTTTCGATCGCATGTCGTCCGCGCTGGAGACGGCCTATCGGTCGGAGGCGGGCGGCTATCCACCCTACAACATCGAGGTGAGCGGCGAGAACGACTATCGCATCACCATGGCGGTGGCCGGTTTCACCGAGAAGGATCTGAGCATGGAGGTCAAGGAGAACATCCTGACCGTCGCCGGCGCACGCCCCGATGACGAGGACAAGGGGCAGACCAAGTTCCTCTATCGCGGCATTGCCAACCGCAGCTTCGAGCGCAAGTTCCAGCTTGCAGACTACGTCCGGGTGCTGGATGCGCGGCTCGAGAATGGTCTGCTGCACATCGACTTGAGGCGCGAGATCCCGGAGGCGATGAAGCCTCGCAAGATCGAGATTCGTGGCGAGGGCAGCGGTCGTTTCATCGAGGCCGAGGCCACCAAGGAACCCGCCTCCGCTTGATCTTGACCGCGCTGCGCGATCCCTCGCGCTGGGCGCGGACGGGTCACCGATCAATCGAGGAGCAAGCCGGGCCACCGCCCGGCTTATTCATTAGACACACACCATGCGCTCTGCACCCATCCTCACACTCTGCGCTCTCTTGCTGGGGAGTACCGGCCCTGTCATGGCCGCCGTGCCGCTCGCGCTCGACGAACAGCCATTGCCGAGTCTCGCGCCCATGCTCGAGCGCACCCTCCCGGCCGTGGTCAACATCTCCACCATCACGCGGATCGAGACCACCGAGCACCCGCTACTGAGCGATCCATTCTTCCGCCATTTCTTCGACCTGCCACGTCGCTCACCACGCCAGGAGAGCAACAGCCTGGGCTCGGGGATCGTCGTCGACGCCCAGCAGGGTCTGGTCCTGACCAATCAGCATGTCATCGGCAAGGCGACCGAGATCCACGTCAGGCTGCATGACGGCCGCACCCTGACCGCCGAGCTGGTCGGCGCCGACAGCGAGACCGACATCGCCGTGCTGCGCATCCCGGCCGAGACCCTCACCGCACTCCCGCTCGCCGATTCTGATCACCTCCGGGTCGGCGACTTCGTCGTCGCCATCGGCAACCCCTTCGGTTTGAGCCAGACGGTCACATCGGGAATCATCAGCGGACTGGGTCGCTCGGGTCTGGGGATCGAGGGCTACGAGAGCTTCATCCAAACCGATGCCTCGATCAATCCGGGCAACTCGGGTGGACCACTGGTGAACCTGCGCGGCGAGTTGGTTGGCGTCAATACCGCGATCCTGGCCCCAGGTGGCGGCAATATCGGCATCGGTTTCGCCATCCCGAGCAACATGGTCCGCGCGGTGCTCGAGCAGATCGTCGAGCACGGTGGTGTGCGCCGGGGCCTGTTCGGGGTCGCGGTGCAGGATCTGACGCCCGAGCTGGCGAGCGCGCTCGGCCTCACGCCACGCCCCGGGGCCTTGGTCAGTGGTATCGAGCCCGACTCGGCGGCCGCGGCAGCTGGACTGCGCGAGGGCGATCTCATCGTCACACTCAACGGGGCCACCGTCAAAGGCGCCGACGATCTGCGCAATCGTTTCGGTCTATTGCGGGTGGGCTCGACCGTGGCGCTCGAGATCATCCGTGGCGGCAAGACCCGCCGCGTCAACGGGGTGATCGCCGATCCCTACCAGACCTTCGTCGAGGGTCGGCGCATCCATGCCAGCCTCGCCGGCGCGCTGATCGGCGAGCTGGATCGGCGCGCTGGCGTGCCAGCTCTCCCGGTCGGGACCGTCACGCGCGAGAGTGCCGCCTGGCTCGCCGGGCTGCGTGAGGGCGACCGCCTCCTTCAGGTCAATGGTCAACGGGTGGCGAGTCTCGCTGAATTGACCCGCGTGCTGAGCCAATCCGGCGAGCTCGTGAGCCTGCGGATCCAGCGCGGCGAAGCGCTGCTCATCCTCACACGACGCTGAGGCGGCACGCTGCTTGGCCTCGGCGCCCGCCCGCGGCTCAGCGCGTCGTCCCCACGGCAGGCTCGTCGGCGAACCCGCTCGGGTTCGCCGACTGCCAGCGCCAGGTGTCGCGCACCATCTCATCGATCCCGAATTCGGCCTGCCAACCCAACTCGGCCCGCGCGCGACCTGGATCGGCATAGCAGACGGCGATGTCTCCGGGTCGCCGCGCGACCATCTCGTATGGAATCGGACGGCCGCTCACCCGCTCGAAGGCCGCGATCATCTCCAAGACACTGTAGCCACGTCCGGTCCCGAGATTGCAAACCGAGACACCGGCCGCGGTGTCGAGACGCCGCAGCGCCGCCAGGTGTCCGCGCGCCAGATCGACGACATGGATGTAGTCACGCACGCCCGTGCCATCCGGGGTCGGGTAATCGTTGCCGAAGACCCGCAGGCGCGGCAGCTTGCCGATCGCGACCTGGGCCATATAGGGCATGAGGTTGTTCGGGATCCCATTGGGATCCTCGCCGATGCGCCCACTGGGATGCGCCCCGACCGGATTGAAATAACGCAGCAAGAGGATCCGCCAGGCCATGTCGGCGCCCGCGAGATCGCTCAGCATCTCCTCGATGAAACGCTTGGTGCGGCCGTATGGATTGGTCGGCGCCAGCGCGGCCTGCTCGGTGATGGGGACGTGCGCCGGATCACCATAGACGGTCGCCGAGGAGCTGAACACCAAGCGCTTGACCCCGGCCGCAGCCATCGCCTGACAGAGACCGATGGTACCGCCGAGATTGTTCTCATAGTACTCGAGTGGATGCGCCACCGATTCCCCCACCGCCTTGAGCCCGGCGAAGTGGATCACCGCATCGCAGGGCCAGTCGCTGAAGATGGTCGCGAGCGCCGCTTGATCACGCAGATCGGCGCGGAAGAAGGTCAGTGGCCGACCGGTGAGCGCGCGCACCCGGCGCAGTGACTCCTCCTTGCTGTTGCTGAGATTGTCGACCACCGCGACCTCCATGCCCGCGCCGAGCAGCTCCACACAGGTATGACTCCCGATATAACCGGCCCCGCCGGTGACCAGAATCCGCATCCGCTGACCTCTTTCCATCATGGCTCGACCCAGGCGGGTCTCACAGTGGGCGCCGCGGCAGCGGCTGGACCGCGCGAAACCCGCCGGCCGCCAAGGTATCGGCGATCACCGCCAGCTGGTGCCAGGGATCGACCCGGATCAGCCCCTTGATGGCCTGATCGACGAGCGCGCATTGCTGTAGCAGTGTCCGGAGCAGGGCCGGCGAGAGCCGTGCGAGCGCGCGCTCGATCGCCTGGGCACGCTGCGGTGGCAGGCGCGCGCCCGCACCATCCGCCAAGGGTGCGCCGCCGCGCGCCCTGGACTGCGCCGCGCTGGCCAGCATCCGCAGCTCCCGTGCCAGCACCCAGAGCACCAGGATGTCGGCGGTCCCTTCGGCGCGCAGGATCGCGAGCACCCGCTGGGTCCGCGCCCTGTCACCCAGCAGGGCCGCATCGGTGAGCGCGAACAGGTCGAAACGGGCACTGTCGCCGAGCGTCCCGAGCAGATCGGCCACCTCGAGCGGTCCCGGATCGCGCAGCAGACGCTGCTTCTCGACCTCCTGGACCGCCGCCAGCAGATTCCCCTCGGCTCGCTCGGCCAGCAGCTCGGCGACCCCGATGCCTGGCCGCAGACCGACCGAGCGCAGCCGCTCGGCGAGCCAGCGCACCAGCTCATCGCCCTTCAGTGGCCAGACCTGGATGAGCACCCCGACCGACTCGATCTGCTTGGCCCACTGGCTCGACAGCTCCTTGCGATCCAGGGCGGGGGCGATCATGAGCAACAGATTGTCCGGGCAGGGGCGCTCGCAATAGGCACGCAGCGCCGCCCCGCCCTCCTTGCCGAGCTTGGCCGTGCCGACACGCAGCTCGATCAGCTTGCGCGAGGAGAAGAGCGACATGGACGCGGCCGCCGCGCTCAGCAGCTGCCAGTCGAAACCGCCGTCCTGATCCAACACCTCGCGCTCGCTGAAGCCAGCGCGGCGCGCCGCCTCACGCACCAAGCGCGCCGCCTCGCCGAGCTGATAGGGCTCGTCGCCGCAGATCAGATAGAGCGGCGCGAGCGCGCGCGCGAGCGCATCCTGGAGCTGATTGAAGCGCAGTCGCATGGGCCGTGCGCCCTCAGTCCTCGGGTCTGGTCTCGCGCAGCACGGCGCGCAGACGCATCAGGATGCGGTCGGCGGCATCACGCGCGAAATCCTCGTAGATCATCGCCTCCTCCAGCTGCTTGCCCAGTACCTCGACATCCGGATTGTCGAAATTGCGCACCAGTTCGAAGGCTTGGCTCGGCACCACCTGCCCCCCGTCCGGACCGATCGCGTCGAAGCTCACCAGATAGATCAGCTCGTAGGCCAGGACACGTCCGTTGGAGTCGACCGCCACCACCCGCGAGGTCCGTTGCTCGGAGAGGATGCGCAGGATGAGCTTGGCCTCGGTCGGCTTCTCGGTCACGCCCACGGCGGTGCCCGCCAACTGATCGAGCAGGGCCAAGCGGACCGCCGAGCCGCCCCCCGCCTGCACGTGCACGGGGCTGAGCTGCGCCGGGATCTCGACCGCTCCGCGCAGCTGAAAGCCGCAGCCGAGCTGAGCCAAGACGAGCGCGAGCAGGATCGACACCCACAGTGCGCGCGCCGCGCCAGTGCGCCGACCTGGAGCGCATCCAGGCGTCCCGGCGCCTCGCATGGACGCGCCGAGTGGCACGGGCGGCGGCGTCTTGCCAGCGCGGGCGCGCGGCGATTCGGGATCATCCAGGTGGCGCATCCGTCTCGGCCTCACGATCAGTTGGCGACGATGTTGACGAGCTTGTTCGGGACCAGGATGACCTTGCGCACCTGGGCCGCGCCGATGAAGCGTTGCGCGTTCTCGCTCGCCAGTGCGGCGGCCTCGATCGCGGCCCGGTCGGCATCGGCCGGGACGCGCACGCTGTCCCTGACCTTGCCATTGACCTGAACCACATAGTCGATCATGGAGCGCGCGAGCGCGGACTCGTCGACCCTGGGCCAAGGCGCGCGCAGGATGTCATCGCCGAAGCCCAGGTCACGCCACAGCTGATGGGTCGCATGAGGCGCGATCGGCGCCAGCAAGCGCAGCAGGATACTCATGCCCTCGCGCATGAGCGCGGCGCGCGCGGGCACCTCGGGCGCGAGCTTGTAGAGCACGTTGACCAGGCTCATGCAGCCGGAGACGACCGTGTTGAACTGATGGCGCTCATAGTCGAAGCAGGCCTTCTTCAACAAAGAGTGGATCTCGCGACGCGTCGCGCGGCCAGTCTCGTCGAGCGCGTCCAGACTCGCCGTGATCTCGCCGGCCGCGCGCATGCCCTCGGACTCGCTCGCCGCCAAGGCCCACAGCCGCTTGATGAACCGGTAGGCGCCCTCGACCCCGTCGTCGCTCCACTCCAGCGACTGCTCGGGTGGTGAGGTGAACATGGTATAGAGACGAACCGTGTCAGCACCATATCGCTCGGTCAGTGCCTGGGGGTCCACCCCGTTGTTCTTGGATTTGGACATCTTCTCGACGCCACCGAAGGACACCGGCTGACCGTCGCTCTTGAGCCGGGCACCGATCACGCGCCCCTTCTCGTCGCGCTCCACCACGACCTCGGCCGGATTGATCCAGGTCTTGCGCCCGTCGTCATCCTCGCGATACCAGGTCTCGGCGACCACCATGCCCTGGGTGAGCAACCGTGTGAAGGGCTCGTCGCTGCTGACCAGACCCTCGTCGCGCATCAGCTTGTGGAAGAAGCGCGCATAGAGCAGATGCAGCACCGCATGCTCGATCCCGCCAATGTATTGGTCGACCGGCAGCCAATAGTTGGCGCGCGCGTCGAGCATGGCGTCGGGGCTGTCGAACGAGCAATAGCGGGCGTAGTACCAGGAGGATTCGAAGAAGGTATCGAATGTATCGGTTTCACGGACCTCGCCATTGGGCAGCTGCGAGAATTCGGGCAACCGCTTCAGCGGCGAGCCCGCGCCATCGACCAGCAGATCCTCGGGCAAGCGCACCGGCAGCGCGGTCTCGGGACGGAGACTCCCGTCCGGGCGCTGGACGACCGGGATCGGACAGCCCCAGTAGCGCTGACGCGACAGCCCCCAGTCACGCAGCCTGAAATTGACCCGTTTGTGACCCTTGCCGCGCTCGGCGAGCCACGCGGCGATGGCATCGAAGGCGGCGCCGCTGGTGAGCCGACTGAATGGACCGGATTCGATCAAGACACCCGGCGCGGCGAATCGCTCATCCCAGGCCGACCAATCCAGGGCCGGGCGCGCCGGGTCGGCGGCCAGCGTGATCCGCGCGCGAGTCAGCGGCTCGCTGGTCTCGGCGTGCAGCTCGAGCCCGAGGTCGAGCCAATCCTCCGGGACGATCACCGGCCGGATCGGGATGCCGTATTTGTGCGCGAAATGAAAGTCGCGCTCATCGTGCGCCGGCACCGACATGACCGCGCCCGTGCCATAGCTCATCAGCACGAAGTTGGCCGCGTAGATGGGCACCTGCTCGCCCGTGACCGGATGGATGGCGCTCAGTCCCAGCGGATGACCCTTCTTCTCCATGGTCTCGATCTCGGCCTCGGAGGTGCCGCCGCGGCGGCACTCGTCGATGAAGGCCGCCAACCCCGGCTGATCGAGCGCGGCGCGGCGCGCCAGTGGATGCTCGGCCGCCACCGCCATGTAGGTCACGCCCATCAGGGTGTCCGGACGCGTGGTGTAGATCTCCAGGGTCTCTTCCGAGCCCGCGATCCCGAAGGTCATCTCCACGCCCTCCGAACGCCCGATCCAGTTGCGCTGCATGGTGCGCACCTGCTCGGGCCAACCGTCCAGTCCGTCGAGCGCGTCCAGGAGCTCCTGCGCATAGTCGGTGATGCGCACGAACCACTGCTGGATCTCGCGCTTCTGCACTGGGGCGCCCGAGCGCCAGCCCTTGCCGTCGATGACCTGCTCGTTGGCCAGCACCGTCTGGTCGATCGGATCCCAGTTGACGACGGCCGTGGAGCGATAGGCCAGGCCCTTCTCCATGAGCCGGGTGAAGAGCCACTGCTCCCAGCGATAATAGTCCGGGTCGCAGGTCGCGAGCTCGCGCTCCCAGTCATAGCCGAAACCGAGCTGTTTGAGCTGGGCGCGCATGTAGTCGATGTTGGAGCGGGTCCAGCGCGAGGGTGGAATGCCCTTCTGGATGGCGGCGTTCTCGGCCGGCAGCCCGAAGGCATCCCAACCCATGGGTTGAAGCACGTTCTTGCCCAGCATGCGCTGATAGCGCGCGATCACGTCCCCGATGGTGTAGTTGCGCACGTGTCCCATGTGCAGCCGCCCCGAGGGGTAGGGGAACATGGAGAGACAGTAGAACTTCTCGCGCGCGGGGTCTTCCACCGCCTTGAATGACTGTTGCTCTTCCCAATAGCGCTGTGCCGCGGTCTCGATCGCGCGCGGGTCGTAGTCGGTCTGCATGGATGTCCAGCCTTGTCTCGTGATCAGGGCAGTTGGAGGCAGGTCACTGACGAATCGATCCTTACTCAGTGAGCGTGCAGCGCACGCCGACACTCGTCGAGTCGCGACTCGGCTGACCGGTCGGTCATGGCTCACTCTGATGGCTAGGATACCGCAATGAGCGGACCAGCGGCAGGCGAGCGCGCCCGGTGACGCCCACCCGATCCCAGCCCACCGGTCCGGACGACCGCGGCCACCCCAGTGCAAATATCGCCGCCCAGGCCCCGGCGGCTATGCTCTAATTCGGCAGTGAGCCGCGCACGCGGACCGAGCTAACCGATCTGGAGACCATCATGAGCGATCAAGACAAGGGCACCACGACCGACAAGCTGGTTGACGCCTATGAGCGAATGCTCAAACAGGCCCATGATACGATCGAGCGGACCCGCGAGGGCCAGGTCCCCGGGGTCCGCGAGCTCCTCGAGAAGGCCCGCGACCAGATGGTCGAGCTCGGCGAGCTGACCCGCGAGGAGGCTCACAAGGTCTCGGAATACATCCAGCGCGACATCGAGGACGCGGCCACCTACATCGCCGATACCGGCCAGGATATCGAGGATTGGTGGCATTTCGACCTGCAACTGATCGAGCAGCGCATGATGGACGCCTTCGCCAAGGTGGCCGACCAGACCAGCCTGCAGCTCGCCCAGTGGGCCGAGGTCGCACGCCAGCTGAGCCTCTATCAGGCCGGCGAGATCACCGGACCCGGCACGCTCGTGTGCGACCGCTGCGGCGCCGAGACCCATTTCATCAAGGCCGGGCGCATCCCGCCTTGCGCCGACTGCGGCGGTCTGAGCTTCAAGCGACGCACCAACGGCACCGAGGACAAGACCACCTCATGAGATGCGCGCGGCGTCGCGCCACGCGGCCATGCACGCAGCACGCGGACCCAGCGCCGTGACGGCATCGCCCGGCGACGCTCGCGCGTGCTGGAAATCGGGCCGCACGGCGCTTATAGTCGCCGTCGACAGAGGCCATTGGCATCATCGGCCTCGCGACGCGATCACGCGCGGGCTCCGCGGGCCTCGCCCTCGGCCAGCCGGCGTCACCAACCCGACCGCCCATCGGAGAAGCTGGATGGTCTTGCGTACCCCTTTGTATTCGGAACATGTGCGGCTCGGCGCCCGGCTGGTGCCCTTCGCTGGATGGGAGATGCCGCTGCACTACGGCTCACAGATCCAAGAGCACCAGGCGGTGCGGCAGGATGCCGGGATGTTCGACGTCTCGCACATGCGCGCGATCGATCTGATCGGACCCGACGCACTCTCCGTCCTGCGCCGGTTGCTCGCCAACGATGCCGCCAAGCTGACCGTGCCGGGCAAGGCGCTCTACAGCTGCATGCTCAATCCAGCCGGCGGGGTCGTCGACGATCTCATCCTCTTCCGTTTGGATGAGCTGGCATATCGCGCGGTCGTCAACGCGGCCACGACCGCCAAGGATCTCGCTTGGATGCACCATCACCTCGCGGGTGAGCGGGTCGACATCCGCCCGCGCGAGGATCTGGCGATCATCGCCGTGCAGGGTCCGACGGCCCGCGACCGCACCGCATCCTGTCTGCCCGAGGCGCTGCGCGCGCGCGCGCTGGCGCTTGCGCCCTTCCATGGCGTCAGTGACGGTGATTGGCTGGTCGGACGCACCGGCTACACCGGCGAGGACGGCTTCGAGATCATGCTGCCACACACCGAGGCGCTCGCGCTCTGGAGCGCACTGATCGCGGCCGGGGTGCGTCCCTGTGGCCTGGGCGCGCGCGATACACTGCGTCTGGAGGCCGGATTGAGCCTCTACGGACAAGACATGGACGAGTCGATCGGCCCGCTCGACGCCGGTCTCGCCTGGACCGTCGCCTGGACCCCCGAGACCCGTGACTTCATCGGCCGCCAAGCGCTGAGCGCGCGGCGCGACCATCCCGAGCGACTGGATCTCGTCGGTCTACTGCTGACCGGGCGCGGTGTGCTGCGGGCGCATCAACCCGTCCTACTCGAGGGGCGGATCATCGGCGAGGTCACCTCGGGAGGATTCTCGCCGACCCTCGAGCGATCGATCGGTCTGGCCCGCATCACCCCGGTGGATCGCGTCGAGTGCGCGGTCGAGATTCGCGGACACGCGGTCGCGGCGCGGATCGTCAAGCCCCCGTTCGTGCGTCACGGTCGAATCCGTGTCACTCTATGACCAAGCCAAGCCTGATCCGAAGGAGCACATCATGAGCCAAGTCCCCGGCGATCTGAGATACACCAAAAGCCATGAGTGGGTGAGAGACAATGGCGACGGCACCGTCACGGTCGGGATCACCGATCATGCACAGGATGCGCTCGGCGACATCGTCTTCGTCGAGACCCCCGAGCAGGGCCGCGAGGTCGCGGCCGAGGAAGGCTGCGCCGTGGTCGAGTCGGTCAAGGCCGCCTCGGACATCTATGCCCCGCTCGCCGGCGCCATCGTGGCCGCCAACCCACTGCTCGACGACACCCCGGATGCCATCAACAATGATCCCTATGGGGAGGGCTGGATCTTCCAGCTGGCACCGTCCGACCCGGGCGCGCTCGCGCTGCTCTTGGACGCCGCCGCCTATCAACAAGTGGTCGCAGACGACGCCTGAGCCCTCCGGCCGCGACGCTCGGCGCGCCGCCATGCTCCGACCCGCGACCGCGGCGAATGCCGTCTCATCGGAATGACACCATGCCATTCGTACCCCATACGCCGGAGGACATCGCGTCGATGCTCGCGACCATCGGCGCCAGCTCCATCGACGAGCTCTTCGACGAGATCCCACGGGAGCTGCGCGTCGGCGTGCTCGACGCCATCCCAACCGCGCTGAGCGAGATGGAGATCGGCCGGCTGATGCAGTCGCGCGCCCGCGCCGACGGTCAGCCACTCTGCTTCATCGGCGCTGGCGCCTATGATCACCATATCCCGGCCGCTGTCTGGCAGATCGCCGGCCGCGGGGAGTTCTACAGCGCCTACACGCCCTATCAGGCGGAGGCCAGCCAAGGCACCCTGCAGCTGCTCTACGAGTTCCAGTCCATGATGGTCGCCTTGACCGGTCTGGACGTCTCCAACGCATCGCTCTACGACGGCGCCTCGGGCCTTGCCGAGGCGGTCTTGATGGCCGTGCGCGCGAACCGCAAGATCAAGTCCGAAAAGGTTCTCGTCCCGCGATCCCTGCACCCGGCCTATCGCCGCACCCTGCAGAGCATCGTCTCCACCCAGAGCATCGAGCTGGTCGAGGTGCCGTTCGACCCGCGTGGCGGACACACCGCGATCGAGGCCCTGGATGCCCTGGCGGAGCAAGGCCCCTACGCCGCACTCGTGGTCAATCAGCCCAACTTTTTCGGCGTGCTCGAGGACGTCGATGCCATGACCGACTGGGCACATGCCCGCGACGCCCTGGTCATCGGAGTCGTCAACCCGGTCGCACTCGCCCTGCTCTCCCCTCCCGGCGACTGGGGCAAGACGGGCGCCGATATCGCCTGCGGCGAGGCCCAGCCCTTGGGCATGCCGCTCGCCTCCGGCGGACCCTATGCCGGGTTCCTCTGCTGTCGTCAGGAATTCGTCCGTCAGCTGCCGGGGCGCATCGTCGGCCGCACGCTCGATCTCGACGGCAAACCGGGCTTCACCCTCACCCTCCAAGCCCGCGAGCAGCACATCCGGCGCAACAAGGCGACCTCGAACATCTGCACCAATCAGGGTCTGCTGGTCACCGCCGCGACCATCCACATGGCCCTCCTGGGCGCCGAGGGGTTGGAGCGTGTCGCCGCCGCCTGCCATGCCAACACCCGACGGCTCACGGAGCTGCTGTGCGCGGTGCCGGGCGTGGAGCCCCTGTTCGACCGTCCGATCTTTCACGAGCAGGCGCTGCGACTGCCGGCGCCCACGGTGGACGTCCTCCGCTCGCTGGCCGCGCACAACATCCTGGGCGGATTCGATCTCGGCGCGGAGTACCCGGAGCTCGATCCTGCGATCTTGATTTGCGCGACCGAACTGAGAACGGAGGACGAGATGCAGTCCTACGCGGGCGAGCTCGGGCGTAACGTCGCCGCGCGAACGCAGGCGCCGTGCCCCGCAAAGCCAAGGATTTGAGCTCGATAGCTCTCGCCGCCCGATTCGGCGCCGCAGACCACGAATCACTCGCCACCGAGAAATGAGATGCCCTACAGCAACATCGAACAGATCACCCCCATCATGCAGGAGGTGAACAGAATCAGACCCCAAAGAATGCTTGACGTCGGCTGTGGCCTTGGCATTTACGGCATGCTGAGCCGCGTACAGCTAGACCTTTACTTCGATGAAAAATTTTATACCAAGATCTACCGCAAATATCGCGCGGCGAAGCGTTGGCCAGGAGTCACGATAGACGCGATAGAGGGTTTCTCCGACTACCTGGATTACATTCCAGACTGGGTATACGACAATGTCGTCGTCGAGGACGCCATGACCGCTCTGCCAAAGATCGCAAGCGGTCACTACGATCTGACCCTCGCTTTGGCAATCATCGAGCACCTCGAGAAAGAGCAGGGCATCGCATTCGTAAACCATCTCAGACGTATCAGCAAAAGCGTCATAATCTCCGTTCCGAAAAATGTCCTACCCCAGGAGGGGCTGGACAATCCATTCGAGACTCATCGCTCAAACTGGAGCGAAGATGACTTCGTCGCTCTCGGTGCCACTCGCTTCTTGCCCCACCAATACGTCTGGATCGCGGTTTTTGACGAATCGTCTGCTCCACCATTCGAGATTCATGATCCGATGACCAACAGTGATAGCGATGCGCGAGCGGAGGCGGTCGACCCATTACAAGTGGAGGCTATGTTTAAGAGATTGCTCGAGGGGCAAGAGCAAATAATCGGGGCACTGAGCATCAAGAGACGGCTTGGGGTGTACTGGAGCAATCTACGAGGTCATTAGACGCTCTGGAGCGCGCCTCGGAGCCAATCGTCTACTCACAATCTGGAGATTCGAAATGTCTGTTACTGCACTGCAAGGCAACCCCGTCCAGCTCTCCGGTGACCTGCCCGCCGTCGGCAGCACCGCACCCGACTTCAAGCTGGTCGACAAGGATCTCGGCGACAAGTCATTGGCCGATTTCGCCGGCAAGAAGAAGCTGCTCAACATCGTGCCCAGCCTGGACACGCCGGTCTGCGCGATCTCGACCAAGCACTTCAACACGTCCATGGCCGGTAAATCCGACGCCGTCGCCTTGGTGATCTCTGCCGATCTGCCCTTCGCCATGGGCCGCTTCTGCGGAGCGGAAGGCATCGAAAACGTCGTCGCGCTGTCCATGATGCGCTCGCGCAGTTTCGCGAAGGACTACGGCGTGCTTATCGAGGACGGCCCGCTCGCCGGCATCACCGCCCGCGCCGTCGTGGTTCTGGATGCCGACAACACGGTGGTCTACACCCAGCTCGTACCCGAGATCACTCAAGAGCCCGACTACGACGCGGCCTTGGCTGCACTCTGAAACGCGTTCTTTCCGAACCGCAAAGGCGCGACCGCTTTACGGATGGAGGCCGATCTCGGCACGACGACGGCGTCGCCGAGCCCCCCAATGCCGTCTCGAATTGCGCCGCTGCGCCTTTGCGGTTCCGACTCGATTCACTCACCGAAGCCGACTGCCATGCTGATTCATGACCGCTCCAGACCCGGCCGCCGCGCCGCCGCGCAGGCACCGCTCGCTATGCCCGAGGTCACCGACATTCCGGCGGCGCTGCGACGTCGGAGCCGACCCATCCTGCCGGAGGTCTCGGAGCTTCAGGCGGTACGCCACTACACACGGCTGTCGCAGAAGAACTTCTCGATCGACACCCACTTCTACCCGCTGGGCTCCTGCACCATGAAGTACAACCCGCGGGCATGTAATACGTTGGCGATGCTGCCCGGATTCCTGGCGCGCCATCCGCTGGCACCCGAGTCCCGCAGCCAAGGATTCATGGCCTGTCTTTATGAGCTTCAGGAGATGCTCAAGGAGGTCACCGGGATGCACGCGGTCTCCTTGGCCCCCGCTGCCGGTGCCCAAGGCGAGCTGGCCGGCGTGGCCATGATCCGCGCCTATCACCTGGCCCGCGGCGACTTGGCCCGCACCGAGATCCTGGTCCCCGACGCGGCGCACGGCACCAACCCTGCCTCCGCGGTCATGTGCGGCTTCAAGGTCCGCGAGATCCCGACCGGACCCGACGGCGACGTCGACCTCGCCGCGCTCGAGCAGGCCGTCGGACCTCGGACCGCCGGCATCATGCTGACCAACCCGAGCACGGTCGGCGTGTTCGACCGCAACATCCAGGCGATCGCCGCGCGCGTCCATGCCGCCGGCGGGCTGCTCTACTACGACGGCGCCAATCTCAACGCCATCCTCGGCAAGGTCCGCCCGGGCGACATGGGCTTCGACGTCATCCACATGAACCTGCACAAGACCTTCTCCACGCCTCACGGCGGCGGCGGTCCGGGCGCCGGACCGGTCGGGGTGTCGGCGCGTCTCGAGCCCTATCTGCCAGTGCCAATGGTCGCCCATGACGGCAGCGGCTATCACTGGCTCGGCGAGCAGGAGCGTGCACACAGCATCGGGCGACTGACCGCCTTCGGGGGCAACATCGGGATCCTGCTGCGCGCCTATGTCTACGCCCGGATGCTGGGTCGCGAAGGCATGCAGCGGGTTGCCGAATTTTCGACGCTCAACGCCAACTATCTCATGGCGCGGCTGACCGCGGCCGGATTCGAGGCCGCCTATCCCCAGCGCCGCGCCAGCCACGAATTCATCATCACGCTCAAGCGCGAGGCCAGGGAGCTGGGGATCACCGCCATGGATGTGGCCAAGCGCCTGCTGGATTACGGCTATCACGCCCCGACGACGTATTTTCCTCTCTTGGTGCCCGAGTGTCTGCTGATCGAGCCGACCGAGACCGAGAGCAAGGAGGATCTCGATGGCCTGGTGGCGGCCTTGGTGGCCATCCGCGAGGAGGCGCGCACCCAGCCGGAGCAGCTCAAGACGGCCCCACACACCATGCCGGTGCGCCGGCTCGATGACGTCCGCGCGGCACGCCAGCTGGATCTGGCATGGCGCCCCGCTCGACAGGACCAAGGCACGCATGGCTAAGCAGCAACGCAGAGGCTGGCGGCGAGTCGTCTTCGCCTTTGGCTACTCGATGAAGGGCCTGAAGGCCGGTTTCGAGCTGGAAGAGGCCTTCCGACAGGAGCTGTTCCTACTGATCCCATTGATCCCGCTCGGCATCTGGCTGGGCGAGTCCCCGGTGGAGCGCGCCATGCTGGTGGGCAGTCTGCTGATCGTCCCCATCGTGGAGCTGCTCAACTCGGCGATCGAGGCCAACGTGGATCGCATCGGCATGGAGCGCAACGAGCTCTCGGCCCGCGCCAAGGACATCGCCTCGGCCGCCGTCTTCTCCAGCATCGTACTGGCCATCGTCGTCTGGGCACTGATCCTGCTGCCGAGATGGCTATGAGGCAAGCCGCGGAGCCGCGTCGCACCACCCACCAATCCGGAACCTGTCATGAGCACGCATGAGGCAAAGCAAGGCTTCCTGCCACTGCACATCGCCGTCCTGACCGTCTCGGACAGTCGCACCGAGGAGACCGACACCTCCGGGCGTCTACTCGTCGAGCGGGCCGAGGCGGCTGGCCATCGGATCGTGGCCAAACGGATCGTCGCGGATGACGTCTACCGATTGCGCGCCGTCTTCTCGGACTGGATCGCCGATCCGGGAATCCAGGTCGTCCTGAGCACCGGCGGCACCGGCATCACCGGCCGCGACAGCACACCCGAGGCCATCCTGCCGCTCCTCGACAAGCCATTGGATGGATTCGGTGAGCTGTTCCGCGGCTTTTCGCTCGCGGAGATCGGCACCTCGACCCTACAATCACGTGCCGTCGCCGGACTCGCCAACGGGACCTTCATCTTTTGTCTGCCGGGCTCGAGCGGGGCCTGTCGCACCGCGTGGGATCGCATCCTGCTCCCACAGCTGGATCGTCGCACACAGCCCTGCAATTTCGCCCAGCTCATCCCGCGTCTACTGGAGCGCTGAGATCCGATGACTCACCCACTGACACCAGACCATCGCCCGATCCGCTGGTCGCGCCACCAGGCACACGCGTCACTGGGAGAACGGATGACATGACACCCACACAGCAGACCGGTTGCGATTCGTCCGCACACGCCATGCTCGATCCGGATCAGGCCCTGGAGCAATTGCTCGCGCGCATCGAGCCGATCCGCGAGACCGAGACGGTGCCGCTCGCCGCCGCGCTCGGGCGGGTGCTGGCCGCGCCCCTGACCAGCGCGATCGATGTCCCGGGCTGGGACAACAGCGCCATGGACGGCTATGCGATCCGGCATGCCGATCTCGCCACCCAGGATGGACGGCTGCGCATCGCGCAACGCATCCCGGCCGGGGCCCACGGACATGCGCTCGCGCCCGCGACCGCCGCCCGGATCTTCACCGGCGCCCCGGTGCCCGAGGGCGCGGATACCGTGGTGATCCAAGAGCACTGCGAGGTCGTGGATGATTGGGTGCGCATCCCGCTCGACAGCACGCCCGGGGCCAACATTCGCCGCCGCGGCGAGGACATCGCGGCGGGCCGCGTGCTGATCACCGCCGGCACCCGGCTTGGCCCCCAGCATCTGGGGCTCGCCGCGTCGGTCGGCGCCAGCCATCTGACGGTCGTGCGCCGCGCACGCGTGGCGCTCTTCTCCAGCGGCGATGAGCTGGTCATGCCCGGCGCCCCGCTGGGTCCCGGGCAGATCTACAACTCGAATCGCTTCCTGCTCAGCGGACTCCTGCAACAGCTGGGTTGCGAGGTGATCGACCTGGGCATCGTCGAGGACCGACGCGCGGCCACCGAGCAGGCACTGCTGGCGGGGGCGAGCCAAGCCGATCTGGTGGTCGGCAGCGGTGGTGTCTCGGTCGGCGAAGAGGATCACATCAAGGCGGCGCTCGAGCGCGTCGGCGCGCTCGAGCTGTGGCAGATCGCGATCCGCCCCGGCAAACCGCTCGCCTTCGGCCGGATCGGGTCGATCCCCTTCATCGGCGCGCCCGGCAACCCGGTCTCGCTCTTCGTCACCGTCTGTCTGTTCGCCATCCCCGCGATCGCGCGCCGTCAAGGCATCCCGGGCGATCTGCGTCCGCGCCGACTCCAGGTCCGCGCCGGCTTCGACTGGCCGCGCCCGGATCGGCGCCGCGAATTCCACCGCGCGCGCCTGCGCACGGGCGCCGATGGCACGCCCGAGCTGGAGGTCTTTCCCAGTCGTTCATCGGCGGTCCTGACCTCGGTCACCTGGGCCGATGGTCTGGTGGAGATTCCCAGCGGACGGCGCATCGAGCCTGGCGATCTCGTGGACTTCCTGCCATTCGAAGGATTGCTCGCCCCCACCCATGATGCTCGAGCAGCCCTGCCAATGGAGCATACGACATGATCGTCATTCGCTATTTCGCGCGTCTGCGTGAGCGACTCGGGCAGGACCAGGAGCGACTGGAGCGCCCGGCCGAGATCGGCTCGGTCGCGGACCTGCTCGTCCATCTGCGGCGCCGCGGCGAGCCCTGGGCCAGCGCGCTGGGAGAATCCGAGACCCTGCTGACCGCGGTCAATCAAGAGCTCGCTCGGCCAGACACGGCGCTGCGCGACGGTGACGAGGTGGCCATCTTCCCGCCGGTGACAGGCGGCTAACGCACAGGCTGATCCCTGCGCGCGGCGACCGCCAACCCGCCAAAGACGTCCGCCGAGCGGTGCGATGGCGTAGAATGCGACCAATCACATCGACAACACGGGAAAAAGATGGAAACCTTTCGCGGCACCACCATTCTATCGGTCAGACGCGCCGACAAGGTCGTGATCGGCGGCGATGGCCAGGTCTCGCTCGGTCAGACCGTGATGAAGGGCAATGCCCGCAAGGTGCGCCGACTCTACAAGGGGCAGGTCATCGGCGGCTTCGCGGGCGCCACGGCGGATGCCTTCACACTCTTCGAGCGCTTCGAGGGCAAGCTCGAGAAGCATCAGGGCCATCTCACACGTGCCGCGGTCGAGCTTGCCAAGGATTGGCGGACCGATCGCATGCTGCGCCGCTTGGAGGCGCTACTCTGCGTGGCCGACGCGCGCGCCTCGCTCATCATCTCGGGCACCGGCGATGTCATCGAGCCCGAGCACGACCTCATGGCGATCGGCTCGGGTGGAGCCTATGCGCAAGCCGCAGCGCGCGCACTCCTGGAGAACACCTCGCTCGGCGCGCGCGAGATCGTCGAGAAGGGCTTGAACATCGCCGCGGACATTTGCATCTATACCAACCATCAGCTGGTGATCGAAGAGCTCGATACGGTTTGATCACTCACCTGCTCGGCATCATCCCAGTCGACACCGGCGCGCGTGCCACCCGCCCCGCCGCGCGCGACTGGGTCGGACCCGTGAGCGGGCAGGCCGCGGTCGGTCATCATGGGCCGCGACGGCCTCGAATCGACTGTGCAGGGTGCGATCCTTAAGCCGTCCGAGCAGGCGACTTGCTGACCACAACAGACCCGGCGGCCCAGATCGGGCAGCCCCTTCGACGGACAGATCGAGATGTCGGAAACCACCCCCCAACGCATCGTCGCGGAGCTCGACAAGCATATCGTCGGTCAGGACGAGGCCAAACGTGCAGTGGCCATCGCCTTGCGCAACCGCTGGCGCCGCGCGCGGATCCCCGAGCCGATGCGCACTGAGATCACGCCCAAGAACATCCTCATGATCGGTCCGACCGGCGTCGGCAAGACCGAGATCGCGCGCCGCCTGGCGCGTCTGGCCAACGCGCCCTTCATCAAGGTGGAAGCGACCAAGTTCACCGAGGTCGGCTATGTCGGCCGGGACGTCGAATCCATCATCCGCGAGCTCGCGGACGTCGGCGTCAAGCTCGCCCGCGAGCAGGAGATGGCCAAGCTCGCCGGCCAAGCCGAGGCCGCCGCCGAGGAGCGCATCCTCGACGCACTGCTGCCGCCACCGAGTAGCTTCGAGGAGGAAAGCCGCGCGACCACTGGAGCGGGCACACGCGAGAAGCTGCGTCAGCGGCTCCGGGGGGGCGAGCTCGATGATCGCGAGATCGAGATCCAGGTCTCCGCATCCCCGTTGGGCGTCGAGATCATGGCCCCGCCCGGCATGGAGGAGATGACCAGCCAATTGCAAGGACTCTTCCAAAACCTCGGTCAGGGCCGGATGAAGCGCCGCAAGCTCAAGATCCGCGACGCGCGCAAGCTGCTGCATGACGAAGAGGCCGCCAAACGCGTCAACGACGAGGAGCTCAAGCTGCGCGCCATCGAGAATGTCGAGCAGAACGGCATCGTCTTCATCGACGAGCTCGACAAGGTGACTCGCCGCGGCGAGGGCTTCGGCGGTGCCGATGTCTCGCGCGAGGGCGTGCAGCGTGACCTGCTGCCACTGGTCGAGGGCAGCACGGTCTCGACCAAGCACGGGGCGGTGCGCACCGACCATATCCTCTTCATCGCATCGGGTGCCTTCCATCTCTCCAAGCCATCCGATCTGATCCCCGAGCTGCAAGGCCGGCTCCCCATCCGGGTCGAGCTCAAGGCACTGACCACGGATGACTTCATGCGCATCCTCACCGAGCCGGATGCCTCGCTGACCGACCAGTACCGCGCGCTCCTGGCCACCGAGGGGGTACGACTGGAATTCACCGAGGACGGCATCCGTCGGATCGCCGAGATCGCCTGGCAGGTCAATGAGCGCACCGAGAACATCGGGGCGCGGCGTTTGCACACGGTCCTGGAGCGCCTGCTGGAGGATGTCTCCTACAACGCCACCGAGCTGGACCGGGTGACCGTCACCATCAATGGGGCCTATGTCGATCAGAACCTGGCGGGGCTCGCCGCCGACGACGACCTGTCACGGTACATCCTCTAGACCACGAGAGCCATCATGCCAACACCCACCGAGCTGAACCTGCATCAACACTCGCGCGTCCTCGAGATCACCTTCGATGACGGCGCACACTTCAACCTGCCCTGCGAATATCTGCGGGTCTATTCGCCATCGGCCGAGGTCCAAGGCCACGGGCCAGGCCAACGGGTCTTGCAGCTCGGCAAGGAGGATGTCGGGATCGATAAGATCGAGCCGGTCGGCCATTATGCCGTCTGTCTACATTTCGACGATGAGCACAACACCGGCATCTACTCTTGGGACTATCTCTACAGGCTTGGCTCAGAGCAAGAACAGCTGTGGCGGGAGTATCTCGCCGAGCTGGAGAAGGCCGGCCACACGCGCAAGACACGGCCGTCCTGAGCGCCCCTGAGTACCAGGACTCATTCAGGATGACACCGCTGCCGGGCGTCCCGGCAGCGCCGGCTCACCCGCTCATCCCGATCCCGCCTGCCGATCGTCAGCGGCGACCCCGCATCGAGCGAGCGTTCGCACCCTGCTCGACCCTTGCATGAGGCGCAGCCTCGGCTTTGTTGTAAACTACGCCAACGCTGACGCGAATGTCGTCGTATCATCCTGGGCCATCCCAGGGACGAGACCGCAAGGCAACAGAATCGACACAGGTTTCGACTTTCATCTTGCGTGAGGCCGCGCCGACCCATGATCGCGATGCCCCGAGTCTCGGCTCGCGGACCACGGGGGTGATGCGGGGAACGCGGCTCAGTCAACGGGGACACATCATGTCCGACGAGAAAATCACACATTTCGGCTATCAGCAGGTTCCGGTCGAGGAAAAGGCCTCTCGCGTGCGCGCCGTGTTCGACTCGGTCGCATCACGATACGATCTGATGAACGACCTGATGTCCCTGGGCATCCACCGCCTCTGGAAACGCCATACCATCGAGCTCTCGGGCGTGCGCCATGGCCAACGGGTGTTGGACCTGGCCTCCGGCACGGGCGACCTCGCCGAGCGCTTCGCCGGCATCGTCGGACCGGGGGGCGAGGTGATCATGTCCGACATCAATGCGGCCATGCTGCGCGAGGGACGCGAGCGCATGATCAATCGCGGTCGGGTTGGCAATCTGCACTATGTCTTGATCAATGCCGAGCAGATCCCCTTCCCCGCCGACCACTTCGATTGTGTCACCATCGGCTTCGGTCTGCGCAACGTCACCCACAAACAGCGCGCATTGGAGGAGATGCAGCGGGTGCTGCGCCCCGGCGGGCGTGCACTGATCCTGGAGTTCTCCCATCCGCTGAGCAAGCCGCTGAGCAAGGCCTACGATCTCTATTCATTCTCGGTGCTCCCGACACTGGGCCGACTGGTCGTCAACGATCCCGAAAGCTATCGCTATCTGGCCGAGTCCATTCGGATGCACCCCGATCAGGAAACCCTGCGCGCCATGATGGAGACCGCCGGGTTCGAGCGTTGCGACTATTACAACCACAGCGGCGGGATCGTCGCCATCCATCGAGGATTCAAGCTGTGACAGAAGGCGTTCAGATCCCTGATGCCATCCTGGCCGTCATCGAGCAGACGGTCAATGGCTATATCCGATTGGATCCCGAGGGCGCCACCGCGTTCGCGGCGCTGGATGGGCGGATCATCGGTATCGAGTTGGCGGGTTTCGGCACCCGCATCACCATCATTCCAAGTGCCCAACGTCTGCAGATCTTCGGCGATTACGACGCCACACCCGATTGTCTGATCCGCGGCACCCCGCTCGGACTCTTGCGCATGAACATGGCCGAGCACAAAGAGAGCCAGGTCATGCGTGGCGAGGTCGAGATCAGTGGTGACACCGCGCTCGCGCAGTCCTTCAGCCGCGCGCTCGCGGGACTGGAGATCGACTGGGAGGAGCAGCTCGCACGCATCATCGGCGACCCCTTCGCCCACCAGGTCGGCAACCAGGCTCGCGCGGTGAGCCAGTGGGGGCGCAAGACCTCCACGACCCTGACCAGCGACCTGCAGGAATATCTCCAAGAGGAGGCGCGACTCTTGCCCAGCCGTGTCGAGGTCGAGGCCGTCCTGAACCAGATCGACATCCTGCGCGATGACATCGAGCGCACCGAGGCACGCATCGAGCGTCTGACCCGTCAGCTCGCGAGGCACCGCCCACACCCATGATCGGTTTGCGTCAGGCTCTGCGGCTCTTTCGTATCAATTGGGTTCTGCTGCGCCATGGTCTCGACGAGGTCATCCTGGCGACCCATCTCTTCCGCCCCTTGCGCTGGGTTCGCTATCTGACCCCCTGGCATTGGCTCAGGCGCAATCTGCCCTCGTCCTACCCAGTGCGGGTTCGCCGGGCGATCGAGGATCTCGGACCCATCTTCGTCAAGTTCGGTCAGATCCTCTCGACCCGACGCGACCTGCTCCCGGACGATCTAGCCGTCGAGCTGGCCAAGCTTCAGGACCGAGTGCCGCCCTTCGATGGGGCCACCGCCCAAGCGCTGATCGAAAAGGCCTGGGGCCGCTCGGTCGATGAGGTGCTGGACGCCTTCGATCCGGTCCCGCTGGCCTCGGCCTCGATCGCGCAGGTCCACACCGGGCGTCTGAAGGACGGCACCGAGGTGGTCGTGAAGGTGCTGCGCCCAGGGATCGAGCACACTATCCGTCAGGATCTCGCGCTCATGTACGCGGTCGCCCATCTGGCCGAGCGCTATTGGAAGGACGGCCGGCGCCTGCGTCCGGTCGATGTGGTGCGCGAATACGAGAAGACCATCTACGACGAGCTCGACCTGCAGCGCGAGGCCGCCAATGCCTCATTGTTGCGCCGCAATTGGATCCACAGCGAGATGCTCTATATCCCAGAGGTCTACTGGGACTGGACGCGCCCTGGGGTCATGGTCATGGAGCGGATCTATGGCACACCGGTGAGCGAGGTCGCGCGACTCAAGGCCCAGGGTGTCAGCATGAAGCAACTCGGCGAGCGCGGCGTCGAGATCTTCTTCACCCAGGTCTTCCGCGACAATTTCTTCCATGCCGACATGCACCCCGGCAACATCTTCGTCGAACCATCCGGTCGCTATATCTCGATCGACTTCGGGATCGTCGGCACCCTGACCACCGAGGATCAGCGCTATCTCGCCGAGAACCTACTCGCCTTCTTCGAGCGCGACTACCGACGGGTCGCCGAGCTGCACGTGGAATCCGGCTGGGTTCCGCCCGGCACCCGGGTCGACGAGTTCGAATCGGCCATCCGCACCGTCAGTGAGCCGATCTTCGAGAAGCCGCTCGCCGAGATCTCGTTCGGGCACTTCCTGGTGCGACTCTTCCAGACCGCGCGTCGCTTCGACATGGAGATCCAGCCGCAGCTGGTCCTGTTGGAGAAGACCTTGCTCAACATCGAGGGACTCGGCCGTCAGCTCTATCCCGAGCTCGACCTCTGGACCACCGCCAAGCCCTATATGGAGCGCTGGATGAAGGACCAGATCGGGGTCAACGGCCTGCTCGATCGGACACGCAAAAACTTTCTCTCGGTGGCCGATCAGACGCCCGAGATCCCGCTGATGCTGTATCGGATCATCAGCAGTTATGACAAACAGTTGCGTGTGGCTGAGGCGAAAGCTGAAGGAAGACATCACCATGCGAAAAACCCTAGCGCGGTCACCATCGCCGCATCTGCTCACACCGTTCGAGCGATCAGTGGCGCCGCCCTCCTGATCTGCGGGACACTGATGCTATTGTTTGGTCCTGGTCCCTGGCTGCAACCAATAGCAGGGCTTTTCTTGGTCGCCGTCTGTTATTTGACGGGCACTCTTTACCTCTATACGGCGGTCCGGTAGAAGCTTCAGTCGGTCTTGCACTCATGAAGACTCTTGAGCACAGCCAGGAGGTCAATATGCTTGAACGAGTGGACTAATCAAGAGAATACGAACCCACCTAGAAAGGTAAAATGATGAAGCTCATTTTACATATCGGCACGGAAAAAACGGCCACCAGTACCCTGCAATCCTTCCTCTATCGAAACCGTTCGGTCCTTGCAGCACAAGGCTATGCCCTGCTCGACTCTCCAACCAAGCCAAGCAATCGAGCAATTGCGGCTTTTTGTTTGGACGAGGATGACCTCGATGATGATTATCTACAGGACATCAATATCAGAAACCTCGAGGAAAAGAGTTTATTCATTGCGAGGTTCAAGCAGGATTTCGACAACGAGATCGACTCCTTACCAGAAAATATTCACACCGTCATCATTACCAGCGAGCATCTCCACTCTCGACTGAC
The DNA here is from genome assembly GCA_009929855.1 of Gammaproteobacteria bacterium. GTDB lineage: Bacteria > Pseudomonadota > Gammaproteobacteria > Chromatiales > Chromatiaceae > Thiocapsa. The sequence goes on from RZZN01000016.1 coordinate 62,671, forward strand.
AACAGAGGAAACGCTCACGCGGCTCAAAGCGTTACTTGATTGTCATTTCGATCACATCGACATCATATGTTATTTTCGCGAGCAGAGCGAAGTCGCAAGAAGCTTGTATAGTACCGCGATGAAAACAGGACATACTCTGAGCTTCTCGAATTTCCTGAAAAGCGTTCACCCTCATCAACATTACTACAATTATTTCACCTTTTTCAAAAAATGGGAGGCCATATTCGGAAAGCACGCCCTACACGCCAGGATCTACAATCCCCAACAATTCATCAATCATGACATCAGGCAAGATTTTCTGACACTGCTTCCTCATTTCGATTCCTCAAGTTTACACTTCGATCATCAACATCTAAATGCAAGCCTTGGCAAGAATGGGTTGCAATTGTGTCGAATGGTAAACACGCGATGGTCGCGTTACAACCCTGATGGCAGCCTCAACGCCTTGCGTTTCGCACTCGTGTCAGCAATCGAAAAAAGCAGGTTGGCCAGAGAAGGCTCACTCGAGGTCGATAATGCGTTCGAGATCTATCAGATGTTCGATGAATCGAATATTCAATTCGCGAAATCTTTTCTTGGCACCAGCACAAATCCGTTCCCACCCCCGCCCGGCAGCACCGCATCTACCGAGGATCGGTCCTTCGCATTCGACGACGTCGAGGATCTGGTCGAGAAGCTACTTGATGCATGCGCCAAGAGTTCGTTCAGAGTAGACATCTGACTGGTATTGTCGCTGCATCGTGAATCACTCGGTGCGCATCATTGCCAACAGGGACTGTTCACCATCCGAGCGGCGATACTCACTTCTTGACGATCACCTGGTGCATGGGATGGTCACCGCGAGCCACGCCAAAAGCCTTGTTTGTCGTGCTCTTCCTGAAGCGACCCGCTGCTGGCACGCTGGTACGCGACCCACTTCGGAGTCTTTTCAATGCCATTCCAACGGGGGTCCGCATCCAAAAACTCCAATACCAGCTGGACAGCCGGCAGATGAACATCGTCGATCACCAGGATACCGCCCTGCCGCAGACGTCCCGCGGCATAGTACCAATCGATGATCGGCGTCGGAAAACCGTGGCCGCCATCGATCAAGACGAGGTCAAGCTCGGTCCGAGGTAGAGTGGGTAGAACCTCGTCGCTGAATCCCTGAATGAGTGTCAGATGCTCAGTCGAGATCCTTCTCTCCTGGCAATGCATCAGAAGATTGTCGACCTCGCTCTTCCAGGGTGCGATGCAGGTATGGTGTGTCCCGAGTCGGACAAAGAGCATTGTCGAGACTCCAAGTCCGGTCTCAAGCGTTCGCGACCCTTGGTCGCAATGTGCCGCGATGAGCTCGTAGCAAGACCGATCCGTTCTCCAAACGCCCCCCTCCGGATTACCCAGATCCTTGTGAACCTGAGGCAAATCGTCGAACAGATCATCAATGAGTGCGGAACGGTCTTGGGTAGGCATTAGAGTGCTCCTTTGTTTCGATCGAGCCAAAGTCGGCTAGCAGGCGATGCCAGGCGCGCGTTCGACAAGTCTATGCAGATCGATTCTCTCTGAAAGACAAGGCCAGAGCTTGGTCGACGTCGCCGCCGAAACCCATGATACAGGATTTACCCGAAGATGACTCTGTTCGGCGCCTATCATGCCCAGCCAGAATGCGCCCAACCGCGTGCCGTCACCTGCGGCTCGCGACATGAAACGGTTGGATCGATTGCCGTGAAAATCCGTCCGATGGTCGCTTCAGTGGCAAACAAAACCCAGCAAAGCTACTGGCAATGCCATCGGCCATTCAGCCCGCATGGATCAGTATACTCTTGACCTGGGACAACCCTCGCCTGCTCCGTGTGCCATGCCGGCCATCCAATGCATTCGCATCAACACTGAATCCGCGCTGAGGATGATTGACATCAAAACCAGGCGCACGCGGCCCACCGACGATGCCCAGAGGCCATCCAAAGAGCCACCAGCATGCTTTGACCATGCGTCGCTCCCTAACCGACATTGCCGGCGCGCAGCGCTCGATATTGATCAAGCACCTCCTGAGTCGCTCCAGCCCCGATCAACCGGCCATGCTGCATGAGTACAGCCTTTTGACACATACTCTTGATCAAGGCTTCGGAATGCGAGGACAGGACGATGATCGAGACTCGCTCGGTGAATTGCTTCAGGCGTGCATTCGCCTTCTCGATGAAGGCGGCATCACCGGCGCCGATCCCCTCGTCGATCAAGAGGATGTCTGGCGCGACACTGGTCGAGACGGCAAAGGCGAGTCGCATCTGCATCCCGCTCGAGTAAGTGCGAATCGGGAGATTGAGAAAATCGCCGAGCTCGGTGAACTCGGCGATCTCATCGAAGCGCGCCCGAATCTGAGCGCGTGTCAGGCCCAGATACAAGCCGCGCAACAGGATGTTCTCATAGCCGGTACTCTCCTGATCCATGCCCAGACTGATATCGAACAGTGGCACGATCGAGCCATCGATCGAAACACGCCCCTCGTTCGGCTCGTAGATCCCAGCCAACACACGAAGCAGTGTCGTCTTACCGGCGCCGTTGTGTCCAACCAGGCCGACTCGATCGCCGCTTTGCAGGCGCAGATCGATATCCTGAAGCGCCTGCACGACCGCAATCCGGTTCGAGCCACGATCGGCGCGAATCTGCCCGCCAGTCGCGCTCTGGATCAGACGATTCTTGATCGAGCGCGTTGCCGCGTTGTAGATCGGGAATGACACCGAGACCTTCTCGAGTGTGATCGAAGCCATCGTCGTTTTCCTCACACCCAGTAGGCAATGCGCCAACGATAGGCTGAATAGAAAAAGAGCGTGATCCCCCAACCGACGAGTGCGATCGAGAGCACGACCAACCAATTCTCGAGCGAGGGCGTCTGACCCAGCATGGGCGCGCGGAGGATCTCGATCATGTGATAGAAGGGATTGAGCTGGAGAAAGAGTGCGCGCTCGGGCAGCATTTCAGGCCGCCAGATCACGGGCGTCATAAAGAAGAGTACTTGCACGAGACTCCCGATGATCAAGGGCACATCCCTGAAGCGCGCACTCAACAAACCGAACATGAGACTGATCCAGAAGCCATTGACCAAAAGGATCAGCAATGCTGGAACCACCCAGAGTAGGCTCCAGTTCATGGGCACGTCATACCACCAAGCCACTGCCAGAAAGATCCAGATATTATGCGCGAACGCGATCAAGGCCGACCAGAGCTCGCGATAGGCATAGATCGAAACCGGTGCGTTCAGTTGTCGAATGAGTCCCTCGGCCGCGATGAATGACTGACAGCCGCCCAGGATCACCGTCGAGATCAGCCCCCAGATCACAAAACCCGCGGCAAGGAAGGGGAGATATTCGGTGAGGTCTTGACCAAAGATTTGGCCATAGAGTAAACCCAACGCAAAGACCATGACACCCATCGAGATGGTGATCCAGAATGGGCCCAAGGTCGAGCGCCGATAACGTTGACGGACATCATGAAGCGCAAGCGTGGTCCAAAGCTCACGGCGACGCCATCCTGCAATGATGTCCATGATGGCGCTGGACAAATTTTCTGGTCTGGCGCCATGCCTGAATTGCTGTATGAGCGGCGACTGTGCGTCGCGAGTATCAGTGGTCATGTGTCGGGTTCATTGCGAGCCTGGAGCGGCATGGACATTGTGATCGTGATCAGGAATCAGGGGTGAGCAGCGCCATGTCACAGACCTGTCGATATGTTCCAGTCGACCAATCGCGCAATTCGACTCACGGTGACAGGATTCGCAACAAGGATGCAGCGAAACCTGTCGGCGTCGCATCGTGGTCGAGGAACACCAAGATCGCCCGCACGGGTCAGCGCAGTCGCGCGCGTCAGAGGACAACCGGATCCATGACCGCGATGCGGCTCGATGCTCGACGAGCATCATTGAACGAGCGCGCGGTCTGACCGAGTGGTTACAACTCAGACGCGCTAGTGTAACATCCTAGCATCCAAGTGGTGTCGCCAAGTGTCTCAGAGGCGATACAAGGTTCAAGATCATCGAACGGCTCGCGGACTCGTGTCGGTCCCACGAGCGACACGCCCTCCAGGCTCACCGAGCTCATCCGCCCCAATCCGAAACCATCCAATGACATCCAAGAGCGACAATCGGGTTCTTGTCCTCGGCGTCTATCTCTCGACGGTAAAGAATCACGCCATCCCAATCTCCGTGCAGCTCGAGCATTCACGTGATTGGGTGGTCGACCTGCGCTGGGCCGCGATCGGAGACGAGGCGCCGCCGCCACCCCTTGCGGATCTCACCAGGCTGAGTGTGCGGGAACCAGTGCCAAAGTTCACCTTGCTCAATCGCCTCCTTGCGGATTGTGTGCTCGACGACTACCGTTTTGTTCTGGTCATCGACGATGATGTCGAGCTTCCGCCGAGTTTTCTCGACCGCTTCTTGTCCGTCCAAGAGCGGCATGGGCTCACGCTCTGCCAGCCCGCGCGCACCCACGACAGCTATATCGACCATTATTTCGTGTCTCGTCTCCTTGGCGTCGAGGCTCGGCTCACCCGTTTCGTCGAGATCGGTCCGGTCTTTTCGGTCAGCCGCGAGGGCTACGACGTGATCCTGCCATTCGACGAATCCGCGCCCATGGGCTGGGGATTGGATTTCGTTTGGCCACTCCAGATGGAGGCGCGCGGACTTAAGATCGGGATTGTCGATGCATCACCCGTGCGCCACGCGCTGCGCAAACCCGTGACACATTACAACTATGATCAAACCAATCAGTCGATGATGGAGTTTCTGGCAACCCATTCGCATCTCGCGCGCCAGGATGCCTTTGTCGCGACCGCGACCTATCCCGCAATGACCGCCAAGCCGACCGCCTCGGTCGAGCGAGCGCCAAGCGCGACCGATTGAGCTCGAGCGCGGACCGCGGTCCACGCGCTCTGTGCGAACCCGAGCGGCGTCCATCTCTCAACCGACGGTGAGCAAAATCCTTGTGTCAACCCTGTATTCTAGCGTCACGTCCGCGCCCCTGATCAGTGCGGTCATTTGCACCTACAACCGCTCTGATTATCTCGAGCAGGCACTGGAATCTCTCTGTCATCAGACACTCGACAAGGCACGATTCGAAGTCATCGTGATCGACGATGGCTCGGTCGACGACACCCAGTCGGTGATCGAGTCGTTCACGCGGCGCCTTGCCCTCCACTCGGCCTATCAGCGCAATTCAGGTCTGGCAAGTGCCAAGAATCATGGACTCTTTCTCGCCCGATCCCCGCTCGTGGCATTCCTCGACGACGATGATGTACTGGATGCACGTTGTCTCGAGGAGCATTGTCTCGCGCATCAGCGCTATCCTGATCCACAATTTGCCGTACTTGGCCATACCGATCTTGCTGAAGGCCCACGCCAATCCCAGCTCATGCAATACGTCACGGCGATCGGCCAGCATCTGTTCTGCTACCCCTCGTTGCAACCCGATGCTCAACTGGACTACACCTTCTTCTGGGGTGGACGCTCCTCCTGCAAACGAGCCTTCTTGCTCGAGCATGGTGTCTTCAATCCAGTCTTTCGTTTTGGCGCTGAGGATATCGAGCTCGGCTACAGACTGAGCCGCGTCGGTCTCAAGGTCATCTACAATGCCAAGGCCATCAGTCGCATGCTGCGCACATTGACACTCGATGACTTTTGCCGGCGGTGTTACCTTCAGGGACGCTCCAACTGGGTCTTCAGTACATTGCACGATTCACCCGAGATTCGACAATGGGCACAAACCGATGGAATCGAGGCCGAGTGGGCACTGATCGCGCCACGCTATGATGAAATCCTGGCATCCGCGCGGGGACTCGATCGCCTGGCCCATGAGCGTGCGCGGGTCGGCCTGCAACTCGATCCATTGACGACACGATTGCTCCATCGAGCCTATGAGATGTCCTTTCGCGCGAGCAGGATCAAGGGCAGCATCGAGCGCATGAACGAGCCCGTGGATGACCATCGCCACTGGTCCGCTGAAGCACCCGAGGACCGCGCGGAAGGCACCGAGACCATCACAGTGGTCGATCCCGCGGCCACGCTCGAGATGCACACGCTTTCCGACCAGGCCTCCTTGCACGCACTGCGGCACACACGGTCCTCGGCCATCGAGCATCAGCGTCTGGTCGAGGATCGGCTCCTCCAGGATCCCTTCGCAACCGACATTGCTGGTTATTGTTGGGTATGCCAGCAGCCGACCCGTCTGGCCATCGACTACTCCAGTGCCTATCGGGTGCAAGGCAAGCTCACCCCCAATTGGCGCGAGACCCTGACCTGCGCCTGCTGCGGACTGCACAATCGCATGCGCGCGGCGATCCAGCTCATCGAGACCGAGCTGCGCCCCGCGCCTCATGCCGACATCTATCTCACCGAACAGACCACCGCCGTTTTCGCGCATCTGAAACGGCGTTATCCCAATGTGATCGGAAGCGAATTCCTTGGCGACGAGCGGGAGCCAGGTTGGGTGAGTGCCGCGGGTATTCGGCATGAGGACATCACTCGACTCAGCTTCAAGCGTGCGGCCTTCGATGTCATCCTCTCATTCGATGTGATCGAACACCTGCCCGACCACCAACCAGCGCTTGCAGAGTTCGCGCGGATCCTGCGCCCAGGTGGTTGCTTGTTGTTGAGCGCTCCCTTTATTGCGGATCGCGCCGAGACACTCGTGCGAGCGCGCCTGAGCGAGAATGGACAGATCCATCATCTCGCCCCCCCGGAATATCATGGCGATCCGCTCAGGTCGGAAGGCTGTTTATGTTACAGGCATTTTGGCTGGGATCTGCTCGGGGAGATCAGCGCCGCAGGCTTTACCCAGGTCAGCGCGCTCCACTATTGGTCACGGACTCTCGGTTATCTCGGCGCCGACCAGATGATGATTCGGGCCATTCGGCAGTAGCAGTCACCTGCATCATCCAACTCGAGCGCGGCGCAAGCATCGGCCGACTGGACCCCAAGACCTTGGGCTGGCCCTCACCACGACGGACCACATCTCATCATGCAAGCTGAACACCACCACCAGGGCCCTGACGATGCAGCGATCGGACAGGATGACTCGAGCCAAATGCGACTGGTGTCAGTCATCGTGCGCAGCACCAATCGCGCCGAGCTGAGCGACACCCTCGCCTCGATCGCCCGACAAACCTACCCTTCGATCGAGGTCATCCTCGTCGATGTCGCGGGTGACGGACGTCTCTCCACGCGAGATCGATGCGGGGCCTTTGCTCTGCGCGTGGCATCGGCTGGATGGCCACTCGGTCGTGCCGCGGCCGCGAATCTCGGACTGGACACGGCGACTGGCAGATATGCCATCTTTCTCGATGACGATGATTGGTTCCTTCCCGAGCATATCGAGGGATTGGTCAACGCCTTGACCTTTGCCC
>RZZN01000060.1 GCA_009929855.1 Gammaproteobacteria bacterium
CATGCTCATCCGCTCTTTGATCGATTGCTTCGACAGCAGGTTGTTCTCGATCTCACTTGTCGGGATGGGCGTTCCGGCTTGGGCAGCGACCTCGGCCAAGCGACGCTCGGTATCGTTGAGTTGATCGCTGAATCGATCCAACTGTTCAGTGAAGAAGCGGGTGCTGCCCACCGGATAGTTGATCCGGGAGCGTAAGATGATGTACTCGTCGAGTATGGCATCGAGGATCTCGACGGCCTGCTCGGCATCCTCGAGCTGCAGCGCGATATTGATGACGCGTGAATCAGGGACCAGCTCGATGTTCAGTGCCTTGCGGATGCGCATCCAATTGAGGCTGTCAGCGAATGGCCGCTCGGCGGCGATCAGTCGCGCGATCGCACCCTGCACGGTCGCCGGCGATCTCAGCAACTCGCGTTCGGAGAGCAGATCTTCCTCGCTGATCTTGAAGGTGCGCACATCCTGTCGCTCGAGGACATCCGGACTGCGTTGGCTCTCGCTGGATCGAACCAGGACCGAGCCCAAGGCTTCATAGCGCGGGGTCGAGAAGATGGCGGCCGCGACCGCGAACGACAGGATCACTCCGGCCGTGACTAGGATCAGTCGTTGTCGGGCGAAATAGATCAGCAGTAGCTCGCGCAGATAGTTTTCGGCCTGAGGAGCGATGTTTGGCATGGTGTCAACCGATCGATGACTAATCGTCACTGAAGCTGATGCTCTCAACGGTGATGTGCCAGCCACGGAACATCAAGAGGTCACGCAGCTCGGTGGCGATCTGCGAGGATTCGCTGAGACGGGTGCGAGGGACGAAGACGACATCGTCTGGCATCAGATAGAAGAGTGTTCCGCGCCCACCCATGTCGGCTGACCGTCTGAGATCCAACCGGGTGGCGACGATCTCGAGTCCATGACGCCGGGCCACGATGACCGATCCGAGCTCCGCATCGTTCGAAAAGCTGCCGGCGAGCGCCAACGCCTGCGTCACCGAGATCGGCTTGGCGATCGTGAAGCCGCCTGGCTCCTTGACCGCGCCCAGCACATAGACCAAGGAACCAGTATGTTTCTCTAGGAAGAGATCGACATGCAGACCGGAGATCAACTTCTCATAGTGCGTGTTGAGCTCAGCATTGACGTCCTTGATGGTGCGTCCCGCAACCTGGACTTCGCCAAGCATGGGGAAGACCACATAGCCATCCGGATGGACGGTGACGAGTCGACTGAGTCCGCGCGGGGCGGTGTGGAGATCCTTCTTGACCTCCTTGATCGCCGATTGGAACTCGGGTACGAGCACCGAGATCATCGGGTCGCGGAGGATTCCGGCATAGGCCTTCTTGAGCTCGGTTTCCAACTGCGCTGGCGTCTTGCCAACCACATAGACGTCACCCAGATAGGGCAATGTGATCATGCCGTTGGGACGTACCAGCTGCTCCTCGTTCAGCTCAGGCGTATAGACGAACTTGACCGCGACCGTGTGGTCGGTCGCAATGAAGAAGCTGTCTTTCTCGATCCAGGTGCGGATTTGATAGAGGACATCGAGGACATCGCCGGGCGAGATCAGATAGCGCGACATGATGTCGAAGTTGTTGGTCTGATCGAATGAAAAGGTCCGGCGGCCGGCACTGACCTCCTCATCGAGCTCGATGACGCTCTGCTGGGTGGCGCACCCGGTCAAGCTCAGCATCAGGAGCAGTGTCAGCGCATGCAACCACATGAGGAGGCCCGATGACTGACTGCGGCAATGGGATGAGTGGATGCTGAGCACATGACCCGATTCAGCCTGACCTCGCGCGCGTGCGATTCCACCTGCACGAGAGGACTCAGACATAAAGACTCTTCGGGATATAGTATCGACGCTTGTTCATGACCGCACCGAGCAGATTGGCCTTGCCCTCGCGGAGCCGATCCTGATAATTCCTCACCACCTCCCAGCGCGTGCGCTCACACTCGATGACCAGCACTACGCCATCGAGGACAGCGGCACTCACCGTCAGATCCAACTCGCCATAACTGCTGGGACCATCCAGGATCATCAGATCGTAGCGCGTCCCACCCACCGCGCGCAGCTCTGCGAGCGCGCCGCTGAGATTGTCCGGCGCATAGCGGCTGACCCGCCCCGGGGTCAGGCCCCCGAATGGCACCAGATCGAGACCCTTGATCGAGGTGGCGCAGACGACCTCGTCCGCCGTGGCTTGGCCATCGAGGATATCCGCAAGACCGGGCGTCGGTCGATATCCGAACAGTTCGGTGAGCTCGGGATGTGCTGGATTGGCATCGATCAGCAGAACGCTCAGCGCGCCCTCGATCGCGGCCGCGCGCGCCAGCTGCAAGGCGACGGTGGTCTTGCCCTCGCCTTGATTGCAGCTGGTGACAACGAGACTCTGTAGGCTTTGTTTCTGACGCAGCCTGACCAGGGTCGCCGCCACGCTGGGGAGTGGCGCGCATTCGGCAATATCGAGCGGTGTCAGTTTTTTTGCCACTGATCATCTCGTGGTGTGGTCGTCGGGCCGCGACGCGACCCCGGCAGCGCTGCTCATGACACGCTCGACATCAAAAAGTACTTTTGGTACTTGAATTCATTCAGTGGACTGATCGGCTCGACCTGCAGCACATACTCGTAGTCGTCGTCGGACTCTTTTCCGCGCGCGATCATGATCCGTCCCTCGCAGCGGACGATCCGCCGTTTGGCGGGTCGGCCGCGTCGATTGCTGACCCAGCGCTCGAGTCGCACGTGCACCTGTGTCAGCGGATTGGGCCTGGGGCATCGGATGAGGATTGCTTCCTTGTTGAGGTCGATCAGCTTGCACTCGGTCTCGGGCGTCTCTGGCGCTGCATCGAGCGGCTGGACGAAGGCCTGCGTGTCGGCGAGGCGCACCCGTCGCAGCTCGCGTCGATTCTCCGTCGGATGCTTGCAGCTCAGGCAGCGCACCAGCTCGACGAGCACCCGCCAGCTGATGCCGACCGCCTTCAAGCCGATCAACCAGATGAACACGATCAGCAATCTGAGATCCTGCCAGGCACCCCGAGGGCGGGTGAGATAGAAGCTGTCGATGAGCGAGCGCAAGCGCTTGGGCGTCCCGTGTGGCGTGAAGAGCTGCGCGAAGCCGATCGCGCCGGGTGGCACGGCGAAACGCGCGTCATAGCCCGGGATTTGCTTGCACATGTCCTCGTAGATCTCGGGTCGCTCGGGCCTCGGGCCGATGAGATTCATCTCGCCCTTGAGCACGTTGAAGAGCTGCGGCAGCTCATCGAGCCGGGTATCGCGCAGGAAGGATCCAACCGGGGTCGTCAGCTTGTGCCGCTCGGTCAAGAGTGACGCGCCGATGATGCGCTCGGCATCAGGATGCAATGTCCTGAATTTATACATTCGAAACGGTTGCTTGTCCTTGCCGAGGCGGATCCCGGAATAGAAGACTGGACCTGGTCCAGAGAGCTTGATGAGGATCGGGATGATGAGGAAGAAGGGCAGCGTCAGCAGCAACAGGATCGATGCCGCGATGACATTCGAGAGGCGATGGCTCAAGTCGGAATTCCTGATGCGTGCTGTCTTCTCGATGGGCAAGACGATCGGCATGCGCCGATGAGCCTTGCGCCCTTGTGTTCGCCTGACCAGGGTTTGTTGCATGGTGGTCGTGTCTGGGATCGTGGGTTGAACTCGCAAGCACTCTGCTTGCGTCCCCTCGAGTAGACTATAGCCTAAAATTTTTCACCCATTCGCTGGCTCGCATCCGCAGGATCAGCTCAGGATCAGCCCAGGATCAGGTCGCTCGACACATGCCCGCTCCCGTCACCCCGTTGCTCGCCGCCGATGTCATCATCGAGCTCATCGACCGTCCCGGCCGACCGATCGTTCTGATCGAGCGTCTGAATCCGCCACCCGGTTGGGCGATCCCTGGGGGCTTCGTCGACGTCGGTGAATGTCTGGAGCGGGCGGCCGTGCGCGAGGCGAGCGAGGAAACGGGTCTGACGGTCGAGTTGCGACTGTTGCTCGGTGTCTATTCAGATCCGTCACGCGATCCCCGAGGCCACACGGTCACCGCGGTCTACGTGGGCGAGGCGCGGGGTGAGCCGTGTGCGATGGATGATGCGCGCGCGTTGCGCATCTGTCCATTCGATAAATTGCCCGATCCACTCGCATTCGATCATGCCTTGGTGCTTGCCGATTATCGGCGCTATCGGGCGACGGGGGAGGTGGCGCCACTGCGACACGGGCCGGGGGCGCCGGCCCGATGAGCGGCGAGGCTGAGGTCAGGCCGAGGCGGCCATGACTGGGTTGGCCAGCGCGCCGATGCGCTCGATCTCGACGACCACCTGGTCACCGTCGGCAAGGAAGCGTGGGGGCTTGCGGGCCATGCCGACGCCGGGTGGGGTGCCGGTGAGGATGATGGTGCCCGGCAGCAGTGTGGTATCTCGGCTGAGGAAGGCGATCAGCTCGGCGATGCTGAAGATCATGTCGCTGGTGTGTCCGGTCTGGACCCGCTCGCCATTGAGCGTGCAGGTGACCGCAAGGTTCTGCGGGTCGGGGATCTCGTCGGCGCTGACCAGGACCAGACCCAAGGGACAGAAACCGTCGAAGCTCTTGCCGCGGATCCATTGACCGGCACCGTCGACCTTCTGCCAGCGACGCGCCGAGACATCGTTGGCGCAGCTGTAGCCCAGCACATGGTCCAATGCCGCCGCGACCGTGACATTGCGTGCCGCGCGTCCGATGACCACGGCCAGCTCGGCCTCGTAGTCGACCTCGGGGCCGTGCTCGCACGCCAGTGGCAGTGGGATGGGCGCGCCTGGATCGGCGAGTGTCGTGGTCGGTTTCATGAAGACCACCGGCTGGGCCGGGATCGCCGCCCCGGTCTCGGCGGCATGGGCGCGATAGTTCAGACCGATGCCATAGATGTTGACCGGCAGGATGGGGGCGAGCCAGCGCGTGACGGTGAATTCATCGTCGGTCTCGGTCAAGCCCCCATAGAGTTGACCGCCGAGCCGGCGCGCCCGGTGCGTGTCGATCGGGGTGCCGAAATGGATCGTGCCTTGGGGGTCGACAAAACGGGCAATCTTCATGACGTCGGTCTCGTGGTGTGCGTGTGGTGGCGGCGAGCCTTCTTGGCCACCGCCGCGTGATGGGTCGAGGCGTTTCCGCGCTGCGCGGATGCATGATGGCATCGATTCGCGAATACTCAACCGTCGCCGATCGGGTCGGCGCTTGGCGCTGCCTGGACGTCCGCGCCTGACCTCGCCGTGGTGTTTGTTTTCGCCCCCGCGCTTTGTTAACCTTCGCGCTGCACCCCTGGCCTCAGGCTTGGGGCGCTGCCCATGGTGGCTTGCGCCGGTCCCCTCGCAACGCAATGCCGTGAACCCGGTCAGGCCCGGAAGGGAGCAGCCGCAGCGGTTGAAGCGTGTGCCGGGGTGTGGCTGGCGTAAGCCGCCGCCCTCTCGACTCGAGCGGGTGCATGCCCCTCAATACAGCATTCGGTCGATTCGAACCGCGCATGTCTTATCAGGTGCTCGCCCGCAAGTGGCGCCCCAAGACCTTCGACGATCTCGTCGGGCAGCCGCACGTGGTGCGCGCGCTTGCCAATGCGCTCGATCGCGACCAGCTCCATCATGCCTATCTCTTCACCGGCACCCGGGGTGTCGGCAAGACGACCTTGGCGCGGATCCTGGCCAAGGCGCTCAATTGCGATGAGGGCGTCAGCGCCCGTCCGTGCGGTGTCTGCTCGGCCTGTCGCGAGATCGATGGCGGACGTTTCGTCGATCTGATCGAGGTCGATGCCGCCTCGCGCACCAAGGTCGATCAGACCCGCGAGCTGCTCGACAACGTCCCTTACGCCCCGGCGCGTGCGCGTTACAAGGTCTATCTGATCGACGAAGTGCACATGTTCTCCAACCACAGCTTCAATGCACTGCTGAAGACGTTGGAGGAGCCGCCGCCGCATGTGAAGTTCCTGCTGGCCACGACCGATCCGCAGAAGGTGCCGGTCACCGTGCTCTCGCGCTGTCTGCAGTTCAACCTGCGCCGGCTCCTCCCGGAGGAGATCCGCGCCCGCTTGGAGCAGGTGCTGACGGCCGAGGGGATCGAGTTTCAGCCGGCGGCCCTGCCCTTGCTCGCGCGGGCGGCCGACGGCAGTATGCGCGATGGTCTGAGTCTGCTCGATCAGGCGATCGCCTTCACCGGGGGGACTGTCGATGAGTCCGGCGTGCGCGCCATGCTCGGGACCATGCCGGGTGATCTGACCCTGGATCTGCTGGCGGCGCTGGGCGCGGGTGACGGCGCGCGGGTGCTCGGCGAGGTCGAGCGGATCGCCGCCCTGACACCTGATTTCGAGGAGCTGTTGCGCGAGCTGATCGCCCTGATCCATCGGCTTGCCATCCTTCAACAGGTTCCGCGGACCTTGGCCCCCGATGATCCGGACGCCGCGCGCTTGGCCGCGCTGGCCGAGCAGATCCCGGCCGAGGATCTGCAGCTCTACTACCAGGTCGCCCTGATCGGACAGACCGACCTGCCACTGGCGCCGGATCCGCGTGCCGGCTTCGAGATGGTGCTGCTGCGTGCATTGGCGTTTCGTCCCGCCACGGCGCCTCAGCCCCAGGCGCCAAGCGCCGTGTCCAGGCCAGCGCCCACGGGTGCCGCGACGCGGCCCGCCGCGGCCGTGCAGGAGCGGCCGAGCGCGGTGGCCACAGGGGTTGCCGATCCTGGCGCGACGGTGGCCGTGCGCGCGGCGGCACCGGGTGAGCGGTCGGGCGAGAGGCTGGGCGAGGCCCGCGCGGCCCCGACGCTGCACGCGGTCGTCGCCGATGGGCCGCCGCCGCTGGCCAGTCATGCCGACTGGCTGCGTCTGCTCGAGCGTCTGGATCTGGGTGGGATCGCCAGTCAGATCGCGCACCATTGCGCGTTCAAGGATTGGTCGGATGGTCGTCTGACCCTGACGCTCGACCCCACCGCCGAGTCGCTGCGCTCGGCGGGTGCCGAGGCGCGGATCAAGAGTGCGCTGGAACAGGCACTGGGGACGGCGGTTCGTCTGGAGATGCAGGTGGCGCGTCCGCGCCACGAGACCCTGGCCCAGCGGCGCGAGCGCGAGCTGGGCGAGCGTCGACAGGCGGCGCTCGAGACCATGGCGGAGGATCCCATCGCGCGCTCGATCCGCGAGGATTTCGACGCGGACTGGATCACTGGGAGCATCGAACCGACGAATTGATCAGGATGCGATGCGCGCCGCCTCGCGCGAGTGCATCGAGGGTTGAGGGTCGCCCGGCGCAGACCGGGTCGGGTGTAACGAGAGAGATAGCCAATCTATAGAGAGGTTGCGGGACCTGGACGGCGCTCGGCGCCGTGCGCTATCCCGCTTCGGCCATGCGGCCGGGGTGTCCCGCGCAACGAGAGGTCATGATGAAAGGTGGTATCGGCAACCTGCTGAAGCAGGCTCAGAAGATGCAAGAGGACATGAAGCAGGCGCAGGAGCGCCTCGCCCAGGAGGAGGTGGTGGGTGAATCCGGTGGCGGCATGGTGAAGGTCACCATGAATGGCCGCTACCAGGTGAGCCGGGTGGAGATCGACCCGAGTCTACTGAGCGACGACAAGGAGATGCTCGAGGATCTGATCACCGCGGCCATCAATGGCGCAACCCAGCGGGTGGCCGAGAAGATGAAGGAGAACATGGCCGAGCTGACCGCTGGCCTGCCCTTGCCGCCGGGGATGAAGCTGCCATTCTAGCGGCGTCGATTGGCCATGCCCGAGCGCACACTCCTGTCTCAATTGATCGAGGCCCTGCGCTGCCTGCCTGGCGTCGGACCCAAGTCCGCCCAGCGCATCGCTTTCCATCTGTTGCAGCGCGATCGGGAGGGTGGCGTGCGGCTCGCGCGCATCATGGCCGATGCCATGTCGCGGATCAGCCGCTGCCAGCGCTGCCGGACCTTGAGCGAGCTCGAGCAGTGTGCGCTGTGCGCCAGCGCGAGCCGCGACGATGGGCTCTTGTGCGTGGTCGAGCAGCCCTCCGAGGTCTTGGCGATCGAACAGGCGACCAATTATCGTGGTCGCTATTTCGTGCTGGGCGGTCGGCTCTCGCCGCTCGACGGGATCGGACCGGCCGAGCTGGGTCTCGATCGTTTGGATGAGCGACTGCGCGAGGGCCTGGTGCGGGAGCTCATCCTGGCGATCAGTCCGACCGTCGAGGGCAGCGCCACCGCGCATGTCATCGCCGAATCGGCGACGGCGAGCGGGGTGACCGTGACCCGGATCGCGCACGGCGTCCCGCTCGGCGGCGAGCTTGAATATCTCGATGGCGGCACCCTGGCGTTGGCCTTCGACGGGCGCCGTCGATTTTGACCCGATGAGCTTCAGTTGGCAGTGAGTTTCAGCCATGTCAGAGACGATTTTCGGTAAGATTGCAGCTGGCGAGATCCCCGCCGGCATCCTCTACGAGGATGCCGACGTGGTCGCCTTTCGGGATCTCCATCCCCAGGCGCCGACGCATTTCCTGGTGATCCCGCGCAAGCCGATCGCGACACTGAACGATGCGGGTCCAGAGGATGCCGAGCTGATCGGTAAGCTGTTCCTGGTCGCCGCCCAGGTGGCCGCGCGGGAGGGGATCGCCGCGGCTGGCTATCGCACGGTCATCAATTGCAATGCGGCGGCCGGGCAGACGGTGTATCACCTGCACCTGCATGTCTTGGGTGGGCGTCCGCTGCAATGGCCGCCGGGGTGAGTGACGCTGACGGGGTGCTCAGGGTCTTGCGGGCGGATGGCGCGGATGACCGGGGCTCGTGGTGTCGGCTGTCGGCTGTCGGGTGCACGGCGGGCCATGTTGGTTTCCGCGCGTGATGGACAGGGGCGTTGTTCTTGAAGGCACTAGCATGACATCGCATCAAGGCAGCAATGGGGGGGATCGGCAACCCGTCTTCGACCTCAAGGCGGCTGGTTTCACATTGCCGACCATTCGTCTGCTCGATCCCGACATGCGGCGTGTCGCCGCTGAGCTTGGCGCGCGGGTCGAGAAGGCGCCGGATTTCTTTCGCAACACGCCGATCGTGATCGATCTCAGCGCGCTGCCCGAAGGTGGCGCGGGTGTGGAGTTTCCATCGTTGGTCGGTCTGCTGCGCGGGTTCGGCATGATACCGTTCGGTGTGCGCGGTGGCGGCAAGTCACTGCAAGCGGCGGCCGAGGCCATGGATCTGGCCATCCTGGGCGAGCGCGAGATGCGTGGCGCGCGCCCCGAGCGGCCACTGGAATTGCCCGATCCGACTGTCCAGTTGGCCAAGCTCGCGCCAGAGCCGGTTGCCCAGGAGCCCAACGCGGCCCAGGGCACGAACTTCACCATGATCACGCGCCCGATCCGCTCGGGTCAGCGTGTCTACGCCTCGGCTGGCGATCTCTGTGTGATCGCGCCGGTGAGCGCGGGTGCCGAGCTGATGGCCGAAGGCAACATCCATGTCTATGGCTCGCTGCGCGGTCGCGCGCTCGCGGGCATGCGAGGCAATCGCGAGGCGCGTATCTTCTGCCAAGATCTCCGCGCGGAGCTGGTCTCCATCGCGGGGCACTACCGGGTCAGCGAGAATATCCCGGTCGAGCTGCGCGGCATCCCGGTGCAGGTCTTTCTGGATCAGAAGATCCTCAGGATCGAAAAATTGTGACCCGACCGCGGGCTAGACAAGCGAACCCCCCCATTTGGAGGCTGCTACTTTGGCGAGAATCATTGTCATCACCTCGGGCAAGGGCGGAGTCGGCAAGACGACGACAGCCGCCGCGATGGCCATGGGATTGGCGCAACGGGGGCATCGCACCGTTGTCGTCGATTTCGATGTGGGCTTGCGCAATCTTGATCTGATCATGGGTTGCGAGCGGCGGGTCGTCTATGACTTCGTCAACGTCATCAATCAGGAAGCGAACCTGAACCAGGCGCTGATTCGCGACAAGCGATGCGAGAACCTGTTCGTCTTGCCGGCATCCCAGACGCGTGACAAGGATGCCCTGACCAAGGAGGGCGTGGGTCGGGTGATCGAGGATCTCTCGAGCGGCTATGACTTCATCGTCTGCGACTCGCCGGCGGGGATCGAGCATGGCGCGAACATGGCGATGTATTACGCCGACGACGCGGTCGTGGTGACCAATCCGGAGGTCTCCTCGGTGCGCGATTCAGACCGCATGCTCGGTATCCTCTCGAGCAAGTCGCGGCGTGCCGAGACGCAGGCTGATCCGATCCGTGAGTTCCTGTTGCTCACGCGGTACGATCCGGAACGGGTCGCGCACGGTGAGATGCTGAGCGTGGAGGACGTCCAGGAGATCCTCGCGCTGAACTTGCTCGGTGTCGTTCCGGAATCAAAGGCGGTCTTGGCCGCGTCCAACGCCGGGGTGCCGGTGGTGCTCGATCGCGAGAGCGATGCGGGCAAGGCCTACGGTGACATGGTCGCGCGCTATCTCGGCGAGGATGTGCCACATCGGTTTCTCCATGTGGAGAAGAAGGGTTTTCTCAGTCGCATATTCAGAGGCTAACCCATGGGCTTACTTGACTACTTCCGTGCCTCTCGTCCGAAGGGCTCGGCCAGCGTTGCCAAGGAGCGACTGCAGATCCTAGTGGCTCACGATCGCGCCGAGCGCGGTCGGCCATCCTATATCCCGCGTCTGCAACAAGAGATCCTGGAGGTCATCCGCAAGTATGTCGAGGTGGACAT
Source organism: Gammaproteobacteria bacterium (assembly GCA_009929855.1). GTDB lineage: Bacteria > Pseudomonadota > Gammaproteobacteria > Chromatiales > Chromatiaceae > Thiocapsa. Next base: position 10,657 of record RZZN01000060.1, read on the forward strand.
GAGTGCCGTCTCGGTCAAATACGAGCAGGAGGATTGTCACGAGGTGTTGGAGCTCAACATCGTCCTCCCGGATAGCGCCACGGGCCGACTATGATGAGTATACACCCGCTGTGATGGGGCGGGCCCTGGCTCGCCCAGTCAGAAACCCGCCCTTGCCATCAGTGCCCGCTGAGCGTCGGTCATCGCCTCGTACTGCTCGGGGGTGATGGCCGCCTTCCAAGCATCGCTCGTATTGGCCACCTCGTTGCCAAGACTGGGGATCTTGCCCGTCGGGATCAGTGGCACCAATGACGCTGGCAGCGTGGTGAACAGGCTCCAGTGCGCGAAGGCGCTGATCTGCTCGGCGCTCAATGCCAGCCGTTGCAGGGACGTCAGCTTGGCGACCCAATAGGGCGTGCTGGGTGCATCGAGGGCCGCGACCTGCGCGTCGGTCAAGACGGCGAGACGGTCTTGGGTGGCCAAGACGGCGCCTGGTCCGAAGGCCGCGATCTGAGCGGGCGTGAGAAAGGGCACGTCGGTCACTGGGATATCGTTGAGACAGGTGATCGTCGCCCCTTCGCCACCACCCGGTGTCCAGTCATACCAGGGATCGCGGACCGGCAGCGCGAAGCGGGCATCGCGCAGGAGTCCGAAGCCCACCGCCACGGCTGACATCTCGCGAACCGTCGACTCGTTCATCGGGATCAGGTGATGGCTGTCGGTATAACGACGCAGCACCGGATAGGCGCTCTGCCAATCGCCATCCGTCAGCGGCTGAGCGGGTGGGTGATAGGCCGCGTTGACCGAGATATAGGGCTCGCGAAAGGCCGGGAGATGCCAGGTCGGACCGGGCACGGGCAAGCCGCGCAGCGGCGCGTCCATGTCGTCGCTGAGCGAGATGCGGTCCAACGGGTCGGTGACTGGATTGGCGCCGATCCCGGTCAGCCAGGTGCGAGACAATGGATTGGCGCCGAGCATGATATCCACCACCTGCCAGGCCAGATCGAGATAGATGGGGTGCCCGGTCAGGTAGTGCCCCTGCAGCAGTGCCACTGACCACATCGGCGAGGCGGCGAAGTTGCTCCAGCCGGTGTAAGGGATGTATGGATGCTTCGGCGAGCGATAGGCCGATCCTTCGGCGCGCTCCAGCTTCATGTCCGCCGCCACGGCCAGACCCCGCCGTGCCTGCTCCAGCAGCAGCACATCGCGCGAGTCATGCTCGGCCATCAGCAGGGCCCACAATGGAAAGGTGGTGAACGGCGCCCCGGTCAGATCGATCGGGCTCTGTGCGAGCAGCCGACGCACGGCATCCTGGTAGGATGTCTCTCCCGTCACCCGATAGAGCTCGGCCGCCGCCCACAAGAGCTCGGGCTTGGCACTCTTGACCGCATAGGTGCCGCCGCCCGAAAGCTCCGGCGGGTTTTGGTAGAGCACCCCCTCGGGTGGCCAGAATGGATGGCTGTTGGCATGGCTCCACGCCCGCCGCGCGGCATCCAGCAGGGTGTCGGCGCGCTCCGGGTCGTAGGGCCGGATCAGACGGCTGTAGATGGCCCCCATCGCGGCGAATTGGGCAGTGGCGCGGGTGGTCTTCTCGTAGATGTAGCGTGGCTCGATCAGATCGCCTGGCATGTCCCAGTCCCAGCTCGCGGGCGTGACGCGCCAATAGACCCCGCCATCGGTATCCTGCATCGACAGCGCCCATTCCATGCCCCAGCCCAGCTCATCGATCAGGTCGGGGATGCCATTGCCGCTCTCCGGGATGCCCAGCTCGCCGTCGCTGAATTGTCCAGGCGCGGCCAAATCCCACGCCAGGCCGAACAAGCCCCAAACCGGGGCGGCATTGTGGATGTACTGGCCGTAGTCCCCGGCATCGTACCAACCGCCACTGATCGGCTTGAATTCGAAGGGTGTCTCGCCACGAGTGAGCGGATACTCGGCCAGGATCGGATGCAAGAGTGCATTGAGACCCGGATCGATACCGTCGCGCTCGTACCCGGGATCGGCAAAGGGGGCCGTGAGACTGGTGTTGCGCTTGTGATAGAAGACGCGCATGGTCGCCCGATAGACCTCGTCATAGACGTCATCGGCGATCTCGAAGGGGTGGGACTGTCCGATGCCGGGAACCCGGACACGCCAAGTCCCAGGTGTGGAGAGGTCGCTGAAATCGGCGGTGTGGACATCCTCGCCGCTCGATGGATCAGCGGCCATGCGCAAGCGCAGCTCACCCTGATAGACCTGCTCCCCGGTCCGCGCATCGACGATCTGAAATGTTTGGGCATCCACTGGCATCGGCCCGAGATCGCCCAGCCAGTTGCCGATGAAGGCGATCTTGGTCGCACTCGGGGCATAGCCGACCTGATTGACCTTGATGCTGCGGCTGACCGGCGGCTCGGCATAGGTCAAGGTCAGCTCGGGCGCCTGCATGCCGAGACCGGATGGCGCGCGCGCGCCCGCGAGTGAGAGTCTGTAGACATGGCCGGGTTGCAGCGGCTCTGCGAGCAGCAGATAGAGCAGCGACTCGCTGCGCACGCTGAACCCGGGGTCGGGGATCTCGACGGCGCTGCGACTGCTGCCGATGCCGATGGGCAGGCGTGGGGAGGCATAGACTGGATCGGTCTCGCTCACCACACTGAAGGCCTCGGCTGAGGCGATCGAGTCGTGCAGCAGTCGATCGAACCTGAGCGCGATGACACGATTCGACAAGGCCTCCCAGCCCAAGAGCAGTGGCCGCGTCTCATCGTGAAGGACGATCTGGTCGATCTCGAATGGGCGCGGGGCGCCCATCGGGCCAAAACCGATCAGGAAGACGCTCTCCAGGCCAAAGGCCGCGCTGGCCAGATCGGCGACTGGGATGCGCGCCTCGCGCCAGGTCTCATCCACGCGTCCGCCCTCGACATAGTCGGCAATCCGCAGCTGGCTGCCCCTCGCGTGGTCGATGGCGACGATGCTCGGGTCCAACTCGCCGTCCGTGCTGCGGATCTGGAAGCTCAAGCTGGCGTATGGACGAAAGTCGGTGCGCCCAGCAGCCAGACGCAGGAAGGGCGTGTGCCAATAGGTGGGTGTGACGCGCAGGCCCGCCACGCCGCTGTAGGCCGCGTCAGCTGCCTCGACGATCCGATCCAGTTGACTGATCTGGGTCGCCGCGGTGTCGTCATAGATGACCAGATCATCCGCCCAGGCGGCGCCGCTTGGCAGCACCGCAAAGAGCGCCGTGAGCAGCGCCAGGACGCGCACGCGCATCCTGGCGACCCTGGGGCGGAAGGGCGAGCCTCCAGCGACGCGCGGCCTCATGAAGAACCTGACCGGCCGCGAGTGCTAGGGCAGGATCTTGATCGGGGTGCCGTCATGAACCATCTGCCAGATCTCGTCCATCTCGTGATTCTGGACGGCGATGCAGCCCTGAGTCCAATCACGATTCGCATATTGTTGACGCAAGGCCTCGGACTGAATGTAGTTCGGCAGACCATGGATCATGATCATGCCACCCGGATTCGTATAGCCCATCGCGCGACTGAGCATGCGATCGCGCTCGCTCGGATAGGAGATGTGGATCGACTTGTAGAAATTGCTGTTGGGGTTGCGCCAATTGAGCCTGTAATCGCCGATCGGCGTGCGCTGGTCACCCTCGCGATATTTGTGTCCATCGGGCGCGCCGCCGAGTGCGACGCGATACTCGCGGATGACACGTCCATTGTTGTGCAGCTCCAACTTGCGCTGCGACTTCTTGACCACGACCTGGTCGGCGCGATTGGCATCGATCGCGCTCGTCGGCGTGCTCGTACTGCTACAGCCGACGAGTCCGGCCAGGCATCCCGCCATGGCGAGGGTCGCGAGCAGTCGACGCGCCAGCCGGGCGGCGCCGGGGCGATGAGTGGGGGCGTGGGCGGTGATCGCATCAGTCGTATCAGGGCGCATGGGTCGGGTCCTCGATTTCAGAGCCGGGATCGGGTCGGGCGCGCGAGCTTGCTCAGGCCACCGACGGCTGCGCCATGCGAGCGCATGCCCAGGCGCTGGACACCGATCCCCGAAGATCTGCTCGGCGGCGCTGCGCGCCGCGACAATCAACCTACGAAAGTGTAGGTAACATCATGAGCAAGCGCCACCTTTTTCCCGCGCATGAGGGTTCGCAAGAAGCGGCTGGACAGCCGCTCAAAATTCGGGTAAGACACGGCAGAACAGTGTCTTGAGATAGGCGGTCTCGGGGATCGCCGGATGGACCGGGTGATCGGGCCCTTGCTGGCCGGTCTCCAAGAGTTGGAGCGTGAGCCCGGCGCGACGCGCGGCCTGTTGCACGGTTCGCGTGAAGGCCTCCCGTCCCATGTGGAACGAGCAGGATGAGGTCACGAGAAGTCCCCCGGGCTCGAGCAGCTCCATGCCAAGTCGGTTGAGTCTCAGATAGGCCTGGGTGCCTTCGGCCTCGTCCTTGCGCCGCTTGATGAGCGCGGGCGGATCGAGGATCAGTGTATCGAACCGCTCACCCGCATCGCGCAGCTCACGCAACAGCGCGAAGGCATCGCCCTGTCTGACCTGGACGCGATCGCTCACGCCATTGTGAGCGGCGTTGGCCTCGACCCGTGCGAGCGCCGTCGCCGAGCTGTCGATGCAGAGCACCTGCTCAGCCCCCAAGGCGGCGGCACGGATGCCCCAAGCGCCAATGTAGCTGAAGACATCCAAGACCCGTCGGCCGACCCCATAGCGAGCCAGACGAGCGCGGTTTTCAGCCTGATCGAAGAACCAGCCGGTCTTCTGACCACTCATTGGCGAGACCAGAAACTCCAGGTCGTTCTCGATCAGGGTGAGCGGATCGGCCGGGTCGCCGAGGATCACCTCGACGCCTTGCTCCAGGCCCTCGAGCAGACGCACCGAGCTGTCGTTGCGCAACAGGATCGCGGTCGGTCGCAGTACCTGTTCGAGCGCGGCCAAGAGCTCGCCTTGAACACGCTCCATCCCGGCCGTGGTGATCTGCACGGCCAACAGATCGCCATAGCGGTCGACGATCAAGCCGGGCAGTCCATCGCCTTCGCCGAAGATGAGTCGATAGAAGGGATGTCGGTAGAGCCGCTCGCGCAGTGACAGTGCCGCGTGGATGCGCTTGAGCCATAGCGCCGGGGTCAGCGGCTGAGCCGGGTCGCGGCTGACCAGGCGCGCGCAGATGAGCGAATGCGGATTCACGTACCCATGCCCGATCCAGCGCTCGTGGTCGCCACGGATGATCACGGGCTGGCCCGGCTGCAACCCCTTCAGTGGGGTTAGACGGGTGTCGACCTCGTTGCTGTAGATCCAGCAGTGACCAGCGAGTAGACGGCGCTCCTGGTCTTTGCGCAGGACGAGGGTTTCGGTCTTCATGGTGAGTGGTTCCGTGGTCTGGGGTCTAGCGCCCCGGTCAGTCGGCGCGCGGCTTGCCCAGTATACGACCGAGTGCCCGTGCCATGGCGCGGGTTTTGCCGAAGCGCGCATGCTGCTGGGCCGCCCCGAGGGCGTGCGCGAGCGCTCCGGGTCGTCACGGGCGGCCGGGTCATGGTGTCAGCCGCGGCGCGGCGCGCGGCCGCGGCCGGCGCGCCCGACCATCAACCCGACCATCACCATCAACCCGACCATCAATAGACCCAAGGGATCAACTTGCGTACTCGCTTCGCATAGTCCAGGTATTCGGGATGACGCTCACTGAGCCAGGCCTCTTCCTTGCTGGCCTTGTAGTCGAAAAAGCGCAATCCCAGGACCAGCAGGACGAGATGGCTCAGGCTGAAGGTGAACAGGACCCATCCCGCCGCGGCGAACAGTTGACTGCTGTAGAGCGGGTGACGCACCCAGGAGTAAACCCCGTGCTTGACCAATTGGCTGTGGTCCACCGGGTAGGGCAGGGGGGTCAGATAATCGCGCAGATGCATCACGCCGAATCCGCCGAGGACCAGTGCGACCAACCAGGTCGCGATCAGGAGCACCCAGCGCACGGGCTCGGTCGCGCTCATCAGGGCGGGCGTGAGCAGCGGGTTCCAGACCGGCGCGAAGATGAAGCCGAAGAAGAGGATGAATTGAATGACGACGAGATGCTCGCCGCGCTGACCGATCAGTGAGGTCGATGATTTCATTGCAAGATTCCGGTTGAGTCTCGAGCGGTGCGCACGCCGGTTGGGCGGGCGCCATACGACGAGCAAATGGGATGCGGCAGCACCCGACACAAGCACCGGGCGCGTCATGCGCCGATCGCCACGGTCAGCGCGCCGTCACTGCCGATCGACCCTCGATGCTGGATGGCGCGTGCCGTCGGTGGCGCGGGCGGGGCGCGCGCTCAGCGCCGGCCAGTGCCGATCAGGTCAGCCGCGACCCCGGCCAGCAGGCCGCCCACCCCGACCAGGAGCCAGAGTGGCAACGCGATGCCGGCGCCGAGTGGCACCAGCGCCGCGGCCGAGCTACCCTGGATGAGCAGGACGCCGAGCAGTGATCCGGCGCCCAGGCGCATCTTCCAAGAGCGTGCATCCCAGACCAGGATGCGCATGGCGCGTCCGATGAGCTTCAGCAGCGGCCAGGTCGCCTGACGCTCGCGGGTCAGCGCCAGCATCGCCGCGAGCTTTTGGCCCATGGTGCGATCGCTGAGCCGGATCGCGGTGAGCTCGCGCGACCAGCCCAGCAAGCGATGCTGCTCGGTTGGCTTGGCCCGCATGAAGGCCTGCACGATCGCGGGCTGTGGGCTGGTCTGCTCGGTTTCGGTCACGGCACGCTCCGGTCGGTCTCACACTTGGATGGAGGTGCGATCCTGCGGCCGTTTGGGTTTTCGGGCAAGCCCCATGGGGAGTGGGCTGCATCGGCCTCGGCCCAGGATGCGCGTGCCTGGATGCGTCCTGATGCTCGGGGGCATCCTTTCCGGTACACTTTCACCAATCGAGTCATCGCCCGCTGCTTGCTCACTCACTCGTGCCGAGATCCAATCACCTTGCCCCCGCCGTCTTCGATTGGCCGATCCGCGTCTACTACGAGGATACGGATGCTGGTGGCGTGGTCTATCACGCCAACTATCTCGCCTTTCTCGAGCGCTCGCGCACCGAATGGCTGCGTGCGCTGGGCCATGAGCAAGATGAGCTGCGTGCGCGCCAGGGCATCCTCTTCGCCGTGCGTCGGCTGACTCTGGACTATCGCGCGCCAGCGCGTCTGAACGATCGTCTACTCGCCAGGTCTCGACTCACTCGCTTAGGTGGCGCGACACTCGAATTCGCGCAGGGCGTGATCCGGGAGACCGATCAGGTCTGTTGCTGCGAGGGCAGCGTTCAGGTCGCCTGCATCGATGCCACCAGCCTACGGCCAAGGCGTCTACCGGATGATCTCATGTCCCAATTCAAGCCGCTCCTCAGCGGTCCAGCGGAGCCAGCCCCATGACGTCCGACCTGTCATTGCTCAACCTGATGCTGCAAGCCAGCCTGGTGGTCCAACTGGTGCTGCTGGTCCTGGTGCTCGCCTCGATCACCTCCTGGACCATGATCCTGGATCGCGCGCGGGTGTTGGCCAAGGCCCGCAAGAGCGCCGACGTCTTCGAGGAGCGCTTCTGGTCGGGCGGTGACCTGAGCGTCCTCTACAAGGATCTGGGTCAGAGCCCTCAAGGCAACCAGGGTCTGCCGTCGATCTTTCGCGCTGGATTCAAGGAATACGTGCGACTGCGCAAGATCGAGAGCGAGGATCTGATGGCCGTCCTGCAAGGCGCCGAGCGCTCCATGCGGGTGGCGATGAGCCGCGAGATGGACCGACTCGAGAGCAGTCTGAGCTTCCTGGCGACGGTCGGCTCGACCAGCCCCTACATCGGTCTGTTCGGGACCGTCTGGGGGATCATGCACGCCTTCCACGCACTCGGGAATGTCGAGCAGGCGACCTTGGCGCTGGTCGCCCCGGGGATCTCGGAGGCCTTGGTCGCGACCGCGATCGGTCTCTTCGCCGCGATCCCGGCGGTCATCGCCTACAACCGCTACGTCGATCAGGTCGAGCGTCTGAGCAATCGCTACGAGGAGTTCATGGAGGAATTCTCGAGCCTGCTGCAACGTCAAGGCCGCGCCTGAGCCCGCGCGGATCGACACCAATGATCAAACGCTCCCGCACCCGCGTCCGCCGCCGACCGATGGCCGAGATCAACGTCGTGCCCTACATCGACGTGATGCTCGTCCTGCTGGTGATCTTCATGGTGACCGCGCCACTGATCACCCAGGGGGTCAAGGTCGCGCTGCCACAGGAGCGGACCGGTGCCGTCTCGAGCCAACCGTCCGAATCGATCGTGATCACGGTCGACGAATTCGGTGACTATTACATCGATGTCGGGGGCGACAGAGGCACACCGGCCAGTGATCAGATCCTGTTCGACCGGGTCCGCCTCGTGCTCCGCAATCAGCCCACGACACCCGTGCTGATCCGGGCCGATCATCGCGTCGACTATGGCAAGGTGGTCCGCGCCATGGCCATCGCGCAGCGGGCCGGCGCGCCCGAGGTGGGGCTGATCGTGGCACCGCCCGAGCGCGCCGCGCCCTGACGACCCCCAGATGTGGCAGATCCTGAGGCACAATCCAGGGGCTTTCTATTGGTCATTGGGCCTGCATGTGCTGTTCGCCCTGCTGCTCTTCGTCGGGATTCGATTCGAGCGATCGGTCACCGAGGCGGGCGGTCAGGCGCGGGCCGTGCAGGCGACCATCGTGAGCGACCGCGCGCTCGAGCAGATGGTCGCCGGTCTCATCGACGAGCCGATCGAGCTCATCACCGAGACGCCGGCGGAAGAGCCGACGGAGGCCCAACCGGACCCCACGCCGGGGGTCGATGAGTCTGAAGAGCAGACGCGGCGCGCGGCCGAGGCGATTCGTCTGGAGACTGAGCGCCTGGCTGAAGCTGAAGCTGAAGCCGAGCGTCTTGCGGCTGAGCAGGCCCGTCTGGAGGCTGAGCGCCAGGCCGCCGAGGAGGCGCGTTTGGAGGCCGAGCGTCTGGCTGCCGAACAGGCGCGTTTGGAGGCCGAGCGTCTGGCCGCCGAGCAGGCGCGTTTGGAGGCTGAGCGTCTGGCTGCCGAACAGGCGCGTCTAGAGGCTGAGCGCCAGGCCGCGGCCGAGGCGGCTCGACTCGCTGAGCAGCGTCGCCGCGAGGCCGAGCGCCGAGCGGCCGAACAGGCGCGTTTGGAGGCTGAGCGCCAGGCCGCCGAGCAGGCGCGTTTGGAGGCCGAGCGCCGAGCGGCCGAGCAGGCCCGTTTGGAGGCCGAGCGCCGAGCGGCCGAGCAGGCCCGTTTGGAGGCCGAGCGTCTGGCTGCCGAACAGGCGCGTCTAGAGGCTGAGCGCCAGGCCGCGGCCGAGGCGGCTCGACTCGCTGAGCTGCGTCGCCTCGAGGCTGAACGCCAGGCCGCCGAGCAGGCCCGCTTGGAGGCTGAACGCCAGGCCGCCGAGCAGGCCCGTCTTGAGGCCGAGCGCCAGGCCGCCGAACAGGCGCGTCTGGAGGCCGAGCGTCAGGCCGAGGCTGAGCGTCAACGCCGGCTCGAGGCCGAAGCCGAGCTCTTGGCGGCCATGGAGGAGGAGCGTCTCGCCGCTGAGCTGGCGCGCGCGCAGCAGGAGCAAGCGGCCCGCGAGCGTGCGGCGGAGCAGCGGGCCCGCCATGGCGCGGACGAGGCGCAGCGCACGCTCGAGTCCGATCCGCGTTCCGAACTGGAAGCCGAGCAGATCTCTTATTTGACCGAGCGCTATGTCCCAGCGATCCGCGATCGGGTGCGTCAAGTCTGGGTGCAGCCGATGGCGGTCGATCGCAACCGCACGACAGTGGTGTCGATCCAGCTCCTCCCGGGTGGCACGGTGGTCCCGGACAGTGTCCGCGTGGTGCGCAGTAGTGGCAATACCGCCTTCGACCAATCGGTCGTCGCGGCCATCTATCGCGCCTCACCCTTCCAGGTGCCGACCGGTCAGCTCTTCGAGCGTTATTTCCGCGATTTCGATTTCACCTTCAAGCCCTAGCCGGCTGGGATAGACCGCCATGATCCGATCATCACGCCGCTCACCCATCCTCCTGTCGATCCTGCTCCCGCTCCTGCTGCTCGGGGCAGGGTCCGCCCAAGCGCGTCTGAACATCGAGGTCACCGGTGGTGTGGAGGCCGCGCAGCCGATCGCGGTCATCCCCTTCGGTGTGAGCGAGGGCTTGATCCCAGGCGAGGATGTCGCCGCCATCATCAGCGCCGATCTGGCGCGGACTGGCCGCTTCAAGCCACTGCCGACACGTGACATGCTCACCATGCCCTCGAGTCATGACGAGGTGGACCTGCGTGATTGGCGTCTGCTTGGCATGAACAACCTGGTCATCGGGCGCGTCGAGACCGAGGGCACCGGCTACCGGGTCAGCTTCACCCTCTATGACGTCTTTCGCGGAGATCAGCTGGTCGGCTCCAGCCTGGTCTCGACCCGCCTGGCACTGCGCAACACGGCGCATCGGATCGCCGACATCCTCTATGAGAAACTGACCGGACAGCGTGGCGTGGCGGCCACCCGCATCGCCTATGTGACGGCGAGTGGTCAAGACGAGTCACAGATCCTGACCCTGCGGGTTGCCGACGCCGATGGCTACAACGCCCAGACCATCCTCTCCTCGGGCGAGCCGATCATGTCGCCGGCCTGGTCGGTGGACGGTCGACGCATCGCCTATGTCTCGCTCGAGAACAAACGCGCGGCCATCTACATTCAAGAGCTTGCAAGCGGCCGGCGCGAGCTGGTGGCGAGCTATCCAGGCATCAATGGCTCGCCGGCCTTCTCGCCCGACGGTCAACGGCTTGCCATGACGCTCTCCAAGGACGGCAACCCCGAGATCTATGTCCTCAACCTCTTGAGTCGCGAGCTGACCCGCCTGACCGATCATTTTGCCATCGACACCGAGCCGGCCTGGTCGCCGGATGGCCGCTCCATCATCTTCACCTCCGATCGCGGTGGCTCACCACAGATCTATCGCATGGCCGCCAGCGGCGGTCCCGCGGTGCGCATCAGCATGCAGGGCGATTACAATGCCCGTGCCTCCTATGCCCCGGACGGTCGCTCGATCACCCTGGTCACGCGGGTGGGCGGGCGTTTTCGCATTGCGCTGATCGATCCGGAGCGCGGCACCATGCGCCTGCTGAGCAATGGCAGCCTGGACGAGTCGCCGAGCTTCGCGCCCAACGGCAGCATGGTCATCTATGCGACCGCCCATGGTGGTCGTGGCGTCCTGGCCGTGTCCTCGATCGATGGCGGTGGCAATCAGCGCCTGTCGCAGGACGCCGAAGAGGTCCGCGAGCCGACTTGGTCCCCCTTCATGAACTAGCCTGAGGAGTCCGCCGTGGCCTCTTTCACAGATTCAGCGCTCAGGATCCTGATGCGCGACACCGGAGCGCTCCGGCGCGTGTTGCTGCTGTCCCTGCTCGGCCTCATCGCCCTGACCCTCGGCTGTGCCGGGGCGCCGCGCACTGAGCCGAGCGCGCCCGCGGCCACTCCAACGACGCCCGTCACCACGGCGCGCCCGCTCGAGCCGCCCCGGCCAACCTATGCCGGTCCCTGGGAGGATCCGAGCAATCCGCTCTATCAGCGCACCATCTATTTCGACTATGACACCGCCGAGATCAGGCCCGAATATCTCCCGCTCCTGCGCACCCATGCCCGCTATCTCGGGACCAACAGCGGGCTGCGTGCCACGCTCGAGGGCCATACCGACGAGCGCGGCACGCGCGAATACAACTTGGCGCTCGCGGAGCAGCGCGCCGAGGCAGTGCGTCGTCTGATGATCGCCGATGGGGTCATACCCAACCAGCTCTCCACACTCAGCTATGGCGAGGAGCGCCCGGCCAATCCCGGTCATACCGAGACCGCTTGGCAACAAAACCGCCGTGTGCGGATCCAGTATCCGGAGGCATCACGATGACACCCAGACCGTTCGGCCTCATCGCACTCGCCGCGCTCGTCCTGACCGTCGGGTCCAGCGCCGCCTGGGCCGATCCACTGCTCGAGGGGCGGATCGCGCGGCTCGAGCGCATCATCGAGAATCAAGCCGGTTCCGACCTCCTGCTCCAGATGCAGCAGATGCAGATGGAGCTCCAGGAGCTGCGCGGCCTGGTCGAGATGCAACATTTCGAGCTCCAGAAGCTCCAGCGCCAACAGCAGGATCCATTCGCCGCGATCGACACCCGACTCGATCCCGACCCCGACCTGCTCGGACCGCTGGTGACCGATCCACTGGCGACCACCGAGACCGGTGATCGCGACGTTCGCGACGATCGAACACTCGACCTCGCGCCGCAGCAGACGCGGCAGATCCAGGTGCTTCCTCCCACCGGCGGCTCATCGGTGCCCTCGCTGCCCTTGCCAGAGGGGACCGGCGGCAGCGAGCGCGACGCCTATGCCGCCGCCTTCGAGCTACTCAAGGAGCGGAGCTACGACGAGGCAAGCGTCGCATTCAACGAACTGCTGCGTCGCTACCCCCAGGGCCAGTTCACCGACAGCGCCCGTTATTGGCTTGGCGAGACCCACTACGTGCAGCGCAACTACGCCGCCGCCTTGGCCGAATTCGACCGTCTCGTCCAACTCCACCCAGCCAGTCAGAAGGTCCCCGGCGCACTGCTGAAGATCGGCTACATCCAATACGACCAACAAGCCTTCGACCAAGCCCGCGCCATGCTCGAAGAGGTCATCCGACGCTTCCCCCGCAGCACCGAAGCGCGCCTCGCCAAGAGCCGTCTCGACCGCATGGGACAGGAACCACGCTGATGGGACAGGAACCACGCTGATGGGACAGGATCCACGCTGATGGGACAGAAACCACGCTGATGGGACAGAAACCACGCTGATGGGACAGAAACCACGCTGATGGGACAGAAACCCCGCTGATGGGACAGAAACCACGCTGATGGGACAGGAACCACGCTGAATCCCCGACATCCAGGCCTCCAAAGCAGCCAAGGCCTCCGACCCCAAGGGAGTCGGGACCCCAAGGGAGTCGGGGCCTCCAGGCCCCGAGTGAAGATCTTCGAGCGCCAACAGGATGGACAGGCCGCCCCATGCACGCCCTGCCACAAGCTCAGCCGCGCACCCATCCTTCCTCGGGGCGAGGACGCCCCGACTCCCCTGGTGGCCTCCGGCCCGAAGGCGCCAAGGCCTCCGACCCCAAGGGAGTCG
>RZZN01000386.1 GCA_009929855.1 Gammaproteobacteria bacterium
ATCGAGGCCAGGGCGACCTGGGCCCCCGGATTGCACGAGTGGTAGTCCCCCTCCAGGGTATAGATATCGGCCACCTCACCGCTCACCGGGACATGGTTGTAGTGGTACTTGTCCGGTGTCAGCCGAAAGATGGCAAACGAACCGCCTGCGAACCGATCGTTCCAGGGCGAGTTCAGGCCCAGCAGTTCCTGGGCCGAGAAGAATTTTTCCTTGATGAACAGTTGCGGCACATCGTCCAGGGAACCGATAAGGACCCTGGCATCGGCCGGTGAAACCACCACCAAGGGATCCGGATCCATGGGGCGGCATTCCCAGTACCGGATCTGGCGTTCAAAGACCTGACGGGGGGTGGTAAAGCAGTGATGTGGGGCCAGGCATTCGCGCCAGTCCACTCCCATGCGCCGCAGCAGCGCCATCCCCCTGAATCCAACCAGCGGCAGATTGATATCAAAGTGGAGAAACCCCAGCACCGCCGACATTCTTCGCGAGGTCAGGGTCCGAAACAGGCCCGGCGCCTGTTCCCGCAGCCGGTTGTAGAACAGATCAAGCGTGTGATCGCCCATCAACCGTTCGCTGACGACCCGGCCGGTTTCCCGGGAAATGTATTGATGTTCCATGGTTGATTCAAAACGTGATATCGTTATGGCGGATCTCCTGATGAAGGATCACCAGGCTTAAGAGAATCAAAAGGTGAATTTCCTGTTCGGTGGCCACTCCATCACGCAGGCGGCACCCGGTTTCGCGGATAAACAGGGCCGCTGGCGTGGAACCGATGAGCAGTTCCTTGAGCGAACCGATTTCATTATCGGTGCACCCATCGAGCCGCACGGCGTCTTCCAGCAGGGTTTCCAGGCCGTTTTCCAGATGCAGGCGACAGAGGTCGTCCCGATAGTAGTGTTCCGCCATGCGGAGGGCCGTCCGCGGGAAGAGGGGGACCAGGATGACCGTCCAGCCGGAGTCCGAGAAGAAGCTCACGGAGGCTGAGAAGCGCAAGCAGGAGGCCGAGGCGGACCAGGCCGCCGAGACTGTCGAGGAGACAAGGCAGAAGACCGAGAAGCTCCGGATCGAGAACGAGAAGCTCAAGGCCGAACTCGAGGAGTGGAAGGAGCGAGAG
>RZZN01000132.1 GCA_009929855.1 Gammaproteobacteria bacterium
AGGACAGACAGAACAGCGATCCCGAGGCAGGGCGCGCATGGCGACCTCGATTTGGCCTGAAGGCGCGTGAAGATCCTCACTCGGGGCCTGGAGGCCCCGACTCCTTTGGGGCCAGCGGCCCCCAGGGGAGTCGGGGCGTCCTCGCCCCGAGGAAGGACAGACAGAACACCGATCCCGAGGCCGGGTGCGCATGGCGACCTCGATTTGGCCTGAAGGCGCGTGAAGATCCTCACTCGGGGCCTGGAGGCCCCGACTCCTTTGGGGCCTGGAGGCCCCGGTTCCTTTCCCATGGGACGCGCGGTCTGTTGGACCCGGGGGGGGCTGGCCGTTATCCTCATCGAATCGAAAACGCCCTGAATGAAACCCGCCGGGCGCACCCATGGCGTCGGCCAGAGCGAGGAGACCTCAGTCACATGTCGAAGCGGCTTCGGCCACACCCAGATCAGACCCTGAACGCGGTGCGCCCGCGCCTACGCCACAGATGGCTTGGCACAGGGATCCGACGCCGCAGATGGCTTGCCGCAGGGATTTGGAGTCACGCCCATGGGTAAGATCTGGATCGTCGGCGCCGGCCCTGGCGCGGCCGATCTGATCACGGTGCGCGGCAGCCGCCTGCTCGGAGCGGCTGGTGCCATCCTCTACGCCGGTTCGCTGGTCTCGGCCGCGGCCCTGCAATGGGCGTCGCCCGGATGCGAGATCGCCGACTCCAAAGGGATGGAGCTGGATGAGATCACCAGCTGGCTGATGGAGCGTGCCGCGCGCCATGAGACTGTCGTGCGTCTACAGACGGGCGATCCCAGTCTCTATGGCGCACTGGCCGAGATGGCCGCCCCACTCGACCGTGCCGGCATCCCGGTCGGCATCGTGCCGGGCGTGTCATCGGCCATGGCGGCCGCGGCCGCGGCCGGTGAGACCCTGACCCTGCCTGAGGTCACTCAGACGGTCATCCTGACCCGTGTCGCCGGACGCACGCCGATGCCCGAGCGCGAATCGCTCGAGCGTCTCGCCAGTCACGGCTGCTCGCTCTGTGTCTTTCTCTCGATCGCCCAGATCGAGGCCGTGTGCGCGGCCTTGCGCGCCGCCGGCTGGGGCGAGGCGGCCCCGATCCTGGTCGTCGAGAAGGCCACCTGGCCGGGTGAGGAGCGCATCCTGCGCGGCACGCTGGCCGACATCGCCGTGCGCTGTCGCGCCGCCGGGATCGATCGGCAGGCGATGATCCTCGCCAGCCCGGCACTGGGCGCGCGCGCCTGGTCGACGCGCGCGGCCTCCCGACTCTATGCCGCCGATTTCACTCATGGCTTCCGCACCACTTAGCGGTGCCCAGTGCCAACCTGGTGGGTCAGCGTGCATTGGCGCACCCACGCGCCCTGGAGCGGCCAGGGCTGCAACCCAGCCCCGACTCTGGCACCATGGGCGCGACCACGAACCCAAGCCTCGGTCCACTGTCGCGCCCTCACGCGGTGGCCACCTCGACCATTCTCCAGAGGATCTCCACGACCATGATGAACGATGTGGTGCTACTCGTCGGCCACGGTGCCCGAGACCCAGGCAATCGAGGCAATGCCGAGGTGACTGACTTCGCCGCGACCTGGGGCGCTCGTCATCCGGGGCTCGCGGTCCTGGTGTGTTGGATCGAGCATGCCCCACTGCTGCTCGATGATGGACTCGACCAGGCCGCCGCCGCGGCCCAGGCACGCGCCGGGCGAGTGCTGGTGCTCCCGCTGATCCTGAACGCGGGCGGTCATGTCAAGGGCGATATCCCGCGCGCGCTCGCCGCGGCACGCACGCGTCATCCGGATGTCGATTTCAGCTATGGCTATCATCTGGGCACCACCGATCATCTGTTGCGTGCATTGCGCCATCGCTTGCACCAGGCGATGGTCATGCTGGACATGCCCGATCCGCGCACCACTGGCGTGGTCTTGCTCGCACGTGGAGCCTCTGACATCGAGTCCACCGGCGAGGCCGCCAAGATGGCCCACTGGATCGCCGCGACGAGCGCGCACGACCTCGTCGAGATCGCCTTCACCGACATCGCTTTTCCACGTCTGGAGCGAGCGGTGCAGCGACTCGACCGGCTCGGTGCCACCCAGATCATCATCCTGCCCTATTATCTTTTCACCGGTCGGCTGATCGAGCGCATCGGCCGACAGGTCGAGCGTCTCCGTCATCAGTATCCGACCCGCGCCATCGCCCAAGCCGGCTGGATCGGCGCCCACGATGAGTTGATGGCGCTTCTGGACCTCAGGCTCACGCAGTGCCGTGACGGCACCGGCCTGCTGCCCTGCGATGGCTGCGCATTCGCCCTGGCGGCCCAGCATGACTGAGCCGGATCGCTTGGAGGTCGTCACCACCGAGTCGCACGCTGGCGGTGCACTGCTGACCCTCGCCGGGACACGCATCGAGCGCGATTCATTCGCCATCATCGACGCCGAGGCCCACGCGCATGCGTATGACATGGCGCAGTGGACACTGGTGCGCCGTCTCATCCATGCCAGCGGCGACTTCGACTTCAACGGTCTGACCTGCTTCCATCCGCGGGCGATCGACGCCGGCCGCACGGCCCTGCGCAAAGGCGCGCCGATCCTCTGCGACGTGGAGATGATCCGCGCCGGTCTCTCGCGCGCGCGCATGACACCGCTCGGCATCAAGGTGCACCAGTTCATCGATCACCCCGAGGTGATCGCGCGCGCGCGTACCGAGGGGACGACACGCGCCACCCAGGCCATGCGTCACGCCGCTGGCTTGGGCCTGGTGGACGGCGCGCTCGTCGGTATCGGCAATGCCCCAACCGCGCTGCAGGAGATGATCCGCTTGATCGATGAGACCGGCGCCCGGCCGGCGCTGGTGATCGGCATGCCGGTCGGATTCGTCGCCGCGGCCGAGTCGAAGGAGGCGCTCCATGCGCTCACCGAGGTGCCATGGATCCTGACGCGCGGGCGCAAGGGCGGATCCACGCTGGTGGTCGCCGCGCTCAATGCGCTCATGGTCCTGGCAGCCGGTGACTGAGACGCACGCTCGGGGATCCGTGCTGACCAGAGTCAAGCGCGGCAACCGCCCCGGCTGGTCGACCGGCGCCTGTGCCGCCGCGGCCGCCACCGCGGCGGCGCGCGGACTGGAGACTGGCAGCATCCCCGCGACCATCGCGATCCTGCTCCCAGAGGGTCGGCGGGCCCAATTCATGACGCACTCGGTCGAGCTGACCCAGACGCACGCGCGCGCGACCGTGATCAAGGACGCCGGCGACGACCCGGACGTGACCCATGGCGCGCGCATCGTCGCCGAGCTCAGCCGCCTGCCCGGAGACCCCGGCGAGGTGCGGCTGTGCGGTGGCGAGGGGATCGGCCGGGTGACCCGCGCCGGGCTTGGTCTGGCCCTCGGCGAGGCGGCCATCAATCCGGGTCCGCGTGACTATATCAGCGCGAACGTGCGCCGCGCCGCGCCGCGCCTACTCGCGCGCGCGGGACTCTTGGTCACGCTCGCGGTGCCCGAGGGCGAGCGCATCGCCGCGCGCACTCTCAACGCGCGACTCGGCATCCTGGGTGGAATCTCCATCCTGGGGACCACTGGCGTGGTCTATCCCTACTCCACCGCATCCTTCAAGGCGACCATCCGTCAGGGTGTCCAGGTCGCGCGTGCCCAAGGTCAGGATCGGGTGGTCTTCACCACCGGCCGGCGGACCGAGCGCTACTGCATGAGGCAGTATCCAGGCCTGGCCGAGGTCTGCTTCGTGCAGATGGGTGATTTCGTGGGGACCGCCATCGAGTGCGCGCAGGCCGCCGGACTCGCCGAGGTGATCGTCGGGGCCATGGTGGGCAAGCTCACCAAGATCGCCCAGGGGCTGCGGATCACCCATGCACGCAAGGCCGCGGTCGACCTACCGTTGCTGGCCCAGCTCGCCGCGCAGGCCGGGGCTGGAGCCGCATTGATCGACCGCATCCTCGCGGGCAACACGGCACGCGAGGCCAGCGAGCTGATTGCCGCGGCCGGTCTCGGCGGCGCCTTCCATCAGGCGCTGGCGGACACGGCCGCGCGCGTGATCGCGGCCGGGCTCGCGCCTGGGACCCGCGTGGTGGTCTTGGCCTGGGACGCGGAGGGCAATCTACTTGCCGAGCACACGACCGCGGCCACCGATACCGTGGATCGGCGCGACTCGGGCACATGCGCGACGCGCGAGACGGGCGTGCGACATGGCTGACTGCTGGGTGATCGGCATCCTGGACGATGGACTGGCCGGACTGGATGGCGCGGCCACCGCGCGCATCGCCGCGGCGGATCGGGTGATCGGCGCGCGACGCCACCTGGACGCCTGCGCTGGGCTGCTGCGTCCCGACGCCGAGACGCGTGAGCTGAGCGGGCACATTGCCGAGATCCCGACATGGATCGCGGAGGCGCTCGCGACCGCACGCCCGGTCGTGGTGTTGTCGAGCGGCGACCCCCTCTGTTTCGGCATCGGCGCGCTGCTGTTGCGCCATCTCGATCCAGCCAGGGTGCACATCCTGCCCAATCGCACGAACCTGCAGATCGCCTGCGCACGCTTTCGCATCCCCTGGGAGTGCGCACGCTGGCTCTCGGTCCATCATCGCGACAGTGGCGAGTGGAAGCCGGGCGCCCCCCCTGAGCATGGGCTCTATGGACTCGCCCAGGCGCTGCGCCGCGAGACCCTGCTCGGGGTCCTGACCAGTCCGGCCAATGACCCGGCACGGATCGCGCGTGTGCTGCTCGCCGAGGGCCTGGCCGCGGATTTCGAGATCCATGTCGCCGAGCGCCTGCTCACCCCGACCGAGCGACTGACCAGCACTCTGGACGCGGCACAGATCGCCTCAAGAGTCTTCGCCGACCCCAACCTGGTCCTGTTGCGACGCCGGCGCACCCTCTCGCGACAGCCGCGCTTCGGACTGCCCGACGAGCGTTATCAGCAGCGCCATCCCGCGCGCGGGCTCATCACCAAGCGCGAGACACGCGCGAGCGCCTTGGCCCTTCTCGAGCTGCGACCCACCGACCTGGTCTGGGACATCGGCGCCGGCTCGGGGAGCGTCGGGCTGGAGGCCGCCGCGCTCTGTGACCAGGGCCATGTCTATGCCATCGAGAAAAACCCCCAGGATCTCGCACTGATCGCCGCCAATCGACAGATGCTCGGCGTGTCCAATCACACCGCCTGCGTCGGCATCGCGCCGGATGACTGTATGGCCTGGCCCGCTGCGGACGCGGTCTTCATCGGCGGCAGCGGCGGGCGGCTTGACGCGATCCTGACCCTGGTCAGCGCGCGTCTGCGCCCACGGGGACGGCTGGTGATCGCGCTCGTGACGCTGGAGCATCTGAGCGCGGCGCTCGCCACGCTCGAGCGACTCGGCCTGCCCTGGACCCTGACCCAGATCCAGGCCGCGCGCAGCCAACCGATTCTGGATCTGCATCGACTGCAGGCCGAGAACCCGATCTGGCTGGTGCAGGCGCGCGCATCGGCTCTGGATACGGATACGGATACGGATACGGATACGGATACGGATACGGATACGGATACGGATACG
>RZZN01000387.1 GCA_009929855.1 Gammaproteobacteria bacterium
CTGAAGGGGAGGGCGCGTGACCCGCCTGCTGTCGAGCTATCGCCTGCGGCTGCCTCTGAGCCTCAGCGTCGCCGCCGTGGTCACCGCATGCTCGATGGCCATTGCGCTGGGTTTGCAGACCCTGGGCAATCTGCGCGAGGACCAAGGCCGCAACGCCATGACCCTTGGGTACGCGATGGCTGGTGTTCAGATCCAGGCGTTGCGCAACGACGATGTCTGGTTGGCCTACTCGCTTCTACGTGGCCCGGATGGCGGCGGCGACGCGGTCTGGATCCTCGTCGACCAAGCCGGCCGCATCTTTGCGAGCAATCGCCCGCGCCGCTTTCGCCTCGATCAGCCGATCGAGTCTGCCTTGCCTTGGCTCCCGCAAGCTCAGCCGCAGGTGACGGACGAGAGGCCCGGAAGCGTGTCTGAGGTCGATCGCGAAGAGGTCCGTCGCGTGCTTCGCCTGCCGCTTTACAGCGACGGCACCCACGTCGGCGAGCTCATTGCCCTGCTCTCCGACGCGCCTTATCTGCCTCGGTTTCGCGAGATCCTCCTCGGCGGCATCCTGGTGACTGGCGTGATCCTAGCGGTCCTGTTGCCGATCGGCTGGCTCTGGGGGCGACGGATGGTTGGGCCGCTGGTGCAGTTGGCCGACTGCATGGGACGCGTCGGGCGGGAGGATCCGCGCCGGATGCAGTGTACCCTGCCCGACGGCGATAGCGAGATCGGGCGCCTCGGGCGACAGTTCGCGGCGATGCTCTCGGCGCTCGCGCAGAAGGAGTCCCTGGAGCGGCAGATGATCCAGGCCGAGCGTCTGGCGGCGGTCGGGCGGGTCGCCGCCGGGGTTGCCCACGAGGTCAATAATCCGCTCGGTGGTATGCTGATGGCCATCGATACCTATCGGCGTGCCCAGCCGGTCGATCCGCGGACCGAGCGTCTCCTGGTCCTTTTGGAGCGCGCATTGCGCCAGATCCAAGCCTCGGTGTCCGCGCTGTTGGTCGAGGCACGGGCGGATCTTCGCACCCTGACGCGAGAAGACCTGGAGGACGTCAAGACATTGGCTCAGCCCAACATCCTCAAGGCCCGGATTGTGCTGAATTGGGAGAACGCTTGCGATTCCGTGATCCAC
>RZZN01000133.1 GCA_009929855.1 Gammaproteobacteria bacterium
TTGGCGCCCATCCGTGCGGGTCCGAGCGCGCTCAGGCGGTGAGCCGACGATACTTCAGCCGGTGCGGCTGGTCGGCATCGGTGCCGAGGCGACGATGACGGTCGGCCTCGTAGTCGGCATAGTTGCCCTCGAACCAGGTCACCTGCGAGTCACCCTCGAAGGCGAGGATATGGGTCGCGATCCGATCGAGGAACCAGCGGTCATGGCTGATCACCACGGCGCAGCCTGGGAAGGCCAGCAAGGCCTCTTCGAGCGCGCGCAAGGTCTCGACGTCCAGGTCGTTGGTCGGCTCGTCGAGCAGCAGCAGGTTGCCTCCGCTCTTCAAGAGCTTGGCCAGATGCACCCGGTTGCGCTCGCCACCCGAGAGGTCGCCGATGCGTTTCTGCTGATCGGTGCCCCTGAAGTTGAAGCGGCTGCAATAGGCGCGCGAGGGCATCTCGTAGCGCCCGACGATGATGTTGTCCGCCCCGTCCGAGATCTCCTCCCAGATGGTCTTGCTCGCGTCGAGTGAGTCGCGACTCTGATCGACATAGGCGATCTGCACCGTCTCGCCGATGCGCAGCGTGCCCCCGTCGGGTTGCTCCTGACCGGTCAGGATGCGGAAGAGCGTGGTCTTGCCGGCACCATTCGGACCAATGATGCCGACGATCCCGCCCCGGGGTAGATTGAACGAGAGGTTCTCATAGAGCAGGTTGTCGCCATAGGCCTTCTTCAGACCCACGGCCTCGATGACCAGGTCGCCCAGCCGCGGACCCGGCGGGATATAGATCTCGTTGGTCTCGTTGCGGGCCTGGAATTCCTGCGATTGCAGCTCCTCGAAGCGGGCCAGACGCGCCTTGCTCTTGGCATGGCGTCCCTTGGGGTTGGCACGTACCCATTCGAGCTCGTGCTGCATGGTGCGGATGCGGGCCTGTTCCTGCTTTTGCTCGAGCTCCAAACGCTGCTCCTTCTGCTCCAGCCAGGATGAATAATTGCCCTCCCAGGGGATGCCGTGACCACGGTCGAGCTCCAGGATCCAGCCGGCGACATTGTCGAGGAAATAGCGGTCGTGGGTGACCGCGACCACGGTTCCCGGATATTCGTGGAGGAAGCGCTCGAGCCAGGCGACCGATTCGGCGTCCAGATGGTTGGTCGGCTCGTCCAGGAGCAGCATGTCGGGCTTGGACAGGAGCAGCCGGCAGAGCGCCACGCGTCGGCGCTCGCCGCCCGAGAGTCGAGTCACGTCCGCGTCCCAGGGCGGCAGGCGCAGTGCATCGGCCGCGACCTCGAGGGTGCGATCCAGGTTGTGACCATCGGTGGCCTCGATCAGATTCTCGAGCTCGGCCTGCTCCTTGGCCAATGCATCGAAATCGGCGTCGGGCTCGGCATAGGCGGCATAGACCTCATCGAGCCGGGTCAGGGCGGTCTTGATCTCGCCGAGCGCCTCCTCGACATTGCCGCGCACGTCCTTGTTCGGGTCGAGCCCGGGCTCCTGCGAGAGGAACCCGACCTTGATCCCAGTCTGCGGACGCGCCTCGCCCTCGATCTCGGTGTCGAGTCCGGCCATGATCTTCAACAGGGTCGATTTACCCGAGCCGTTCAGACCGAGCACGCCGATCTTGGCACCCGGGAAGAACGATAGCGAGATGTCGCGCAGGATGACACGCTTGGGCGGCACGATCTTGCCGACCCGATTCATCGTGAAGATGTACTGAGCCATAGGTAGGGGGCCATCACATGGGCTAAGATTGGGTGATTCAGGGGCGGTCACCGGCTCGCGTCTTGGCGCGGCGATCACCGATTAGCCGGTCATTCTGCCCACTTGCCCCAGAAATGTCCAAATGCCAGAGGCCCGGTGGCATGGTGACGCGATGACTGATGGCCGCGCCGCGCGATCCGCGCGATCGAACCCAGCGGCAAAATGCTTGAACGGAGGAGCGCATGAGCGAGAGATCCATCCCAGTCGTGGGCTTCGTCGCACCCAGCTGCACGGGCAAGACCACCCTGGTGCGCCAACTGGTGCCCGAGCTCAGCGCGCGCGGTCTGCGGGTCGGCTATCTCAAGCACGCGCACCATCGATTCGATCTGGACACCCCGGGCAAGGACAGCTTCGTGGTGCGCGAGGCCGGCGCGCGCCAGACCCTGCTCGCCTCTCAAGCACGCTGGGCACTGCAGGTCGAGAATCCGGTGCAGGGTGAGGACCCTGATCTCGATCGCATGCTCTCGCGCTTCGAGCTCGATCGGCTCGACTTGGTGATCGTCGAGGGCTTCAAGCATGCCGACTTTCCCAAGATCGAGGTCCATCGACCCGCGCTCGGCCAGCCGCCGCTCTATCCGGCAGACCCGGGCATCATCGCCGTCGCCACCGATGAGCCGCCACCGATCCATCCGCATCCACCCCTGCTCCCGCTGAACGAGCCCGCGACCCTGGCCGACTTCATCCTCTCGAATCGCGAGCGCTTCATCCGTCGCATTCCCGATTGAGCCTCGGTCTGCCTTGGACCGCTCTGCCTTGCCCGGACAGGGCGGAATGTCCTGTCACCATGGGGTACGAGTCATTTTTGCCTTGACCGGGTGGCATGTCCTATCACCATGGGGCACCAGTCACGACCAGTCATTTCTCGGCCGAGACATAGGCGATCCACCCGGCATCGGGCTCGCCGCTCTCCACCGGCACGAAACGCCCGTCCGGCTGCCCGTTCACGTCCCATCCCTGCCAATAGACCATCACCCGCGCGAAACCCGCCTCGACGAGCAGCTCGCGGATCTCGGGGAGTGTCCAGAGACGCCAGTCGTAGCTGAAGGCGCGGTTGCATTCGGATCCGTCGTCGAAGCGAAAATGGATATGACAGACCAGGCGGCCGGTCACTGGATCATAGGTCTCCTGCTCCCAGACGTAGACGAAGCTTGGACCGAGGGGGTCCCAGACGCGCCGCTCCTCGATGAGCTGGCGAAAGGCGTCATAGCCACCGAAGGCGTCGAGGAAGAAGACCCCGTCCGGGGCCAGCCGAGCATGCACACGCGTGAAATAGGCACGCATCTGCGAGCGCTCGCGCAGCAGCCAATAGCTGAAATTCATGGCCAGCACGATGTTGGTCGGGGGGATCAGGACCTCGCGGACATCGGCCTGCAGCAGCTCGAGACGAGCGTGCTGATCTGAATCCAGGCCGGCGAGCTGATGCCCCCGCGCCCATCCCAGAACCTCGGGATCCAGGTCGATCCCCCAAGCACGGTTACGCCGACGCCGCCGGATCCACTCGCAACTCACCGCCGCCGTCCCGCAAAAATCCTCGCACAAGGTGCGTGCGCTGCGCCCTCGCAGCAGCCGGTAGGTCCGATCGACGAAATCCACCTCGGACTGAGGATTCTGGACCGACAGCTCATAGAGCCGAAAGCGATCAGCACGTTGCGCCAATGTCGCCCGCGGTGCCCGACCCGACCGCTCGCTCATCCCACACCTCGCTCGCCTCGCGCGCGAAACTCCGCCATCTCACTGCACTGGCGCAATGAGGCGACCACACCTCGCTCGCGCGCGCGATACTCCTCCATCCCTCTCGCGAGGTTGGACCTCCCGCGCGCGCAGGCCGCGCGATCCGTTGCTCGGCGAGATACTCGGCATAGCCTGGATCTCCCCCGCGCGCGGGCCGCGCCCCTGCGGCGACGTCCCGCAGTACCAGACCCAATCAGCGACTGGGACGGGACGTGCCTCTCATTCAGGGACGCTGCGATTGTGAGTGCATCAGTCATCGGCGTGAAACATACCATCGAGCACCCCCATTGAGCCAAGCAAAGGAGTCGATGCGCCCGAGAGGAGTCGATGCGCCCCCAAGGGAGTCGGCGCGTCCCAGGGGAGTCGGCGCGTCCCAGGGGAGTCGGGGCGTCCGCGCCCCGAGGAAGGACGACGGATGGTCGCGACGCGGATCCTGAGGTCGCAAGCGCATGAAGGACGTTGAGCTGATCTGTTGGCGTTGGAAGATCCTCACTCGGGGCCTGGAGGCCCCGACTCCTTTGGGGCCGGCGGCCCCCAGGGGAGTCGGGGCGTCCGCGCCCCGAGGAAGGGCGACGGATGGTGGCGACGCGGATCCTGAGGTCGCAGGCGCATGAAGGGCGTTGAGCTGATCTGTGGGCGTCGGAAGATCCTCACTCGGGGCCTGGAGGCCCCGACTCCTTTGGGGCCGGCGGCCCCCAGTGGAGTCGGGGCGTCCGCGCCCCGAGGAATGACGACGGATGGTGGCGACGCGGATCCTGAGGTCGCAGGCGCATGAAGGGCGTTGAGCTGATCTGTTGGCGTCGGAAGATCCTCACTCGGGGCTTGGAGGCCCCGACTCCCTTGGGGCCGGCGGCCCCCAGGGGAGTCGGGGCGTCCGCGCCCCGAGGAAGGACGACGGATGGTGGCGACGCGGATCCTGAGGTCGCAGGCGCATGAAGGGCGTTGAGCTGATCTGTTGGCGTTGGACGATCCTCACTCGGGGCCTGGAGGCCCCGACTCCTTTGGGGCCGGCGGCCCCCAGGGGAGTCGGGGCGTCCGCGCCCCGAGGAAGGACGACGGATGGTGGCGACGCGGATCCTGAGGTCGCAGGCGCATGGAGGGCGTTGAGCTGATCTGTTGGCGTTGGAAGATCCTCACTCGGGGCCTGGAGGCCCCGACTCCTTTGGGGCCGGCGGCCCCCAGCTTTGGACCTGAAACTGGTGTCGGGGTGGACTGCGGTTTGAAAGCAGACTGCCCATGATGTAACCTACGCGACTTGCGGTGGACGGCTGAGCGTCGTTTGCCTCATGTCTGGAGAGGTGTCCGAGTGGCTTAAGGAGCACGCCTGGAAAGTGTGTATGGGTTAATAGCCCATCGAGGGTTCGAATCCCTCCCTCTCCGCCACTACTGTCACTTAAAAAACTGATCTATAAATCAAAATAATAACAAGACAGTCGGCATATCCACAAACGTACCCACAAAATGCTCCGGGCTTTATCAAGCCGTCCTTGGACAAAGTAGCCGATACTGAACGGTCACCGTCGGCAATACATCCTCTCTTCGTTCACTGTGTGATCTTCCATGTGAGATCGCCGCACCTCGTCGAGACCGCCTCGACGTCTATATCCCGTGTGTGTCGCAATTGTCCCGGCTGATGGTTACCCCAATGTCGATGCCGATTGCATGCCGACCAAAAGACCCCGCCGGCTGAGCGACACGCGCATCATGTTGGTCGCGACGGTCCACTTCTCCGATCGCGCCTTGTTGTTGTCGCGGGTGTTGGATGAGGGTTTGCACGAGACAGCGCCATGTTGACGCGGACGTCCGCGATCCGCCGCTTGCAGCCGTCGGTCGACCTCGCAGATGGCGATAGGTGCCGGTGCCCGAAGTTGCATCACGGCGTCGGAGCGTCCTCGGCCACGTTCGTACGAGCGCGCGCTCGGCCCCCGGTCATGCGCTGGCGGAGCGCCTGCTGCAACGGCTGCTGCGCGCCGATGCCCGTCCGGGCACCGGCCTGCTCAGCGCCGC
>RZZN01000388.1 GCA_009929855.1 Gammaproteobacteria bacterium
CATGGACGGATTTACCGAGAACGGCTACCGGATTTATCGCAGCATACAATAGTGGATCAGTGAACACATGAGAGATAGGAACATATACAATCGAATATAGTTATTTTGATGGATATCAGACAGGAAGCACTACAAGGACAGTAATCGTAGAAGATAAAACAGCACCTGATATGAGTGACGTGATTATCACACCAGAATTTGTTGGAACATGAGCAGAGCTTGGTATCCAGATGAGAGTAATAGATGTTCAATGAGTAACATCAGTAAATATAGTTGTAGAATGACCAGAATGATATACGGGAGAAATTGAGTTATGATTGGATTCTGGAGATGAATATGATGGAATATGGACATGAGTATATGTGTTTGGATGATGAGATCCTGATGGCCAATACATCTTTAGTGGAATAGCTGTGGATGAGAGCAACAACACAGGCGAGATTTTCTTATGACAAGTAATATTGGATAGAACAGATCCGATAGTATCTATCATTACTATAGAGCCAACATATGTATGAGTGGCTTGAGAAACTATTGTTACTATAACAACAAGAGATGATGTTTCTGGAATAAGTTGAGTAGTAGTAAGAGATGTAGAAACAGATATAGAAGCGATGGCTTCGTGAGCATTATCACTACCTACAAGTAGTGGAGAAACATTGACAGGAGTATTTGTACAAACAATTACATGATCTGAATGAGAGCATGTAATAGAGGTAATTGTTAGTGATAGAGCATGAAATACAAGTATGATAACATGATCAGTAACTTATGATATAACTACTCCAATAATAACATTAAATGGATCATGAACAGTATCTATAGAATTTGGAGAAGCTTATGAAGAATTATGAGCTACTCGAAGTGATGATATAGCAGGGATATGATCATTGTCATGACCAACTAGCGGATCAGTGAACACATGAGAGGTTGGAATATATGAATTAGAATATAGTTATGCTGATCAGGCAGGAAATACAGGAAGTGCTACAAGGACGGTAGTCGTAGAAGATACGATAGAACCTGTAGTAACGATCGTATGAGATGAAACAGTATATGTAGAATATGGAACTAATTTTGTAGACGAATGAGCGACATGGA
>RZZN01000061.1 GCA_009929855.1 Gammaproteobacteria bacterium
GCCCGGAGTGGCGCGGACGGCCGCTGGTCGTCGGCGCCGAGCCCGGTCGGCGCGGCGTGGTCGCCACCTGCTCCTACGAGGCGCGCCGCTTCGGCGTGCTCTCGGCCATGCCGATCGCTGAGGCGGTGCGCCGTCTACCGGCGGAGACGGTTTACGTGCGTCCGGACATGGCGCGCTATGCCGAGGTGTCGCGACGGATCATCCAGGTGCTCGCCACCCTCTCCCCGCTTGTCGAGCCGGTCTCGATCGACGAGGCCTACCTGGATGTCTCCGGGCTGGAGCGGCTGATCGGTCCGCCCGAGGTCGTCGCGCGGCGCGCCAAGGCGACCATCTATGAGGCGGTCGGGCTGACCGCCTCGGTGGGGATCGGTCCGAACCGCCTGATCGCCAAGCTCGCCTCGGACGCCCATAAGCCGGATGGACTCCTGGTGGTGCGCCCGGAGGAGGTCCGCGCCTTCCTGGATCCGCTGCCGCTCGCCGCCCTGCGCGGCGTCGGCGCCGTGACGGCCCGCCGACTCGAACAGGCGGGCTTGCGTACGGTCGGCGACGTGCGTTGCCGGCCCTTGGAGGATCTGCGCCGACGCTTGGGCGCCCGCACCGGCACGCAGGTGTATCTGCAGTCGAACGGGATCGCCGACGACCGGGTCCATCCGGCCACCGAACGGCAATCGATCTCCAAAGAGACGACCTTCGCGGAGGATGTCGTGGACACCGAGGTGCTGCGCGACACCCTGCGTTGGGCGGCGCAGGAGGTCGGCTATCTGGCCCGACACGCCGCACGCAAGGGCACGCTGATCACCTTGAAGATCCGCCTGCATCCCTTCGAGACCCATACCCGCTCCCGGACCCTGGCGGCACCGACCGCGGACGATCGCGTCATCTTCGACACGGCGTGGGATCTGTACCGGGCCGACACCCATGCCGGTCGGGCAGTGCGGCTGATCGGTCTGGGTCTCTCCGGCTGGGCGCAGGCGCCCGTGCAGCCGGATCTGTTCGCCGACCTGGAGACCCGCGAAGGCGATCACGCGGATGATCGTCTCGACGCGACGCTCGATGCGATCCGACGCCGGTTCGGCAGGCACTGCATTCAGCGTGGACTCTTTCGACGGCATTAGGGATGCCGAGCGTCCCCGCCTCAGCCGACCTAGGTCGCTGCGGTGTCCGTTACGCATCGCGATGCCATGTCTCGCTCAGGCAGGGAGATGCTCAGTGGACCGCCCGAAAATTGTCCGAGATCCGGCCAACTTATCCTCGCCAGACCACAGGCCATGAGCGCCGGCGTGACGGTGCTCCAGCGTCGGTTCGACGCCCGTCCCCTCCAGGCGATCGAATACGGCGACGCATGACTTAGCCGATTCACCATCGTTGCCTCCCCAACGTGCGGGAACTGCAGCTCGTTCTGTTCGCCCAGGCGCCGCAGTCAATCATCGGGGAGCGCCAGTCGGGGCGAGCCCACGGGGCGTCTGCTCTCCTTGGGTGTCCGATGGCGCTGTCAAAAAATCGTCGACTCACCGCGGACCACCTTTCTGAGGTACGCCATCTCGGGGGATCACCCTGCTCGTCGACAATGTCCCCGACCCCGACGACAGCACTCTCCTTCTGCTCGACCACTTTGACTCGGCTCGAATCGCCTTCCTCCTACCGCCTGACGGACTCGCTCCTCTCTCCTTGCCTCGCGGACTCCCGTCGCCCGTACGTGACTTCCGCGGCAGCCCGGCTCCGACCGAAAAACCGCCGGCTCGCCATCGAGTGTAGGAGCACCACAGGCAGGGACGCCGTCATCCAAGAGAAAAGCCGAGGTATCCCTTATGTCCATGATCTCTGGCGTACCCCAATCCAGTATCCAGCTCGGGGGCAAGCACGTCTTTTTGAGTTCTTCCTATGATGCGAGCGCCCGGCACACGGGAGATCTGATCGGCCACGAAGACGTGCTGCGCACCGTCCTGGGGGCTTGGCAACAGCAGCCGGGGATGCCGCCGATGGCGCCGCTGCTGGTCGGTCCGCCGGGTGTGGGCAAGAACCATATCGTCTACGAGCTGGCCCGCATCACCGGCAAGCGGCTCTGGATCCTGCAAGGCCATGAGGACGTCACGGCAGATGATATCTCCTGTGCGGTGCGCAACAGCGACGATCCGGCACGCAAGTTCGACTATATCCTGGCGTCGCCGGCGACCGCGATGCATGAGGGCGGGATCGTCTTGTTCGACGAGATCGGCAAGATGCGTCCACGCGCCCTGGCGCCGCTCGCCTCGGTCACCGACGAGCGCCGTACCCTTTTCTCCAACCTGTTGGGCGACGGGATTCTCGCGCATCCGGGGTTTCGATTCATCGCCGCGACCAACTCGGTGGACTTGGATGCGGAGGGGCTGCCCGACTTCATTCGCTCGCGTCTGCAGCCGGTCATTCAGATCGGACTGCCCGGTCGGCGCGAGATCGGCCGTATCGTTCGCAGCCGGTTTGAGCGCGTCGGCGCGAAAGACCTGCTCATGTCCCAATTCTGGCGTCTCTGGGACGCCCATCGCGACGGAACCCTGCCGTCGCCGCGCGAGACGCTCCATGTCTTCGCCCTCGCGATGGGGCTCGCGGATGTCGACGCGGGGCTGACGGATGAAGCGACCGACCGGGTGATGTTGATGGTGCAGCCGCGGCATCTCGAAGAGGCGTTCCTGAGGATCTGCGTCAACACGAGGGCCACCACATGAATGACAACGCGATCCGGCTCGAGATCCGCGGCGCGACCCTGCTGGCGGTACCTGCCGTGCATTTTCGGCTGCCCTTCGCCGAGGCAGTCAACGCCGTGTGCCGGAATCCGTCGACGCGTCCGGATGCGATTGCGGTGGAGCTGGGCCCGGCCGCCACGGCGGCCGCGCGGGCCTGGCTCCTTGAGCTCGGCGTCGGTCCCGATCGTCGGTGTCGACTGCCCTGCATGCTGGGGTTCCATCGGGAGCATCGCCTGTTGCATCCGGCGGTCCGCGAGCGTGCCCTGGCCTTGCAACGCATGACCGGCAGCGAGCTGCATCGGCTCCCCCCGGCACTGCTGAAGGAGGAGCTGGATTTCAACGGGTTGTCCGTCCTGCATCTGTCGCCGACCGACTCGATCGTCGAGGCATTGCGTTGCGCCTGCGAGCTCGGCGTTCCGGTCTATGGTGTCGATCTCGAGGAGTCGGCCGATTCCGAGCGCGTCGCGTCGCTGCTCGAGGATCCTTGGCTGGGTCAAGGGGCGATTGCCGACTACGCGGTGCGCAACGCTCGGCGGGCCCGGCTCAGCACCAACCCTCTGATCGACGCGCGCCGCGAGGCCGTCATGGCCGCGCGGCTTGCGGCTCTGCTGACCCGTCACCATCGGGTGCTGTTCACCGGCGGCCTGGGGCACTGGGTCCGATTGGCTGCGCTCCTGCAAGAGCCTGCCCTGCGACCGGCGACCGTCGGGCTCGAAGCCGATGAGACAGCCATCGGCGCCTGGCGCAGAACCCTGGTTCATCCCGGTATCGCTCTGCAGCATATGGAATGGCCGGCGGTGACCTGGCTTCGGGAGCGTAATCGTCCCCATCCCTTGGATGGTGGCCCGGCGTCGCCGTGCCAGGCGCCTATTCACCAGGCGCTCCTCGGTAAGACCTTGGAGCATGTCTATACCCGCGCCCGGTCCTGGACCGAGGCGAAGCCCGGACACGATTGGCGGGCGTGCAGCCGGTTTGCGCATCTGCTGTCCGCCGAATCCCGGCTCGCCTTGCGTCGAATCCCGAGCCTCGGCCTGGTCATGCGCTGCGCCGAGGCGGCGCTCCCCACATCAGTGTCCAAGGCTCTGGGGCGAGCGCTGGTTCATTATCCCTGGGCGAAGCCGTCGCAATTTCCCGGGCTCCAGTGTTTGTCGGGAACCGGCAAGCGCAACGGCAGCGAAGTCATCTTGACGGGGCGGGGCGGACATTATCGCGCGTCGCTGGCTCATGGCGGCGAGAGCTTGACGCTGGACCCCGGCCTGCTCGCTGTCGCCGATCGGCGCTGGGAGGAGGGTCGGCGGTCGGGGGCGTCCGGGTGTCCGGCAAGCCTCTCGTGGCGGCCATGGGAGCGATTGGCGACGGCCTTGAGTGCTCGGGGCAGCGGCCAAGTGTCGAAGAAGAAACGCATCA
This sequence comes from Gammaproteobacteria bacterium, assembly GCA_009929855.1. Lineage (GTDB taxonomy): Bacteria > Pseudomonadota > Gammaproteobacteria > Chromatiales > Chromatiaceae > Thiocapsa. The sequence continues at coordinate 4,128 of RZZN01000061.1, forward strand.
TGGTTTCGGAGCCCTTCAGCGGGCAACTGCTCGAAGGTCTCGATGTGCGCGGGACCCTGCGCGAGCTTGCCCGAGGGCGGGATCGGCTGATGGTGCGCGACACCCGTTTCGCGCTCCAACGCCTGCGGACGTCGCTGGCCGAGACCTTCCCCGTTTTGTGGATTTTCGATTCCGATGGACCGCGCGGCGGCCGGATGATGGCCCTGCGCACGCTCTTGCCGTGGTTACTCGATGCGGCCAACGACCGAGCGGCACTGGAAGTGGTGCGCGAAGGCCTCGGCGACAACCTGCTCGACCTCCTCTTGTTCACGGACGACACGGCGAGGGCGGACGCGCGTGAGACGTCGCACGGCATCGTGCGATACCCGACGCGTGGCTGGCTGCTCTTGCGTCCACAGTGCCCTAGTTGTCGTCAGGCCGCCGACTGGATCCTCCACACACGGTCGAGGCTCGGCCCGACGTATGGGGATACGCTCGGCAACGAGATTCCGAACGAGATCAGACACGCCCTCGGACAGGATGGCGGTCCGCCCCTTGCGGACCTGTCCTGGCAAGATGCCTTGCTTCGGGTCGGGCTCGCCTTCGGAGGCAAGACCCTCACTCTGGTGGCCCCGGACGATTTCAGTCCCGCGCCGGCGATCCTAGCCGATGCGGCTCGGCGCGGGCGGACCATTGTTCGCGTGCCGATCACGAGCTTCTCAAACGCGCATGTTGCCCGGGTGCGTGCGATCGAGATGGTGCCGGGGCGCGTCCAGGGCGATGACGGGCGGATCGTCTATGACGGCCAACCTGGCGATGTCCTGGGTGAGTCCGAGGACGCTTATCGAGAGCTCGTTCCGGAGGCGTGGCGCCGCTACCTCTGGTAGGCAGGCCGCGCTGAATCCCATCTGCCGGAGACACATTCCATGTTCCCGAATCACACGGCGCGGTACCCCGAGGATCGCGCGCCCCTGCTCATCGACGATGCGCCGCTCGATGCCATCCTGTACGGCGCGCCCGGCAGCCCCTCGTCGGTCGACCTCTTTGCCGTTCATGCCGTCGAGCGCGCCGCGATCTCGCAGGCCTGGACGGAGGGTCGAACCAATGAGGCGTTACGCCGGACTGACGACCTCCTTGCGAGCGGAGGCGTTCTGACCGAGGGCGAGACTTTCATGACCCTGATGCAAATCTCGCAACTGATCCCCGAGTGCGGGTGGCCGCTGATTCCGGCCGATGCCTACCCCTACCACTCGATCCTTCGGGAGATCTTCGGCCGAGCCTTACGCGCGGGTCGAACCGGACTGGTCGGGAGCGTCGGACCGACGCTGGCACGTGCACTCGAGGCCCGTGGACGATTCGACGGCTCCGCGGAGGTGTTCAGGACGCTGTTGACCGGAGCCCGGCTGCGGCGCAGCCGCATCGACATCGCGGCCTGCGCCAACAACCTCGGCTACACGCTGACGCTGCAGGGGTGCCTACCGGAGGCGGAGCGCTGTTGCGAAGAGGCCATCGCCGGCTTCACGGCGGTCGATGCCCCGAGCCGAGCCAACAATGCGCGGGCGAACCTGCTGACCGCGCGTCTCGATCTCGATGGGTTCCCCGATGCAGTCGCGTTGGAGCCCGAGATCGAGGAGGTCGACACCCACTATCTGCGGGCCGCCGATTGGCGTCGGCGCAAGACACTCGTGCTGCTTGCCCGCATCCGCGAGCATCTCGGCGACCTCCACTCCGCCCTCGAATTGATGGAGAAGGCGCTGAGGTCGACCCGCGACATCCGCACCCAGCACCGTCGAGCGGATGCAACCTATCGGGATGAACTCATGGCCGCGCTGGAGTGCGAGACATCCGACCCCCACGGTCGGGTCCCGTATCGAAGTCGGCATGCAGCGCATCGGCGAAAACGCTGAGATCCCACGGCCAGGCCGGGGCACAAAGCACACCATGCGTGCCCCGGCCGCCGCGGGCGAAGGCCATCATTACGGCGACATCGGTTTGACCGAACCAATCGTCTCGGACCTCGATCGCGGTACCTTCGGCCGTTAGTCCCCCGCTGAGAGAGTTGCCTTCCGCGACCCGGACCAGATCACCGTGGCGCGGAACAATGCCGCCCGCGTGACTCCCCCCGCACGATACGAAAACTCGACGCAGTCCCCTGAACCCGCATCCGACCCGACCGTCGAGACCCCCTGCATCGACAGCTCCGACCGAAAAACCCGTGGTCACCCATTCCTGACAGGAAGCCCCGCCGGCACCGCGGCCCGTTCGCCGAACAGGATCCGAGTGCGCGGCCATCGCCGAGACTGCCGACTCCGGTCATGCGTTCCAGTCCCAAAGCAATTTCGAGGAGATTCCAATGCCGACCGACACACAAAGAACAGATCGACCGGATCAACCCGCGAACTGCTTCGACCAAGCTCCCGGGGACTGCATCCTCTTCGGCGGCGCGGGCGGTCCCTCTCCCGCCGATGCCTTCATCCCCGGGGCCATGATGCGCAGGGCCATCCGGTGCGCTTGGGCAGAGGGTCAGCCGACCGAAGCCTTGCGATTGACCCAAGAACTCCTCGCGCAGGACGACGCGCTGACCGCGCAAGACACCGCCATGACCTTGGCCTGCATCGACGCCTTGATCCCTCGGTGCAGCTTGCCGATGATCCGGAAAGACACACTCGCGGCCGAGCCGATTCTCACCGCCATCCTGGATCGCGCCATGCGCTCCCATCGCCACGTCGTTGCGTCGCAAGCCGGGCAGATCCTGACGCGGGTCATCGAGGCCCAAGGTCGCTTCGAAGACTCCGCGGAGATCCTCGCAACGCTCCTGACCATGGCACGCCTGCGGCGCGATCGCTTCGAGATCGCCCAATGGACGAACGACCTCGGCTTCACCCTGGGCTTGCTCGGTCGCTGGGACAAGGCTGAGCGATACGGCGAGGAGGCCGTCGCGGGCTTCACGGTCATCGAGGCCGCCGACCGCGCCAACAACGCACGCGCCAACCTGCTCGCGGCCCGTCTCCATCAGCTTGGGTTCCCGGATGCCGTCGGGCTCGAGCCCGAGATCGAGGCGGTCGACCAGCGCTACCTGCAAGCCGGCGATTGGCGTCGACGCAAGACCCTCCTCCTCCTGGCCAGGATCCGCGAGCATCTGGGCGATCTCTCGGCCGCGCTCGATCTCATCGACCTGGCGCTGGCGCTGAGCCGCGGGGTTCGGACCCTGCATCGGCGCGAGGATGCGCGGTATCGACGGGACTTGATGGGGGCGCTGAAACGGCGGTTGGGGGTTTCAGAGAGTGGGCGCGGGGAGCTGCGGCGGAGGTGACCGAACGGTTGGTTCTTTTGGCGGACACCTTGATCGGCAATGGCGCACTCCTGCTCCGCTTCGGTGGTCCAGGGCATCTCAAGCTGGTTAGACGTGCTGCCGATCGAGGTGACCAAAAGGGTGGGATCGACCGACTGCCCCGTCGGACAATGATCATCCGTTGGCTCAGGGACGCGCTGCCGCGCAGAGAGTGCGGGGTGTGCACTGTCAGCGGCGGGGATCCACCAACCGAAGCAGATGCACCCCGCCCGTGCTGTCCCCGGCTGCGAGCGTTCGACCATCGGCGGTTGCAGCGCAGCAGGTCATCGGCGCATCCCCTGTGAAGCGAAAGAGGCACGCGCCGGTTGACAGATCAAATACACGAATCGATCCATCCCAAGATGCCGTCAGGACACGGCCGCCATCTATCAGAGAGATGTCGTATACGTCATCCTCGTGTTCACCCAACACCGCTAGACAACGCGCATGCGCAAGGTCCCAAATACGCAGGGTACGATCCTCCGGGCATATAGCTCGGCCATCGTGAGTAACAGCGACATGCCAAACGTCGTTGGCGTGGCCTTCCAGTACCCCTAAACAGACGCCGCCGGCAAGATCCCAAACTCGTAACGTACGGTCCCAAGAAGCCGATACCGCATGGCCCTCGTTGCACATTGCCACGTACCGCACTCGATCCGTATGGCCCTCCAAAACCGCCGAACAAGCCCCATCAGCAAGATTCCAAACACGCAGCGTAAGATCCTCAGAAGCTGATACCGCTTGCCCTTCGCCCGTGAGAGCGACATGCCAAACGGGACCTTTGTGGCCAGCCAGCACCGCCAAACAGTCCCCAGTGGCCAGATCCCACACCCGCAGCGTGTGATCCCAAGAAGCCGATATGGCCTGCCCGTCACCTGTCAAGGCGACATACCAGACATCTGAGGTGTGACCCGACAGCACAGCAAGGCAAACGCCATTCGCCAGATTCCATACCCGTAGGGTGTGATCCTCAGAGGCCGATACCGCCCACCCTTCGTCTGTAAGGGCGACATGCCAGACGCGACCGGTATGGCCGGCCAGCACAGCCAAACAGGTTCCCCTAGCCAGATCCCATACCCTCAGCGTGTGGTCCCAAGAAGCCGACACCGCCAAATCGTTGTCGCTCATGGCTACCTGGAATATGCGATCAATATGACCCTCCAACATAGCCAGACAAGCTCCGAGACCGAGATCCCATACCCGCAGGGTGCGATCCTCAGAAGCCGACACGATGCGGCCGTCGTCCATCACGCAGAAATGCCAGACGCGGTCCGCGTGCCCCTCCAGAACTGCTAGACAAAGTCCGCTGGCCAGGTCCCACATTCGTAGTGTGTGATCCCAAGATGCCGACACAACCCGATCATCGCGTGTCAGGGTTAAGTGCCAGACATCCTCCGTGTGGCCTTCCAGCACTGCGAGACAGGCCCCGGACTCCAGGTCCCACACCCTAAGAGTGTGGTCCCAGGAGGCCGATACCGCGCGGCCGTCGCCGGTCAGGGCGACCTGAGCGACCGCCTCAGAATGGCCCTTCAACAATCGCAGACATGCCCCGCTCGCGATGTCCCAGACCCGCAGTGTGCAGTCCGTTGAGGCGGACACAGCCTGCCCGTCCACAGTAAGGGCAACGTGAGTCACCGTGCTCGAATGTCCCCCCAGCACGGCCAGACACGCCCCGCTGTCGAGATCCCGGACACGCAAGGTGTGGTCCTCGGAAGCTGACACCGCTCGACCGTCGCTGGTCAAAGCGACACGCAAGACATCCGCCGTATGACCCGACAGGATCTTTAGACAGTTACCACTCGCCAGATCCCAAATCCGAAGCGTGCGGTCGGCAGAAGCTGATACTACCTGGCTATCGCCGCTAAGGGCGACATGCCAAACGTGGCCTGTATGACCCTCCAGTACCGCCAGACAGTTCCCGCTGGCCAGATCCCAGACCCGCAGGGTGTGGTCCCAGGAAGCCGACACCGCCCGGTTGTCTCCGGTCAGCGCCACGTGCCAAACATCCGCCGTGTGACCCGCCAGCACCGCCAGACAAGCCCCGCTGGCCAAATCCCAAACCCGCAGGGTGTGGTCCTCGGAGGCAGAAACCGCCCGACCGTCGCCGGTCACTTCCACATGCCAAACGCGACCTGTATGGCCCATCAACACTCGTCGCAACGTCCCGCCGGACGGCATTATGGACGTCCTAACCGGCCGCAACCACGTCCGCACGGGCTTCACCCCCTCAAGTGCAGCATTGACGCGAGGCTCATCGCTGCCCATTAGCCGCCCGGCCAACTGCCCCGGTAATTCCTCCGGCGCTTCGGCCAGGATGTGTGCACATAGATTCAACGCCCCGCCGAAGAGCCGCACGGCGGCTCCATCAGCGGCCGGGACGATCGGCTCTGCGGCGTCATACTCTGTCACCAGATCAAATGGAGACCGAGGACGCGCCTCCGCCGGTCCCCCGTCCGCCCCCAGCGCGGCCTCCAGATAGGCGTAGTCCAGCAGAGTCTCGGCGAGGGCCTCGCCCTCGCCGGCTCGACGTTGGTGCTCGGGCAACCAGCGCAGCGCGTAGCGCCGGGCATAGCCTTGAAGCCTCGGCCAGCCGCGCGCCCAGGTCGCCCAGCGGGCGTGCAGCCCGGGCAGATCCGGCGCGAGTCGCTCCAGCAGGAACTCGCGGAAGGTCTCGTGATAGAGCCCGACAGTGTCGACCCCGCCCGGGGCCTCGCGCAGACGGCCACCGGACAGGAACTGCGCCACCCGCTCGAGGCCCCAGTCGACATCGGCGGTCTCCAAACCGACCACCTCACAGAGCTGCGCCCGCGTCACCGGGGCCGCGGCACTGACCAGGGCACCCAGCAGCCGATTGATGACCCGCCGATCGTCGCGGGTGACACCGCGGGCGTTGACCACCCGGGCATAGAAATCCGCGTAGATCCCCGTGATGCCCGGCCCCAGGTCGGCCGCGGCCGCCTCGATCGCCGCCAGCGTCGGCTCGGCCCCCAGGGTGCGACCATGCAGCAGATACCGCAGCACCAGGAAATTGCCCCCGGTGCGCGCGGCCAGCTGCTCGGCCGCGGCACGCGCCTCGCCCGGCCCCAGATCACGCACCCGCCCGCTGAGACGCCGCTCGGCATAGCGCGCCGCGTCCTCGAGGTTCTCCGGGGAATCGCCCGCCAGGTGCAGATGCTCGACATCGCCGCGCCGCGCCAGACGCTCGACCAGTGGCCCCGGTCGGCTGGTGAGCAGCAGATGGACCCTCGGGGGCAGCACCGACGGCAGCAACGCGACAATGTCATGACCGTCGCTGGCCAGCGCGGATTCATCCAGGGCGTCGATCAGGAGGATCTCATCGTGGTCGTTCGCGACACAGCGCGGACCCACCACGCGGTCCAGGAGGGCGCGCAGTTGCTCGCGCACGCGCACCGGCGTCAGGGTCGCCTGCTCGGGGTCGATCTGCTGGAAGCGGCCGAGCAGCGCGCCATAGAGCGAGCGCAGACCCTCGTCGGGGTCGCTGCGCCCCTCGCGCTGGACGAAGAAGTAATGGACCGCCTCGGGATGCTCCTGCACCCACTGGGCGGCGAAGGCGGTCTTGCCGAGCCCGGGCTCGGCGGTGAGCAGGAACACCCCGCCCCGGTCCGCGGCCCGCCGACCCTCACACCACTGCGCGATGCGCTCGAACAGAAAGCCGCGCCCGACGATCGGCACATACTCGCGGATCAGCGGCCGAAAACTGATGGGATAGGGGTCCGACACCGTGGGACGAAACAGAGCGGTGTCCGCCACCCGTGCCGTCAGCACCGGGATGCCCCAATCCGGGTCCTCCGCACTGCCCTGGTTCGCCACACAGCCGCACCGATACTCGTTCAGCGCGACCTCGAAGGTTCGCCCGATCATCAACCCTTCGTACAAGGCCCCGGCCAGACCCGCCGCGGCAGACACCGGCAGCGGGAGCTGCATGGCCACCACCACCGCCACCCCGGCATCGAGCAACGCATCCGCGAGGCTCTGGTCACCATGGCCGCTCCAGCAACTGTTGAGCACCACCGCACGCACCCCGTGTCGGGCGCAGAGCGCGGCGAGCGCGCTCGCCGTGAGCGGGGCGTGACAGGCCTCGGTGCCAGGGTCGGGCTGCAGGATCAGCGCGGGCTCATGGGGATCGCCGACATCATCCTGCGCGGGATGGGCGCCGTGGGCGATGACATGCAGGAGGTGTGGCTTGAACGCCGCCAGCCGCGCCGCGAGCCGGTTCGGCGTGGCATTGGCCAAGATCCGCAGATCCACCTGGGTACTCGGCACCCCCCGCAGACCGCCCCGGATCGCCTCGGCATCGCGCTCCACCGGCACCGCCGCCCAGTGATCGCACGCCGGATTGGCCGAGACGACGAGTAGCCGCAGGGCGCCGATCTCCTCCACCACCGCCGCCGCCAGTGCCCCCGCCGGGCGGCGCACCAACGCGACGGCCGGATGCAGGACCAGGAACGGCGGCGTCTCGGGTGACCAGCCGAGCGCCTCGGCCGTGTAGCCCAGCGCCTCCAGCCAGGCCGACGGCACACAGAGATACTCCCACGGCAGGCGCGCCAGGGCCGGGTCCTCGTTCTGCAGACAGAGACGCACCGGCTGGTCACGCAACACCGGCAGCCAATCCGCGAGCGCCGCCGGTCCCTCGAAGGCCCATCCGCACAACCGCTCGCCAAGGGCGACCAGACGGGACAGCTCCGGACCTACGCACTGCCAGGGATCGGGATGGTACTGCCGGGCCAACCAGGTCAGCTCGGTCTCCCAGTCCGCCGGGAGCGCGGCGAGACGCGGCGTGATCAGGATGTCGCGAGGCGCGGCCGTCATCGATCGTCCTCCAGTCAGCACCGGACCACCGGACAGTGGTCGGTCGGGGGGCAAGGCCGGGCGATCGCCCCGCCCAGGTCGGTGACTCGATTCTATCCGCCGGAGTCACCCCACGTCATCACACCATCATCAACGCGTCGACCCCGCGCCTCGACGGCACCCAGTCGTCAATCCGCGCCGCCTCCACGCGACCCAGCCCACGGCACCCGCAGTCGGCACTCGGCCGAATTCCGTCCTGCCTTCCATGACCATCAGGAGCGGTTGCGCCAAGGAAGGTCGGATCGAGGCGAAACCACGGAAGGTTTCGGCCACCGGCCGAATTATCCGACCCCCGCCTTTAGGGTTAGGAGCAGGACACAAGGAGGCCGGTCGCGGCGGGCCAACCCGCTCAGAAAGGGGCCAACCCGGCCAGCGGGTCACCGGACTTGGAGCATTCAACATCACGAACGAGAGGCAATCCCCAATGAAACACCACAACATCCTTCTTCCCCTGACGGCCTCCTTTATGGCCCTGTCGCTCACCGCCGGCGCCGCCGGTGTCGCCCCCACCATCGAGCTCACCGCGGTGCCCCGGTGCGGCGAAGGTCCCAATCGCACCGGTACCATCGCCGGGAACACGAGCGGCGCCGAGCAGGGCACCCACCGTCTGGTGATCTTCGCCGGGACCGACCGCTGGTACGTGCAACCCTATAGCGCCGCCCCCTTCACGGCGATCGGTCGCGACGGGCAGTGGCGCACTCACACCCACCTGGGCCACCAGTACGCCGCGGTGTTGGTCACCACGGGCTACACGCCGCCCGCGAGCACCTTCGCCCTCCCGCAGGTCGGCGACGGGGTCCTCGCCGTCGAGGTCATTTCTTGCGAGGACTCACAATGAACCGTCGCGCCCAGCACCGCCTGTCCACGGCGGCCCTGCTGGGCCTGACCCTGGCCTGCCCGGGCCAGGGCCAAGCCCAAACGGTCGGCCCGCCGGACCAATGGCCGCGCACGCTCACATTCGCCGGCTACACCTGGGCCGTCAAGGGCAGCAACGAACCGGTCGGCCCTGGTCCGAATCCCTTCTCGGACACCCCGGAAGCGGTCCGGGTCGACCACCAAGGGCGCCTGCACCTGCGCCTCTTGCAACGGGACGGCCTCTGGCGCGCCGCCGAGGTCAGCCTGAGCGAGGCACTCGGTTACGGCACCTACTCCTTCACCATCGGGGCCGTCGACGCGCTCGACCCCAACGTGGTCCTGGGTCTCTTCACCTGGAGCGACGATCCCGTCGAGAACCACCGCGAGATCGATATCGAGATCTCGCGCTGGGGGGCCGCCGACAACGCCAACGCGCAGTATGTCGTGCAACCCCATACGACAGCGGGTAGCACGGTGCGCTTCGATCTGCCGGAGGGCTTGGCGAGCTCGCGTCACAGCATCCGCTGGACGCCGGATGGGGTCTCCTGCGCATCGGAGGGCTGGCGCGACGAGGAGCAACAGCCCGAGCCGGTCCACCACCATGCGTTCGCGGTCCCGACCCCCAGCCCCGGCGAGGCCCACGCGCGCATCAACCTCTGGCTCATCCTCGGCCAGCCGCCGAGCGACGGACGGGAGGTCGCGGTCGTCATCCACGACTTCCAGTTCTCGCCTGACCAGGTCGGGGATGTGCCATGAAACCGCCGGCAAGCGCAACCGGCCCGGTCTCGCCGCGCGTGCCGGCCGCCGCTTGGTCACGCAGCGTGTCTCGCGATCGCGACCGAATTACCGGTGCTGCTCCATGACACCTTAAGGGGCCCTCTCGGGCCCCGGTCCCTCGATCCCGCTTGCGACTGACGGAGATGACCATGACCGGATACACCACCATCGCTCGGCGCCTCGCGGGCGCCAACCCCAGTCACCAGGACCTGCCGCCGGTGTCGGGTCTGCCCGACCTGGTGCGCAAGCTGCGCGTGGAGCAACGGGCCCGCCACGACGCCATGGGTAACCTTCCCGCCGCCGATGCGACCGCGCCCGGAGCGAGCGAACGCGCCATCGAGGACTTCCACCGCAAGGTGCTGGCTACAATGAACGTCTGGGTCATGCGCGGACACGCGGCCATCGAGCAGCAGCTCGACGCCTTGCGTGAGCCCCAAGGCGTGCCCCAACTCGAGGCCTGTCGTGCGCACCTGGAGCAAGGTCTGGAGAGCTTGCGCCTGAGCGCGACCCCCGCGCTCGCCGAGGCACGGGCACGCGAGCGTCGCAGCGAGCGCGAGCTGCGTGCCTTCAAGGACGCGAACGCCCTGGAGCGCGAGGCCCACCAGCCCGACTCCATCTATCTGCACGTCGCACTCTTGGTCTTCGTGCTGCTGGTCGAGGGCGTCGTCAACGCCTGGTCCTTCGGGGTGGCGTCCTGGCATGGCTGGGTGGGCGGCTTGCAGCAGGCCCTGGTGGTGGCGGCCATCAACCTGGCCGTCGCCTTCGCGGCCGGGCTCGCGGTGCGCGAGATCATCCACGTCTCGTCCTGGCGCAAGGCGATCGGCGCAACCGTCGCCCTCCTCTACGCCTGCTTCCTGGGCGCCTACACCCTCCTGATCGGGCACTACCGGGCGGCCCTCCAGTATCGCCCGGACGAGGCCGTGACCGCGGCGATCGAGCAGATGCGGGCGGCCCCGTTCGCGGTCGCCGACGTCTACACGGTGCTGCTGATGATCGCCTCGGTGGCCTTCGCGGCCGTGGCCATCATCACCGCCCTGAAGATCCTGGATCCCTACCCGGGGTTCAGCGCCGTCGATCGCCGCCACCGTGCTGCCCGTCGCGGTCTGCAGGCTCTGCGCGATCACTATCTGGCCCGCGTGAACGCGCTCTTCCAAGAGCAAGAACAACGCTTGGAGCAGGTCCTGGTTCAAGCCCGTCAGGCGCGCTCGTCCGCCGGTCAAACGCTCGAGGCCGCACGCCATCTGGCCGAGCAATACCGTCACGGCACGGACGCCATCGCCGGCTCTTGCCGCGCATCCCTCGGGCAGTATCGCGCCACCAACCTCGCGGTGCGGACCGCGCCGCCGCCTACCTACTTCGATGACGAATGGCCTGACTTCGCAGCCCGTGAGCTCGCCGAGACCGGCAGTCCGGCGATCGAGACGGCACGCACCGAGTCCGCACGCCAACGCGCCAACCCCGGCGAGCTCGAGGCTAGCGCAGCAGCCATCAAGAAGCAGCTCAACGATCGCCACACCGAGTGTCTGCGCGAGGTTCCGGCCTTCTACGAGGCCGCCGACGCACTCGCCGAGCCCGTGCCGACCGCTCCCGGCCGGCCGCCGACGGCAACCGCCAAGGCGCCCGCGGACGATGACTCCGACACGCCGCCCCGGCTCGCCATCGCGCGCTGATCCGAGGGCGGGGCGCCGCGGCCAGCGCCCCGCTCCTGGTCAGAGCAGCCCAGGGCAACCACAGCACAACCGAGATGAGGACTCCGACCATGTCGTGGCTTAAACAGAAACAGCATCTCGATCCCTTCACCTCTGTGCCGCGTTCGGCGCTGACCCCGGGGTTCGCCGTTGCGGACACCGGCGGACGCGGCCATGCGCTGCTCGCCACCTTGATCCTCGTCGCCACGCTGGCCGCCTTCGTCGCACTGGCCTGGCCGCGAGAGCAACATACCGTCTGCGGTCCCGAGGCCACGCCCGCCGCCGCGGTCGTCTGGTTGATCGATGCGACCGACCCGCTCAGCGATGCCCAGCTTGGATGGGTGACCGGCGAGATCCGCCGAAGCGCCGAGCACCTGCCTACCGGCAGCCACCTGGCGATCCTCCAGCTCGACCCGAAGGGCACCGACGGGGTGCTTGGCACGCCGCTCGAGACCTGCAAACCCAACGACGGCAGCCACGCCAACGCCTGGACCGAAAACGCCCGTCTGCTCGCCGACCAGTTCCAGCAGACCTTCCTCGGACCGCTCGAGGGCGCCATGCCCAGGCTGCGCGAGCCCCTGACCGCCGAGACCTCGGCGCTGCTGGAGGCGCTGCACGCCATCGCGCTGCGGCTCGCCGTGGCGGACCCGGGCAGCCGGCGCGAGCTCATCATTGTCTCGTACATGCTCCAGCACAGCAGCCTGCTGTCCCATTTTCGGGGCGGTTACAGCTTCAACGCGCTGGCGGAGGGCGGATCGGTTTATCTGACCCGGCTCGACGGACTGCGGGGCGCCAGCGTGACCATCTACCAGATTCGCGACCACTACCCGCAGCGGCTCACCGCAGAACATCGGCGGTTCTGGGATGAGTATTTCACGGCGGTCGGGGTCGAGACCTTGACGGTCAAGACGCTGTGACCTGGGGTGAAGTCACCTTGTCGCTTGGATCGGCGCCAACGCGCCGGTCCGCCGCAAACGGAGGACGTGCCCTTCTCGCCGAGGCAAATGGCGGATAGAATGACGCCAACTGGCGTTACTGGTGGAGCATGCGGTCATGACGAACACGGCGACTGGGATCGAGGCAACGACCCCGCGCGAAGCAACCGATCTCTTGAGAATTTTGCGGACCCCGACACCGCAGCTGGTCGAACGGGTGCGCCGCGGCCTGCCCTTCGCCGAGCTGGTGGCCCTGCGCAAAACCCTTGGGCTGTCGCTCCAGGAGATGACCGCCTATGCCGGCATCCCCGGCCGGACGCTGGTCCGGCGCCGTCAAGCCGGTCGGCTGGACCCGGCCGAGTCGGAACGCGTGCTGCGCATCGAGCGACTCCTGGCCCTGGCGACCGAGATGCTGCGCGACGTCGAGCGCGCCCGTGACTGGCTCAAGTCGCCAAAGACCGCGCTCGCCGGACAAAGTCCGCTCGACTACGCGGCCACGGAGGTCGGTGCACGTGAAGTCGAGCAATTGATCGGCCGGTTGCGCCATGGGGTGTTTTCTTGACGTGGTTTCGTTTGCTCGATGAGGCGTATCTCGAGACGGCCTTCAGCGGCGAAGGCGCCCGACGCTACGGCGGGCGTTGGAATTCACCGGGCGTGTCGATGGTGTACGCGGCCTAATCCCTCTCCCTTGCGCAGCTCGAGCTGCTCGTCCATTTGGAGGCCGAGGACGTCCTCCGCGGCCATTGGCGATACATTCCACTCGAGGTCGCAGCCGAGGCCGTCTTGGCATGCGAGGTCGTTGCCGAGGCACCCCCTGATGTCGCCACCTGGCCGGCACCGGCATCGACACGCTCGATCGGCGACGCCTGGATCGCATCGGCTGTCTCGGTAGGGCTGACGGTACCCAGCGCGGTGACACCCGGCGAGCGCAACCTGCTACTGAATCCCGCCCATCCCGGCTTCGCCGACGCGGTTGTGATCAGCGAGCCGCGGACCTTGATATTGGACCGGCGCTTGTTCAAGGCTTTGCCCACTTGAGCACCGACGATCACCGACAGCCGCCCGACACCGCCGACCGGCTTGAAGGGCCCGCGGGCGCAGGGCTCCACGCTGAACTCAACCAGGGCAGATAGCTGCGCATCGAGCCGGCCACCGAAGATCTCGCCTCCATCAAGAAGGCCGAGACGCAGCTCGAGGCGCTCAAGGCCTATCCGTATTGGGGATTCGACACCGACGACCCGAGTCAGCGCGGCAATCTCGGGCTGTTGCGAGAACTTGGGGGTCCGCCTCTTCGATCTGGCGTTTCGAGACGGGTCCGCCATCGACGGTCTGATCGCGGCCCTGCAGACTGGTCCCGTGCGCCTTACCATCGCCACCGGGGAGGAGCGGCTCGCACGCCTGCTTTGGGAATTCCTGTACCTGCCCGAGACCCTCGTCGAGAGACGCGGTGACACCCAGGAAGACCTCGGCTGGTCGCTCGAGGTCCCGCACTTCCTGGCCCTGCATCCGCGCGTCTCGCTGGTGCGCCAAGGACTCGGCGCACCGCGCGCCACGGTCGCGATCGGCGACGGCCCGCTGCGTCTGCTGATCGTCTGGGCCAACCCGGCCTGCGATGGCTGGTCGGAGATCGAGTCGCTCGGCACCGAGGTGGAGGGCTTCAAGGGCGAGTTACGAGGTGTCACCGACAGTCATATCGTCATCGAGGAGCTGGAGCGGGCCGACGCGACACGGCTGAACAAGCGGATGGCCGCCTTCCGGCCGCATCTGATCCATGTCCTTTGCCACGGCGCCCTCCCCGATCCGGAGATTCCCGGCAGTCCACCGACCCCCTCGCTGGAACTGCATGATCCTGATGGGGCGGGCTACGCGTACCTGCCGGCCACCGATCTGGCCGGACTCTGCCAGGTTGCGGCCAATGAAGGCCAGCACATCCAAGCCATATTCATCATGCGGCAGTGCCACATGGCCTTCTTCCAAGGGAGGCGTCGGCACATGGTAACGCGAGTTCTCACAGCGCCCGATCGAGACCTTCAGGTGTACCATCCCCCCGAGCATTGCCACCTTGCGCCACGCCGTGTATTGCAGCCGCAGCCGCCGTCCACACTTCCGGCACTGCATCGTTTCCGGTCGCAGCCGTCGTTCCTCTGTCGCTTCCTCACGCGCTGTCTTGCCACCCATCGCCGATCTCCTCCCGCATCGCCGGGTGTCGCTTCCCTGCACAGTTAGACGGCACTCAAGCGGGGTTTGCTCTCATAGTTTTCTTACCCGCCCGGCGAACCTCAGGCGCCGCTGCCGCCTGCTCCCCGACCCGTGCAATCTGCCCCTCGGCCCAGCCCTGCAGGACCTCCTGCCCGAGGCGTCGCACCTCTTCAATGACGCGCCGTTCCGCCTCGTCCGCGCGTGCCAGATCACGGTCGCTGTCCTCGACAATGTCCGCGAGCGCCTGCACGCGACTTTTCAGGCCGGGATGGCGGTTGAGCAACACGAGCAGCTTGGCATCAGCGGGCGAGGGCGTCGTCATGGGTGTTTTCATATTCCGCTATAGATGGTTGTGGCGATATCTTAAGACAACGCATCACTTTCGGTCACACCCGCATTGACAACCAGCGCTCACACTTGCCAGTCGTTCGTGGCATCGTAACTGATCTTTTCCGGCTTCACGGAAATGTGTACATGTTTGATGTGGGGGTTACGACCGGAATAGGGCCGCCACTCCCAGGCCGGAACCCCGCGGACGACGGACGCGCTCGCGATCTGTCGATTCCAGATGATGTACTTCACGCGCCGGTCGCGGCTCGCACGGATCGACTCAGCGAGTGCACCGGCGTCGCAGCCACCCGCAGGGTCATGGGTGATGTCCAAGGCGGTCACGACGCCCTTGCCGCCGTCGAGCACCCAGGGGTTGTGATCCGAGTTGCGCGTGGCGTGAGCGGCGTCCCCGATGGCGCCGTCGCTGTCGCGACGACGGCCGGGCGCTCTTGCGTCCACCTGTCGCTTCAGGTGCTTGAGTGACTCCGCGACCCGCCAAGGCCGCACCGCCTCGAAGGGGCCAATGTCCCATGGCGGCGCCAGCTCTTCAGGATCGACGTCCGAGTCATCCCCAGCATTGGGAGAGACGAGGTCCAGCTCCTCCAGTTGCGATGGCGCCAGGGCTTCTTGCCCGAGCGCACTGCGCAGCACGCCCAGGAATTGGCTCGCAACCAAACGAAACCCCTGGTCGGTGGGGTGCAGCTCATCGGCCCACTGGTCGCGGACGATGCCACGCACGTCCACATGCCAGGCGTTGCGGAAGGCACCGTTCGGATTGTTGCCACCGCAGAGCGTCTTGAGACGCTCGTTGAGCCGGTCGATCATCAGCCGGACGATCTCCCGCTGGAGCCGGTGGTCTTTGATCCCGAGGTCTTCCCGCAGAGGTCGACCGATCCATTTGTCCTGACTCGCCCAGAATGGATTGCGGCTATCCCCGGGCGCCCCGCCGGGGATGGCATGGTCGTAGCCATGGCAGATGACGGGGAGTCCAGGGTGCTCCGCGGCCACGTTCGAAATCACGTGCCTGTAGCAGTCCTCGACGAACCGCAACTTCGCGGAGAACGCCTCGTTGTCGATATACCACTCGGCCGGGCGACCCGACTCGAACGGCTTGACGATCTGGGCGACGATCGATCGGCCGGCTTCGTCCTCGCCCACGATGTCGTTTCCCCCGCCGGAGAAGAGGAAAGCGCGCACGTCGTTGCCGTGTCGCTTCAGGGCCTGCATGTACTCCGCATCGTCGAGGACCATGTTCTGCAGCGTGTCGCCCGCTGCGTCCACGCTCCAGATGTTGTAGGCCTCGAACACTTGGTCGATGACATCATCGAGAAAGATCGGGAACTGGAACCAGGAATCCCCCTCGGAAACCAAGATCGGACGTCGATCGCCACGGGCCTCTCGGCGATTGAACTTCTTCTGTCGCCGCATCCGGCTGAGACCGTTGGCCCAGTCCATCATCATCGCGCCTTCGAGCGCATCGCTGGGTGCGGCAACCTCGACCCGCGCCGGGTCGGGAATGAACGCCGGTGCGAAGGGGCGCGAGGTCTCCGGATTCGCGACGAAATAGCGACGCAGGTCGGCCTCCGGGATGTCCGGATCCGCCATCAACTCCTGGAGCCGCGCCATGGAGATGGGGCCAGGCGCTGACTCGGGGGCGGCCACGGCTTCGAGGGCTCCCTCGGCAGGCGCCATCCGCGGTGCGCTCATCCCTTCCAAGATCAGTTGTGCATCGCGGAGCGGTCTTGTCCGTGGCATGGCCTCGAGCGCAGCCACTTCATGGGGCGGTGCCAGGTCGTAGCCGGCGTCGGAGATCTCCCGGTTGAAGCTTTCGACGATGCGTCTCTTGTCCGTCTGGATGAGATCCGGGCTCAGCCAAACGATGCGCCTCAGTTGATCGAACCGCCCACGCACCTCCTCGACCGGACGACCCTCCAACGCGGCTTGACGCACCGACTCCCAACCGCTCTGGATCTCGGGGATGGACGCGTAATCGTCGCGCTGATTGGTCGCCTCGATGCCGAGAACCATGTAAGGAAAGCCGGTGACGGGCTGACCCGCCAGATCGACCAGCCGGCAGTCGGGATCGAGTCGCAGATCCTCCGGCTTGACCGTGCCCTTTGCCACCCGGGCGACGACGATATTACCGACCTTGAGCTGGGTGTCGGTGCGGCTGAGCCCGATCTCGAGCTGCGCCCTGTTCATGTCCCCGAGCAGGGTTTCCGCGCCGCGGCGAAGGGGTTCCACGAATGGCTTCACCTGGCCGAGGAAGGCCACCGAGGCGGTATCCGTCAGGTTCGCCAACAGGTCCAGATAGGGTTTCGCCAGATCCTCCGCTGTGACGGAAAAGAGTGCGACGTCCATCGTCAACTCCCCTGCATACGGGACAGGGCCTAGAAGCAGGCGATTGACGGTGATGAATCGGTCGAGATGACCCGGGTCCATCTCCTCGAACGCCTTGGCCGGCGCGACGACGGCCAAGACCTCCTGCCTGCCCCGCAGCCGATCCACATAGGCGAACTGTCCGTGTACTGTCGTATGAAACTTCTTGGTCCAGCGGCGTACCTCTGCGATACGGGCGGAGCGCAGCCAAACCCGTACGTACTGAGTATTGGCCGAGACGTACTGAGGGTCCCCCCCATCGACATAGAACTGCGTGTAGTCGACCGCCGATTCGCTCTTCACTCGATCAAACCAAACGCTGAAGAAGCTCATGACTTTCTCCTTATCTCTTTGGTGACGAAAAGCTCACACCCTGAGCAGCAACATCGGAAGCGATGGCAGAGATACGCGTGCCGCCCTTGCGCAACCGTTGCGCCGGCGGAGTGAACCAATTTGTGGCGAGCGTCACGTCCTCGAGGTTCCGACGAAGACGGTACTTGAGAACCCTCTTGAGCTCGTTCGGTTTGAACGCGAGGCGTAGCGCCCCGTCGAGCCGTTCCAGATCCTCGGATGACAGGATCATCGCATCACCCAGCCGGGGACAACGCACTCAGCCCGCGAGCAGCGCGCCATGCCCCTTCTCCCTGAGGTACCGCGTGATCTCTCCGAGCGGGATCGCTTGGTTATAAGCACCATGATAGTCGAGCCGATTGTTGGGCTCTCCCGCATGATGCAGCGCGGTAATCTCCAGATCGGCATTGAATACGGGAGAACCCGACGATCCCGGCAGCGTGCGCGTGTCGTGGCGCATGCGCAGGCCATTGCCAGCGAATGACTGGACGGCGCCGATCGCGAGCTGCATGGGTTGCAGCTTGACGCCAAGGGCTTCAAGGTCCTGCGGATGCTGCAGAATGAACAGAATGTCGTTCTGAGCGAGGGCGTCAGGTTGAGCGGGCAGCGCGAGCCATCCCCGCGCGGGCGCGCCGGGTTCGGCCTTGTCGCCGATCGGCTCCTTGCCGATCTCACGGTTCAGGCGCACGATCGCGAAATCGAGCTCATCGGCTCCCCATGCCTGGTTGTTGGGATCGGTATCGGCTTTGCTGTAGCCCGCGTGAACGACGTCCCAATCGTCGGCAAGCTTAGTGGGTGTGCCCGCGTTCACGGTTTCGCCGCCCGATAGCGCCTTGTAGTCAAAACGGCAGCGTACGTTTGCGGGGCTCACCTTGCCATTCAGAATGCCTTCGATGACGTGATAATTTGTCAGCACGAGGTCGGGCCCTACGAGGAGGCCGGTGCCGCCGCTCTTGGGGATCTCGAATGCACAGAGCCAGGACTCGAGCAGTCCGAGACGCGTGCGGAAGTCCAGGACGTTCTGGAAGCTAGAGCGGTCGTTGACGATTTGCTCCAGGCTGACCTTATTCGCGACCGGGATCACGCCTAGCCCGAGAGACTCCTCGAACGCCAGCAACTGCGGATTATCCGGATTCGAAGCGCGCGCGGCGTCGAGCAATTGCAGCGCCCAACCGTACCGATTCGCAGCGTCGACGACATCGAATAGAATGCTTTCGAAGTTCGCCTTCATCGAGATGTCATGGCGGTACCTGTCGAGCCGCCCCAACAATAGCTCGTCAAAGCGCTCAGGCATGAACGCTGCTTTCAGTGCATTGACGTAGGACCTAATTTGGTGCCCAGTTAACTGCATTACTCTTCTCCGTTGAGCCCTACCGACTGCAGGAATGCCTGTAAGACGGGGCCGTTTGGGTTTTCGGTGCGGGCGGCCTTGAGCAACTTCAGCGCCCAACCTTCTCTACAAGCCGTATCCACGACCTCTAGGACTGCGCCCTCATAAGTTCTCCACATAAAATCTTTATCACTAAAAAGCCATGTGGTACCGCGTGCCGACATTGTCCAGGATCTCGCCTACGTCACGCTCCAGCGTCG
>RZZN01000134.1 GCA_009929855.1 Gammaproteobacteria bacterium
CGGTTTCGTCCTGGACCATGCGAGCGACGGGATCAGCGGCGAGCTGCTCGGCGCGGGCGAGTCCTATGATGCCATCCTGCTCGACCTCGGACTGCCGGGTCGACCCGGCCTGACCGTGCTGCGCCATTGGCGCGAGCGCGGTGTGACCACTCCCGTGCTGGTGCTGACCGCGCGTGACGCTTGGCACGAGCGGGTCGATGGTCTGAAGGCCGGCGCCGACGACTATCTCGGTAAGCCTTTTCATACCGAGGAGCTGATCGCGCGGATCAATGCCCTGACCCGGCGCGCCGCCGGCAATCTGCGCCGTGGCCTGGAGGTCGGCGGGCTGCGCCTGGACGAGGACCGCCAGCGGATCATCCTCCCCGACGGCACGGACCGCGAGCTGACTGGCACCGAGTTTCGACTTCTACGCTATCTGATGCTCAATCCCGGGCGCATCCTCTCAAAGACTCAGATCATGGACCATGTCTACGAGCTGGAGGCCGACCGCGGCAGCAACCTGATCGAGGTCTATGTGCGGCGACTGCGCGAGAAGATCGGCCGTGAGCGCATCCAGACCCTGCGCGGACAGGGCTACCTGCTGCATCGATGAGCCTGTCTCCGGGTCTGCGGCGATCCAGCCTCTGGGTCGATCCGTCCCCCTCCCGGGTGATCCGGCCCGCGGCCATGGCGCCATGAGATCGCTGGAGGGTCGCCTGCAGCTGGGATTGACCACGAGCCTGATCCTCCTGATTGGCGCGCTCTGGGGCCTGGGTCACGCGGCCTTGCACCGCGGTGCCGATGCCTTCGTGCTCTCGCGCCTGGAGCATGACGCCGACGCGCTGATCGGCGCGCTCACCCGGGACTCAGATGGCCGCCTGGTGCTCGGCGAGCAACGTCTGACACCCGTGTATCACCAACCCTATTCGGGTCACTATTTCGTCATCGACTCCCCCGCGGGTCAGCACATCCGCTCACGCTCGCTCTGGGACTCGGATCTCCAGGGACGTGCCTTGCAGCCGGGCGAGTCGGCGGTGTGGCGTGCCGCCGGGCCGACCGGTCAGCGGCTCCTGATCCGGGGCGAGGGCTATCAGCTCGATGGCGGCAATCTGGTGCTCGTCGTCGCCGAGGACATCACCCCCCTGGAGCAGAATCTGGTCGATGTGGAGCGATTGATCGCCGTGGTGGCGCTTGGTGGTCTGATCCTGATGCTGCTGCTGCAACGGCTGATCCTGCGTCGGACCTTCGCCGCGCTCGGCTCGGTTTATCGTGACATCGGCCGTCTCGAGGCCGGTCAGACCGTCGCCCTGACCGAGCGGGTGCCGACCGAGATCCAGCCCTTGGTGCGCAAGCTCAATCGTCTGCTGGTGCTCTTCGGGCAACGCCTGGAGCGCTCGCGCACGGCGGCCGGCAACCTGGGACACGCCATCAAGGGCCCGCTGAGCCTGCTGCGCCAGCAGCTCCAGGATCCCGCGCTCGCGCTCGATGAGGAGATCCGTCAAACGCTGATCGAGCAGATCGAGCGTCTGCGTCGGCTCGCCGAGCGCCAGCTCAAGCGCGCGCGTCTCGCCGGCGCCGGTGGCGTTGGTCTGCGTTTCGACCCAGATGCCGAGCTCCCCACCCTGGTCCAGCTCCTCCAGCGCATCCATGCGCCCAAGGAGCTCGCGATCCAGCTCGCGATCGACACCGCCGGATCGCTCGACGCCGACCGCGAGGACCTGCTGGAGCTGCTCGGCAATCTGCTCGACAACGCCTGCAAATGGGCGGCTGGCCAGGTGCGCTGCCGTCTCTTCGCGGACGGCGATGAGCTGGTGATGCTGATCGAGGACGATGGACCCGGCTGCTCGCCAACCGAGATCGCGGCCATCACGGGGCGTGGCGTCAGGCTCGATGAGGAGATCAGCGGCCACGGACTCGGCCTGGCGATCGCCAATGAGATCGTCGCGGGCTATCGTGGTCGCATCAGCTTCGCGCGCTCACCCGCCTTGGGCGGTCTATGCGCCGAGGTCAGACTTCCACTCGGGGATGGCCAGCGAGAGGATCAACCAAGCATCAAAGCGAAACCTTGACAGACGATCAGTCGCGACGAGGATCCGTTTCAGCCTCGATTCAGCTTGCCCCTCTAATCTTTCCGGCGTGTCCACTTCACGAAGGCCGCGACCGGATCCATGCCCCCTGCCCCGCTCATTCTGCTTCTGTCCAGCCTGCTGTTGGCCGGCGCGCCCGCCGACGAGGCGGTCGCGGTGACACTCGGCGAGGCGGTGACCGACGCGCTGCGTCTCGCCGAGCAGGCCCCGCGGGTCGCGGCGGTCCGCCAGGCGGCGGCGGCCACCCGGACCCAGGCGACCAGCCTGGTGGCCGAGGACGTGGCATTGCGGCTCAAGTCGGTCTCGGACCGTCTGACCGAGGATCAGGGTGCCAACGAGTGGGAGGCGATGGTCGATCTGCCGCTCTGGCTGCCCGGCCAGCGCGATGCTCGCCAAGCCATCGCCGGGGCGCTCGATGCCCAGTCGGTCGCGCTCGAGCGACTGCTGCGCTGGGAGATGGCGGGACGTGTGCGCGAGACCTCCTGGGAGACCGCGCTCGCCGAGGGTCGGCTGCGTCAGGCCGAGCTGGCACTGGAGGCCGCGCGCGCCTTGGAGACCACGGTCGACAAGCGCACCCGAGGCGGGGAGCTGGCGCGGGTCGACCTGCTCCAGGCCCGTCAGGAGACCCTGGTCCGCGAGGTCGAGGTCCAGGCCGCGCGGCTCGCCGCCTCTCGCGCCCGCGAGGCCTGGCAGCACCTGACCGGTCAGACCAGCCTGCCCGACCCGCTGAGCGAGCTGGCCCCACCGCCGACCGAGACCCCACGCGCGCTGCCGGCGGATCATCCACTGCTGACCGATGGCGAGGGCGCGCTCATGCTCGCCCGCGCCGAGCGCGAGCGTGCCATCCAGGAGCGCCGCGGCCATCCGTTGCTGAGCCTGGGCGGCAAACGCGTCGAGGCTGGGCGTGGCACGGATGCGCTCGACGCCCTGCAGATCGAGATGAGCATCCCGCTCGGTCTCGGCAGCCAGTCGGCACCGGCCCTGGCGGCGGCCGAGCGCACCTATACCGAGCGTCTCACCGACCTGCATCGCATCAAACGCGAGGCCGAGCTCGAGCTGGTCAGCGCGGATCTGGAGCGACGCGGGGCGACCGAGGCACTGGCGGTCGCCGAGCGCCGCGCTGGTCTCGCCGCGGAGGCACTGCGCCTGATGCGTCGCGCCTTCGAGCTGGGCGAGCGCGATCTCGCTGAGCTGCTGCGCAGCCAGGAGCGGGCGCGCGAGGCCAGCCTGGACCTGGAGCTGCGTCGTCTGGAGCAGGGCCGTGCCCTGGCCCGCCTCAATCAAGCCTTGGGAGTGATTCCCGAATGACAGCGATCCATCCACGACTCAGTGCCACGGGGTCGCGCCCGCTGCATCGACTGCTCCTGGGCGCCCTGCTGACGCTCCCGGCCATGCTGGGCACTGCGGCCGATCTGATCCCGATCGACGCCGTCCAGCAGGCCGCCTTCGGCATCGTCTCGAGCGCCCCCATCCCGGCCACCGAGACCCTGACCCGTCGCTACCCGGCCGAGGTCACGGTCCCCAACCCTCAGATGCGCGTGGTTGCCACGCCTCAGAGCGGTGTGATCGAGGCGCTGCTGGTCGCCGAGGGCGAGCAAGTCAGCGTCGGTCAGGTGCTCGCGGAGCTGCGCAGCCCCGAGCTGGTCGATGCCCAGAGCCAGTATCTGGAAGCCCTGACCCGTCTCGCGCTCAGCGAGCGCGAGCTGGCCCGTGATCAGATGCTGCATCGCGAAGGCGTGATCGCCGAGCGTCGTCTGCTGGAGAGCCAGTCGAGACAACGCGAGCTCGCGACGGTCGCCGATCAGCGTCGCCAGCTCCTCGAGCTGGCGGGGCTCACGACCGAGGAGATCGAGACCCTGGCCGGCTCCCGGCGTCTGACGCCGCGGCTCCAGCTGCGCGCGCCGATCGCCGGCGTGGTCCTGGAGCAGCTGGTCAACACGGGTCAAGCGATCGCCAGCGCCACGCCGCTCTATCGGATCGCCAGACTCGACCCGCTCTGGCTGGAGATCCATGTCCCGGTCGATCGCCTTGCCGGACTCGGCGAGGGCGCACGCGTGCTGCTGCCGCGTGAGGGGATGGAGGGTGTCATCGTGACCGTCGGGCGCATGACCCATGGTCAGGACCAAGGTGTCCTGGTCCGCGCCGAGGTGCGCGAAGGCGCCGAGCGGCTACGTCCGGGTCAGTTCGTGGAGGTCCAGCTGAGCGCCACCGCGGCTGGCGAGGCCTGGCGGATCCCGCTCGCAGCACTGGTGCGTCATGCCTCCGAGAGCTATCTGTTCCTGGTCCGTGACGGTGGATTCACCGCGCAACCGGTCAAGGTCTTGGCCGAGGAAGAGACCGACGCGGTGGTCACGGGCGAGCTGAGCGGCACCGACCAGATCGCCATCAGCGGGGTCGTCGCGCTCAAGGCCGCTTGGCTCGGCGGGGCTGAATGATGCTGGCGCGTCTCATCCAGTTCGCCCTGACCCAGCGCCTGCTGATCCTGCTCGCCACCGCGGCATTGATCGGCGGGGGCTGGCGGGCCTTTCAGGCGACCCCCATCGATGCCTTCCCGGATGTCTCGACCACCCAGGTCAAGATCATCGTCAAGGCGCCCGGCATGACGCCCGAGGAGGTCGAGTCGCGCATCACCCAGCGCATCGAGCTGGAGATGCTCGGCATCCCCCGTCAGACCATGCTGAGGTCGATCGCCAAGTACGCGCTGACCGACATCACGCTCGATTTCGCCGAGGGCACCGACATCTACTGGGCGCGCCAGCAGGTGGCCGAGCGCTTAGGTGCCATCTGGGGCGAGCTGCCCGAGGGGGTCGAGGGTGGACTCGCGCCCATGACCACGCCGCTCGGTGAGATGTTCATGTTCAGCGTCGAGGGCGGTGATCTGACACTCGCCGAGCGGCGCGACCTGCTCGACTGGACGATCCGACCGGCCTTGCGCGCGGTGCCCGGCGTGGCCGATGTCAACTCGCTCGGTGGTCTGGTCACCAGCTTCGAGGTGGTCCCGGACAATGCCCGGATGACCGCGCGCGGCCTCCAGCTCGCCGACCTCACCACCGCGATCGCCGCGAACAACCGCAACGACGGTGCCGGACGACTGAGCGCCGGCGAGGAGGTGCTGCTGGTGCGCAGCACCGGCGCGATCCGCACCCTGGCCGATCTCGGAGCGATCGTGGTCGGTGGCGACGCGCGTCAACCGGTCCGGGTCGCCGACGTCGCCGAGGTACGGCTCGGTGCGCTCACCCGCTATGGCGCGGTCACCCGCAATGGCCGTGGCGAGGCCGTCGAGGGCCTGGTGCTGGGTCTGCGCGGCGCCAACGCGCGCGCGGTGGTCGAGGGCATCCGGGCCAAGCTCGACGAGCTCGCGCCCGCC
>RZZN01000135.1 GCA_009929855.1 Gammaproteobacteria bacterium
ATCAGTGAGCTTTGCTTTAGAATTTACCGCGACAGGCTTGAAACGCAGCCCCCACGCATGGAAGAGGACAAAATGCGGAAGAACAGCGCGATATATGAGCCCGTTGTTCGGCTGGCCCTTTGCCACATGAACGATATGAATCTCTCAGTTCCCGGTGATCTGGTTGAAAAACGCAAGCCTAAAGCAGGTGCAGCATGACTTACGACATTAACAAGGTAGCAAAAGAGCTAATCAATATAGCAGAAGACTGGCTTGATTTTTCTTATGAAAGCGAAGGCTGGGACACGACCACTTATGAGATAAGGGGCGGTGAGGTTTGGTGCTATTTCGCTGATAACAGCGAACACCGTTCTGTAAATATTAAAACCTCATTGGGCAACGCTCAGGTTGCGTTTTTTCGCCCTCCCAAGATTAAAGATTTAACAACACAATCAATCAAAAACCTCCCGGAAATAATTGCCCTCGCAACTGAAGAGCTTCAGAAGGCAAAGGACTTGTTCGCGGCAAAGAGCGAGGCTGAAAAGGCGGCAAAGAAAGAAGAGGCAATCCGCGCTATGGAGCAGCGACTTGCCGAACTGAAGGGAGAGGCAGCATGACCGACTTTATCACACACCCGCTTACACAACTGTTCTTCAACCCGCTGGCTGGCTATTCAGGCGTGAACGCGGTTGCCATCCTGACGCTGGCAATGTTCGCCGGTCTTATCGTCGGCGCGATTATCGAATGGAGGCGGGGATGAGCAGAAGCAGCACAGAAACACTAATCGCCGCCATGAGGGTTCTGGCAGTTGATATTCAGTCAGAGGACGGGGTGGCAAACGCCGCTATTGCCGAGGCTGCTGAGCGGTTGCTTGAATTGCGGGATGCGCTGGAGAAAGCCCAGAAGTTTCTCGCTGAGCTATCAAGGCCGGAGGAAAACGACCTGGGCGTTGCGACTTCCGTTTATTGGGCGCGCTGCATCGAGATCGAGAAAGAGGCCCGCGCTGCTCTAGACAAAGCGAGGGGCAAATGAAACCCGCGCGCGACATGACGGACGAAGAACTCGAAGCCCTTTACGAAGAAGCCGTGAACAACACTAACCGAGCACTTGAGGAGATGACAGCATGAAGAACGAATCAGCATTTGCAGAGAGGAAGAGAGAAATGAAAGATAAACTAAAATTAACGAGCAATTCAATATGGCGGGGAACCGGCTTTCGCATCAAGCAAGAAGGCGACCTGTTTCTGTTTGAAGATTTGAACCTACACGTTTGGTTTCAAACAGTCCTTTCCCGCGCCGACCGGATCAAGGTGATTTTCTTTTTGGTTCGCTCACTTCTTCGGAGCAGCCAACCATGACCAAAATTGAAGCACTGATCGAGGCAGGTGAGAAATGAGCAACGTCATTGACGCGATATTGCAGGAACGCGACCGGCTTCAAGAGATCAAGGCGGCTTGCGGGGACGATTGGAACGCACCGGCTTTCGTTTTTTACCGTGCCGCTTGGCAAGACCTTATGAGCCGGGCCAACAATGCTATCGGCGGACGCCTCGATGTAGTCGAAACGCTCTCGCTTTTGAAAGAAATGCAGGAGTTTGAATCGTGAGTACTTACTTCCCCGAAACCATCCCGCTTGCACAGGCTCCACGATTCGCCGCTGCAATCATCCGTATGCAAGCCGACGAACTGGAAACCTTACCGTCCTGCAAGACGGCGGTGCGGAAACTGAGACAGCACGCCAACCATATTGAGATGAAAGCAATGAGAGATGAGCGAACGTTTTACCCGGAATGTGACACCGAAACAGTATTTCGACTTAACCGAGCCGCCGGTGTTTGCGCTGCCGACACGTCGGACGATCCGCATGGCAGTAATCGAACTGGCAATCATCCGGGCGATAAGAACAGGCGAACTGGATCAGCCATTGTCCACGGATGTATGGGAGCCGCCATCGTCCTTTACGTATTAGCGATGGTGATTATTAACGGATTTGCTGAATTTCTTGGCGAGGTTCGGGAACTGATGGGGGCGATGTGATGGAACACGAGAAAATCCTGCAGATGATTGAAAGCGTTGACCGGAAAGACATTGTTACGCTTGAAGAAATTAATGCGCGGGTTTGGGCGTATATTTGGCTTCATGGCGACTTCAAAATCAGCTTTAGCGGAGGTACAGTTCATTATCGTCGCGACTCCTGGCCGCCGGAGGAGAGAGCTATCATTCATTACCCGGCCGAGCACGCTCCCGTGACGCGCTCCTGTGACGCGCTCCCTGACTGGCCGGAAGGTTATCGCGTTCAAGAGCAAGTCACGATCCTGCCAGATAAGGCACTTTGTGACGCCGCGATTGATAACGGCTCTGTGATGCTGACGCCCTGGAAGCCAGTCTGGTGCGCGACCGAGTGTCTTGCAAGATTGCATACGCGGATTCAGGCAATCGCATACGAGCGAGGCCCATCATGCTGAACGACTGGAGAGACTGCGAGCGATGCCAGGGTTTCGCAAACGACAATCACCCGAGCTTCGACCTGTGCGAGTTCCTGCGCTGCGAGGCTCTGTATGCAAACGACAACCAGTTTCGCGTTACCCCGCGAAAGGGCCAGAGATGGTCTTTAACTACCGGCAGGCGGACCCTAAGCCGCCTCGCCGGACTTTTTAGGGGGTGGCTATGGTGGACGACATGATTTTCAGGCTGCGTCACCTTGTTTGGCGCATAACTTGCTGGCAGGAATATGAAAGGTGGAAAGATGAAACTCAGTGAACAACAGAAGCAGGAACTAACAAAAAAGCTCGACCCGCGATTTGTCGCAACGCGCACACAGTCCGGTCGTCAACTGTCCTACATTGAGGGCTGGCACGCAATCGCGGAAGCCAACCGGATATTTGGTCATGATGCGTGGCACCGGGAAACAATTGAGCTTATCGAGAACTGCGCTCCGACGACAAACCAAAAGGGCAACCACGTTGTTTCCTTCCGCGCAAAAGTTCGCATAACAGTAGGCGAAGTTACGCGCGAGGGTATCGGCTTTGGATCGGGCATTTCCCCAAGCATTCATGACGCATACGAAAGCGCCATTAAGGAAGCCGAGACGGACGCAATGAAGCGTGCCTTCATGACGTTCGGCAATCCCTTCGGCCTTGCCCTATACGACAAGACGCAGGCTAACGTTGGCGTCGATGTGCCTGAAACCGACTGGAAGAAAATCTCCCACGACATGGTGAACGAGATCAACGGCATTACCGAAATGACGACCCTGCAAACGTTTTGGGACGGTAAGCGGCACGAGGTCGAAAACATGCCAGAGACGTTTTATGACAGCGTCGATCTTGCCTACGCCTCCCGCGTGAAGCAACTGGCCGATGGTAGCCCTATTCCCATCCCCTACCGCTTCCAGAGCGTCAAGGCGGCTTTGGACTTCCTGAAAGAGTTCGGCGAGTACGTGAACGACTGCCACGACCTCACGGACCTTGTCGAGTATCAGGGCCGGACGCGGAGGATGATTGACGACCTCGACCGCATTCTAAGCGCCGAAAAGTACATGAAGGACGGCAAGAAGCCAGCGCAACGCGCGCGGGAACTGATTGACAACAGGCTTGGCGAACTCACGCCAGCCGCAGCCGAATAGGAGGAATTATGAGTGCATCGGATGAAATGACTATGAAAGAGCGCAACGAGAAAATCTGCGAGGATTACCGGGACGGATATTCAATAAGCCAGGTTGCCAAAAGATATGGGATAAGCACAACGTGGGTTCTGGCATTGCTTAGAAAAAACAATATTAAAACACGCCCGGCAGGAAACCCGCACAACAAGAAAAAAGATGCTTGACGTTACGGCTGAATGCTATATCGTAAAAGAAATGGGCCGGTCTGTAGCGACAGTCCCCGGCCCAAGATCGATGTGTCAAGGTCAATATATCCTACCAATCCTTGATTGTCAATCTTCCGATGTGTCGCTCACTGCAACAGTCAGGATAAACCTGTTTACGCGCCGGGGGAACTTTGCCCGCAAGGGATTTCCTACCCGTCAAATGCTTGGAGTAGGCTATGAACGAAACCAGACCACGCCGTACGGCAATTATGAACGCAGCTTACCGCTGGAAAAGGTAAGCCCGGGGCGCAGTTATGGTTCTGCGATAACAAAAACAGTCTGGCTATACGGCGCTTTGAATACTCTGCCCTTAGACCGCGTAGGCTATTGCCGGGGCATCGCGGAAAGCGGAATATTGTTTAAACAACTAGGAGAACAGCAATGAATACTTTCTGCTTCAGTGGAAACGTTTGCAAAGACATTGAGCTGAGAATGACCACATCAGGAAAGCAGGTAGCAAGCTTTTCCATTGCCATAAACGAGGGCAAGGATAAGACAGAGTTTGTGAATTGTGTGGCTTGGGAGAAGACCGCCGAGCTTCTTAACCAGTACGTGAAGAAGGGCGACCGGCTTTCTGGTACGGGACGGATACAAACCCGTAAATGGGAAGATCAGCAAGGCAACACGAAATACGCGACCGAGTGCGTTGTGACGCAGTTCGACTTCCCGCCGAAGCGTAATGACGGCCCGACCGCGCAAGAACCGTTCCGGCCTGCGGATGAAATGGAAGATGAGATTCCGTGGTGACCAGGCGCCAGAAAATAGACAAGTCCGTTCTCGCAATAGGAGTTCCGCAGCGTGTTGAAGATGAAAAGCACCGCAAATACATCGCAAGCCTCCCTTGCATTGTCTGCAAGAGAAGCGGACATACGCAGTGCGCCCATATCAGGGCGGGAAATGGTGGCGGCATGGGTTACAAGCCATCCGATGAATGCACCGTGCCCCTGTGCGTATCCTGTCATGAGGATCAGGGTCGCAACGAACGGAAGTTTTGGGGCGGCTCGACAACTCGAATTACGGCGCTTGCCAGACGGCTCTATGCCAACTCAGGCGACCGGGATTATGCAATGATGGAGATCGTAAAGTGGAAACGTTCATAATCCGCAATCAGGACGTAAAACGGAACTGCTTGCTTGCTATTCAGGCGCTCCCGCACGGCAAGGTGTACGAGGTACGTATCACGGAACCGAAACGCTCCTGCCCTCAGAATGCGCTCTATTGGAAGCACCTGCAGATTATCGCGGACTTTCTCGGCGAGGATAAGGACGAATTGCACGAAATCCTAGCCTTTAAGTTCCTGCCGGTCAAAGAGCGGGACGTGGAAGGCGGGACGGTCCAGATACGAACCCGGACGAGCAAGCTCAACAAGAAGGACTTTAGCGAGTACATGAACAAGGTTGAGGCGCTGGCCCTAGAGTTGGGCCTGACACTGCCGCAGCCGTCTTACTACGGATACGAATAGCTTATGGGGATTGCTGCATACACCGGAAACATAAGAACACGCTCTGTATACCGAAAAAGCAGGTAGCCAATCCTGCCATCCCCGCCAGAACGCCAGCCGGGTCTTACCATGGTTGGC
>RZZN01000017.1 GCA_009929855.1 Gammaproteobacteria bacterium
CCTCCGAAGGCTGGGGTCACAGGTTCAAGTCCTGTCGGGCGCGCCAACTCCATCGTCCATCTCCACTCAAGTCGCGGTCATGCGCTGCGATAGGATCTCCTCGCTCAGCGCCTCATGGGCGTCGCGGATCATCCGCTCGGTAGCGGGCCAATCGATACAGGCGTCGGTGACCGAGCAGCCATAACGCAGCTGGGTCGGATCGGCGGGGATCGACTGGTGTCCAGCCTCGATGAAGCTCTCCACCATCAGGCCGACGATCGAGCGATTGCCGGCGCGGATCTGATTCACGCAATCACGCATCACCAAGGGTTGCAGCTCGGGCTGCTTGAAGCTGTTGGCATGTGAGCAGTCGATGACGATGTTCGCTGACCGACCGGCCTTGATCAGCGCGTCCTCGGCCATGGCGACGCTGACCGTGTCGTAATTGGGACGATTGCCGCCACCACGCAGCACCAGATGGCCATAGCGATTGCCCCGCGTCCTGACGATACTGGTCAAGCCCTGGGCATTGACACCGAGAAAGCTGTGCGCCTGGGCCGCCGAGACGATGGCATTGATCGCGGTGTCGATCGAGCCGTCCGTGCCATTCTTGAAGCCCACGGGGGTCGATAGACCGGATGACATCTCTCGGTGCGTCTGAGATTCGGAGGTCCGCGCGCCGATGGCGGTCCAACTGATCAGATCCCACAGATATTGTGGAACGATCGAGTCGAGCGCCTCGGTCGCGGTGGGCAGACCCAGCTCGGTGACATCGCGCAGGAACTGGCGTGCCTTGCGCATCCCCTCGGCGATACTGAAGGTATCGTTGAGGTTCGGGTCGTTGATATAGCCCTTCCATCCGGTGGTCGTGCGCGGCTTCTGAAAGTAGACCCGCATCACCAACAGCAGCCGGTCGGAGACCTCGTCGGCCAGCGCCGCGAGCCGCGCGGCATAATCCAGACCGGCGACCGGGTCATGGATCGAGCAAGGCCCGACGACGATGAAGAGGCGCGGATCGCGCCGATCCAGGATCGCCTCCAGGCTCGCGCGACCGGAGAGGACGGTGGCCGCGGCCCGATCGGAGATCGGCACGGCTTGATGGATCTCCAGCGGTGTCAGCATCGGATCGAAACCGCTGATATTGATGTTTTCGGTGCTCTGCACGGGCGTTCACCTTGGATTCAAGCGAGGGTCAATCGAGTGAGGATCGGTCACCGGCCTCCACCGCGAGCGTGACGCCTGTCACGCCGAGGCGGAACCGAGAGACTGATGATTCTCCACTGTGTCAGTGATCAGCGTCCATGGTCAAGGCACTGGAGGCCGGGTTGGCGCCGCATCCTGGTCAACGACCATCCAACTCGCCAGTGACCGGGGGCTGGGGGAGCGGAGGCGGAGGCCGATGCCCAGACCCGCTATGGGGTCGATTCGCGCCCGGCTTGGCGAGGCGCAAGCGGCACCTCTCCATTCCAGTCCTGGCGCAGCGCAGGCAAGCGCTGAGCATACCCAGTGGCGTCGCCATAGTCGACGAATCGGCGGGTGCGCGCATGCGGGTCGCGGGTGCGCTGGGCATGGCGGATTGGACACCAGAACTGTTCGGTGCGAGCGGCAACCTCGCGCGCGTATTCGATCAATTGATTGGCATATCCACAGTAGATGCAATTGAGCCGCTCGATGGTGTTGAGATAGGCGAGACGATGTCGGTCGATGATCAGATAGTCCCCCCGTCGCACCGGCGGGATGCCATAGAGTCGAAAACAAATCTGCTGAAACAGCGTGATCGAGACATCCAGGAGCACCAGCGGGATGATCAGTCCATAGATCAGCGGGGCCGATAGGATGAAGGACAGTGGCGCGCGCTTGAGATAGATCCAGGCGCGCGTGGACTGCGCATGATGCAGACGCCGCACCTGCTGGTCGAAGACGACTCGGCCACCCTTCAGGGTATAGTTGAAGCGGGCACGCCCCTCGGCCAAGAGACGCTCGACCTCGCGATCCACATCGGCTTGGACGCGACGCAGACGCTCCAGAAGGTCATCGAGCACTGAATTGGCCATGGTGTTCTCCTGATCCGGGCTGACTGCGCAAGAATCGAGCACGTCGATGACCAGAAGCAGCAGCACACCCATGGTCGATTCAGACTAGGCTATCACAGGCATGGCATCCTTGCGTCGCGCACGATTCACAGAACGACCGGCAACCCAGCGCGACGTCGACCGATGGCGTGAGGCGATCGCGCGGAGGACACCCGCCTTGGCCGACCCGCTCAGTCCACCGAGGACTCGCGCGGCCAGGGCGGAATCCGCCAATCCAATCCCACCGCCAGCAAGCGCGAACCGGTCGCGGCGCCGACGCCCGCCATCAGTGCCTGCCAGTCCTCCAGACCCAGCCAATCCAGACCGACGAAGACCCAACAACCGATGAAGGCGCAGAGGGCGTAGGGGCGATGGTCATAGAAGATGACCGGGATCCGGTTGCAGAGTAGATCGCGCAGTACACCGCCGAAGACACCTGTGACCACGCCCAGCAAGACCGCGACGATCAACGGCATCTCGGCCGCCAGGGCGAGCGCGGTGCCCGAGACCGCGAAGAGTCCGAGCCCCAGGGCATCGGTGGCCTGCATGAGACGATCGACCCAGCGATGACGCATCCAGCCCAGCAAGGGTGGCCCGATCAGGGTGAGCGCCATGACCAGCCAGACATACTCCTGGTGCTGCACCCAGAACAATGGGCGACGATCCAGCAGCACATCACGCAGTGTGCCACCACCGAACGCGGCGACGAAGGCCACGGTGAAGACACCAACGACATCCATCCGATGACGCACCGACTCGATGAGACCGGAGACCGCGAAGGCGATGATCGCGGCGACTTCGATGAGGATCAGCATGCTGTGCCCGCCTGGTGGATCAAGGTGATGGGTTGGTTGGCACGCGCGGCGCGGCATGCTCGCGCGCACTCGCACTCACCCCAGCGAGCGGCGGCCGCGGTGAGACGCGCGCGGCGGTCGCGATCGGCTGAGCGGGCGCGGCTCATGGCGTGCGTCCAGCGGCGGCGCGATTGACCTCGGCCAGCCGGATGGTGCGATCGAAGAGCGGCTCCAGTGAGGCGTCATGGCTGACCAGGATCAGGGTCATCCGAGTCTCGGCGCACTCCTGAAAGAGTAGACGAATGAATGACTCGCGCCGGTCCGCGTCGAGCGCCGAGGTCGGCTCGTCAGCGATCAGGATCTCGGGCGCGCCGATGAGCGCGCGCGCGACGGCGACCCGTTGCTGCTGACCGACCGAGAGCCGAGTCACCGGATCGGCGCGCCGCGCGGGCTCGGCCATGTCGAGACGATCGAGCAGGCGCAGCGCCTCGGCGTGCAAATCATGCGCGCCGCGCGCACCTGCACGGGCGCGGCGACGACGTGAGAACCGGCAGGGCAAGAGCACATTCTCGACGATCGAGAGATAGGGGATGAGGTTGAACATCTGAAAGACATAGCCGAGATGGTCGGCCCGGAAGTGATCGCGCCGCACCGCGCTCAAGTGCTCCAAAGGTTGGCCCAGGATCGTGAGCGTTCCTCGCTCGGCCTTGACCACGCCAGCCAGCAGACTGAGCAGTGTGGTCTTGCCACTGCCACTCGGACCCGTGATCAACACCCGCTCCCCGCGCGCGATCTCCAAGCGCTCGATCGCCAGGACGAGCGGCGCGCCGCGGTGCCAACGAAACTCCAGATCGCGCATCGTCACCATCGGCAGGCGCGCTGGATCGGCATGGTCACCCGCCCCCTCGGCAGGCACGCGCGGCACCACCGCGGGAGACCGCGGCGCTCGGTTGGATGGCGTGGGCGACACGCGCATCGGTCTCTGATGCTCGCTCGGTCGGGTCAGAAGGGCACGAAGCTCACGACCGGCTGTCCCGGCGTCAGCTCGGCACCGCCCTGCCCTTCATCCATCACATACTGGACCAAGACCCGCTCCAGCGCGGGAAAACCGGCGAACAGACCGAGCGCGGCCGAATCGAGCGCGGCGGGCTGATCACACTCGAATCGGTAGCTGACATGGAGATCGGCATGCCGCTCGTCACCATCATGATGATCGTGGTCGTGCCCGTGCGCCGCGAGATCGGTGTCGAGCTCGACGTTCAGGAGTCGACACGCCGCCCGCGTGCTGAAGCGGATCATGGCATCGCCGGCCAGCAGATTCTCCCTGGCAAGCGCGAGGGTCTCGCGCTCCTCCTGGGTGCGCGGCGCGCGCTCGAAACCCACCATGGTGGCGGCCGGGCTGGTCAACTCGACCAACACCTGCGCGCCCGCGATGGCGATGTTCAGATGGGCCATGCCATGGACATGCGCGCCGCTCTGGCGCGGTGCCTCCGCGGCGACCAGCAGCATGGATGACCCCAGGACACCCGCGAGGGTGACAGCCGCCAAGTGACGGACGCGGATTGAATTCACGTGCGACCTCCCGTTGTTCGTGGCGAAGCATCAGGATCGGACTTGGCGCATCCCGAGCAGATCCCGATGACCTCCACCACCGGACGCGCCGGGCGAAAGCCGCTCGCGCTGGCCGCCGAACCCAGACTCCGGGTGATCCCCTCGTTCTCGATCTCGGTGACCGTGCCGCAGGTATCACAGATCAGGAACTGGCTGGCATGTGGATGCTCTGGATGATGACAGCCGACGAAGGCGTGCAGACTCTCGATCTTGTGCACGAGTCCCTGCTCGAGTAGAAAATCGAGCGCGCGATAGACGGTCGGGGGAGCGAGTCCGCGAGGACCCTCGCGCATGGCATCGAGGATGTCATAGGCGCCCAATGGGCGCGCCGAGGCGCAGAGGATCTCCAGAACCCGCCGCCGCTGCGCGGTCAGTCGCACCCCTCGGCGCGCGCACAGGGCCGCGGCCCGTTCCAGCACTGCATCCGCCGATTGCTCAGCCATTCGGGGATCCTCCCGGTCGAGGCAAGATCACGCGCCGTCGCGCCCGCTGCCGCGCCAGGAGCCGGCTGGCGATGGTCGAGACGACATAGGTGCCGCCGGCCAACAGGATCATGGTCGGCCCGGCGGGCAAGTCCGGCGCGTAGGACAGAAACAGGCCAGCGGAGGTGAACAGCCCGCCGAGTAGGGTGGCGATCACCATCATTCCGCTCAGCGAGTGGACATAGTGACCCGCGATCGCCGCCGGCAGGGTCAGGAGCGCGATGACCAGGATCAGGCCCACCACCTGAATCAAGAGGACCACGGTGATGGCGACCAGACAGAGTAGGAGCAGATAGAAGAAGGCGACGGGCACCCCGCGCAGGCGGGCAAACTCCTCGTCGAAGGTCACCGCCAGCAGCTGACGATAGAAGAGCACGACCGTCAGGATCAGCACCAGGTCGAGCGCGGCCATGAGCCAGAGCGCGTGCTCCGGCACGAGCAGGATGTTGCCGAAGAGAAAGCTCATCAGATCCGTGGCATAGCCCGGGGTCTTGGCGATGAAAAGGATGCCGATGGCCATTCCGATGGCCCAGAGCGCGCTGATCAGCGTGTCTTCCTGGGCCTGCCAGGCGAGCCGGACCAGACCGATCAAGAGTGCTGCGACCACCGCGGCAAGCAGCGCGCCGAGCAATGGATCGAAGCCCCAGTAGAGCGCGGCGCCCATGCCGCCCAAGACCGAATGGGCGATCCCCCCGGCCATGAAGGCGATGCGCTTGACCACCACGAAGGTGCCGACCACGCCACAGCCAAGGCTGGCGAGCAATCCGGCGAGCAATGCCGTTTGCAAGAAGGCATGTTGGGTGAACGCCTGCAGCGTCTCGGTCATGGTCGAGTGCTCAATGCTGGTGGTGATGTGGGACCGAACCGGCATCGGCCCCCTCGTGCGCGACACGGCGCACGTTCTCGCCGTAGAGGCGATGGACCAGATCGCCATCGACACGATCGGTGCCATGACAGACCAGCGTGCGATTCAAACAGGCGACGCGACCCACATAACCCGAGATGAAGGCGATGTCGTGTGAAACGACCAGGATGGTGAGCCGGGCGTTCAAACGCGCCAGCAGATCGAAGATGTCACCCTCCATGCGCTGGTCGATGTTGGCCGTGGGCTCGTCCAGGATGAGGATCCGCGGCTCGGCCACCAGTGCACGCGCCAGCAGGACACGTTGCATCTGCCCCCCCGAGAGCGTCCCGATCCGTCGCGCGGCCAGGTCCAGCGCCTCGACCTCGGCGAGCGCGCGGCGCGCCGCGGCATGGTCCGCGGATCGATACCAGCCCGGCATGGGCCCGAGACCCAGCCGCCCGGTCAGCACCACCTGCTCGACCGCGATCGGGAAATCGCGCGCGAAGGTGGGAAATTGTGGCACATAGCCAATCTGTCGAGCGGCCAGGCGAGGGGTGCGCCCAAGCACCTGGATGAGTCCGCGCTGAGGCTCCAGTAGACCCAGGATGAGCTTGAGCAGGGTACTCTTGCCACCGGCGTTGGGACCGACCAGACCGACGAACTCACCGGCATGGATGCTCAGGTCGACATGCTCGAGCACCAGCGCCTCGCCATACGAGAAGCTCAGGTCCTGGATGCGGATGACCGGATCCGCGGCCAGCGCATGCCGCGCCAGCGGGTCAGGGGTCACAGGGCTCAAGGCGCGTTGGCTCCAGCGATGAGATCGGCCACCCGCAGCAGATTCTCGAAATAGTCGCTCGCCAAGGGGTCGATCACGGCGACGCGTCCGCCGATCGCCGCCGCCACCTGCTCGGCCGCGACCGGATTGATCTGAGGCTGCGCGAACACCACCCGGATCTGCTCGCGACGCGCCTGCTCGATCAGACCGCTCAAGGCACGCGCGCCTGGCTCCTTGCCAGCGCGCTCGATCGCGACCTGCTCCAGGCCATAATCATCCGCGAAATAACCCCAAGCCGGATGATGGATGAGGAACCGGCGGCTCCGCACCCCGGCCAGTCGCGCGCGAATCTCGGCATCCAAGACATCCAGATCGGCGGCGAAACGCTCGAATCCAGCCATGAACGATTCGGCGTGCGCGGGGTCGAGCGCGACGAGCGCATCACGGATCGCCGCGCCCATGATCTTCACGCGCGCCGGACTGGTCCACAGATGCGGATCCCAATCGCCATGCCCGTGGTGCTCATGCCCCTCATGGTCATGGCCATGGCGGTCATGTCCCCCATCCTGCGCGCGCAGGTCGACCCCGTCACGCGGATCGAGCACCCGCATCGAGGGACTGGCGGCCTGGAGGCGCGGCAACCAGGCGTCCTCGAACGGCATGCCACTGCGCACATAGAGATCGGCCTCGGCGAGCGCCGCGATCTGGCGGGCAGTCGGCTCGAAGGCATGCGGATCCTGTCCAGGCTGGATCAGGGCCTGCACCTGCACGTCGGCGCCACCGATACGCGTCACGAAGGTCGCCTGCGGGGGAATGCTCACGAAGACCGAGAGCGTCGGCGCGCCCTGGGCGGCCCCCGCGCCGAGCAGTAGGCAGATGATCAGAAGAGTCAGTCGAAATGACATGAGGGTTTAGACTCGAGCCGCTGGCCGCGATGGGTGATGACGCTACAATATAACCTAATTGACCAATATCGACAGCGCACCGTCAGCCGCCGCGAAACCTCGCAAACTTCAGCGCGACGAGTCCCTTGCGCGCCTGGGTCGGGTAGACTAGCGAGCCAGCTGAACACGACCGGATGAGAGCCTCTCGATCGCATCCGGTTCACATGAGGGCAATGCGCGAATGATCCAGTCAACCCAATTGCTCTGGGCGATCGGACTCAGTCTCTATGTGCTTGCGGTCCTATTCCTGACCCGGATCCCCTACCGGATGATGATCGGTCGCGGCATGGAGCCGATCCGGGCGGTCTACTACAACCGCAA
Organism: Gammaproteobacteria bacterium; assembly: GCA_009929855.1. GTDB lineage: Bacteria > Pseudomonadota > Gammaproteobacteria > Chromatiales > Chromatiaceae > Thiocapsa. The sequence continues at coordinate 7,826 of RZZN01000017.1, forward strand.
GATCGTGCACATGCTGGCCGGCGGGGTCGGCTCGCTCATGGTCCCGCTGGTGTTCCAGGATCCCTGGTATCCGCTGGTCTGCGGGCTCTTGCTCACGGGCTTGACCTGGGTCGCCCATGCGGCCGGACTGCGCTTCTATTGGTTCCAGACCGCGGAGAACCGCAACGACGTCAAGTTTGCGCTCATGTGGGCGATCTCGGTCGCGCTGCTCTGGTGGATCCTCGACAATCCCTGGCTCGCGGTCCTGCCCGCACTCTACATGGCGTTCGGCGACGGGGTGACCGGGATCGCCCGCAACCTGCTGGTCAAGCGCCGCTCCAAGAGCCCGATCGGCAATCTCTTCATGCTGTTGGTCTGCGCCCCCATGGGCTGGGTGATCGGTGGATTCGCCGATCCCGCCATCCCAGAATGGGGCCTGCTCTCGGCGCTCGCCGCCTCCTGGGTCGAGCGCTACGAGATCGGTCCCATCGACGACAATGTCTTGATCACCATGACGGCCTCCAGCCTGTTGCTGATCGGGGTCGCTGTGGGGCCCCTGATCTAGGTTCTCTGGACATTGCGCGCGGCGCCACTGGGGCATGATCCCAAGTCGGACGCGACGCGCGCATCATCCAGTGCGTGGGGGGCAAGCCAGGGTGCCGGCTGCGCGTGTGTCTGACCCACCCTAGCCGACCAGGCTCAAAACACCCGCGTCAGTGCCAACCCGGCCAAGACCAGGAAGACCAGTCCGCTCAACTGGTGCAGCCGATGCAGCGGCATCACCTGGAGCAGACGGCACCCCACCCAGACACCGAGCGCCGAGGTCAAGGCCAAGGCCAGCGTGGCGCCGATCCAGACCGCGACCGGCGGCATGGTGATGGCGAGACCAGCGACCGCGAGTTGGGTCTTGTCGCCCATCTCGGCAAGGAAGATCATCGAAAAGGTCGTCAGGACGATGCCGTTGTGACTCAAGCGCCGCGCGGGTGAATCCTCCGGCTCCTCCTCGGCGCGCAATGCCATCACCCCGAACACCGCGAAGAGGATGGCGACCCCACCGGCCAGGAGACGCTCTGGAATCCATTGGGCGAGACCCACCCCAAAGATCACGGCCAGGCTGTTGAGCACCACGAACGCGGCGACCGCGCCGATCAGGACCGGCCAGTGACGATGGCGCGCCGCGAGCGTCATACACACGATCTGAGATTTATCACCCAACTCGGCGAGCAGGATGACCCCGAAGGTCGTGAGCGCGGACCAGAGCCAATGTGTGAGTGGCAAGACTGTCGATTCGCTCATGATCCGGCCCTCGCGCAAGGTCTGGGAACGGACTGGATCCCGCCTCGAGCCGTGAGTCGGATGCGCGGGCAGGATGAGCGTGACGCGGTGTGCGCGTACGCGGGGGTGGGGCGTTGTCGTGGCATGATTGCGCGTGAGGGGGGCGGGCGAGTTGGCCATGGACGCGATGACATGCGCCCAGCCCCCGCCGGACATGACATCGTGCCCAAGGTCTCGTCAAGTCGAGCGACCGTGCATGCCATGGCGCAACCGCCAAGTCTGTTGACATGCACCCCTACCGCAACGCGGCAGGGCGACTACTCCCCTCGAGTGCCGCGCGACTCTAGCGATCTGGATCGATCGTGTCAACATCAGGTCGACTCGGTTCACCCGGCTGATCAGCAGCCGGCCAACAGAGCCAGAGCCGACGGGCACACTGCAGACTGACGCGGGCAGCCGGCGCGATGTCTTTCATCCCGGTGCTGTATTGGAGTATCGTGTGGGCGGTTGGTCGGTGTGGATCATTGGCAGGGTTCTCGCGACAAGATCGCGACCAAGATGGCTCACTTGACCGCAACCGCCAGAATGTCGTGTTCGCCGACTCATCGGTCGGCGGGGGAGTCGGCCTCGGCAGGGGCCGACGCGGTGTGTCGATCGGGGGACGCGCATGGCCCCATGCAGGCGCGAGGAATCCAACCATGGTCTCCGTTCTGGAGGAGCGTTTTCCACATGTACTCCAACGTCTGGAGCGCTGTTGGGGCAATCCAGACCACTTCGAGGAGGTCTTCTACGATCTCATGATCGACAAGCGTGGCGACCGCAGCGGTTGGCCGTTCGATGCCTGGTCGGAGCTGAATTTCTTGCAATCCATCCACGACATCGCCTATGGGATGTCATCGGCTCGCACCGCCCATCAGGCCAATCTGCTCGAGCCCTTGGATCTGACCCTCTATTGAGCGCGCGCCCACCGGGATGACCCCCCCGCCGTCATCGGCCCGTCATGCCGGCGCCGCCACTCACTACGACGACGACCTGCTGCTGAGGGTCCCGCCGCTACTCTGGCTCGCGCTGGTCTTCCTCGTGCGTCATCTGCTCTTGCTCGGCATCACCTTTCTCCCGACCACCGGAGCGGAGATCGCGATCCTGCGCGATCTCATCCGGCCAGAGTATCTGCTGGCCGACCTGATCGCCGCGACTGTACTGATGGCCGGTTTGCGGCGGCGCCGACCCTGCCCGGACTGGGTCCGCCACCTTTGGCGGTGGGGTCGCGAGATCCTCACGCTGTCGGTTGGTCTCTATCTGGCCTTGGTCACCCGCGTGGTGATCGAATCCGGCCGCGCATTACCGGAGGCCATCGATGAGCCGCTCCTCGCCTCGGTGCTCGCAAGCCTGGCGGTGCTGGCCTATCTCTGGCGCTCACCGCGCATCGCGGATGTGCTGCGCGACTGTCCACGCGGAGTCGAGACATGAGGGCGCATGCCGATCGGACCAGCCCCCGGACGGTCCTGGCCTCCGGGATCTGCGCACTGATCCTGACGCTTGGCGTGGCCCGTTTCGCCTACACGCCCATGCTCCCGGTCATGCAGGCCCAAACCGGGATGGGCGAGGCACTGGCCGGCTGGCTGGCGGGCTGGAACTATCTCGGCTATCTCACTGGCGTGCTCATCGTCAGCCGTCTGCGCGATCTCATGCTGAAGGACCGGCTCTACCGCTGGGGTCTGGTGTTGGCCGTTCTGACCACGCTCATGATGGCCATGGCGCAGACCCCGCTGCTGTGGGGCCTGAGCCGTTATCTGGCGGGGCTGAGCAGTGCCGCTGGTCTGATGCTCGGCTCGGGCCTGATCCTCAACTGGCTGATCCGTCATGATCACCGCAGCGAGCTCGGGCTGCATTTCAGCGGGCTCGGTTTGGGGATCGTCGTCGGCGGCCTGGTCGTGATGCTGACCGCCCCGCTGCTCGACTGGCGCGGTCAATGGCTGGGCCTGACACTGGTCGGCGCGCTGCTCCTGATCCCGGCCTGGCGCTGGCTCCCCCGCCCGGATCACGGTCAACCACTGACCAGTCGCCATCTGGAGGCCGCCCCCGAGCCAGCCCCCCTGTGGCTCTGGCTCCTCCAAGGCGCCTATGTCTGCGCCGGCTTCGGCTATGTGATCAACGCAACCTTCACCGTCGTCATCACCGAGCAGCAGCCGCTCCTGAGCGGCATGGGCGACTGGATGTGGCTCCTGGTCGGGCTGGCCGCCATCCCCGCGCCCTTGATCTGGGATCGCGTCACCCGCCGTCTGGGTTATCTACGCGCACTCCAGAGCGCCTTCATCCTGCAGTGCGTCGGGATCCTGCTGCCGGTGCTCGACGGCTCGCTCTGGGCCGCGATCCTCAGCGCCATCCTGTTCGGCGTCACCTTCATCGGCATCGTCTCGATGGTCTTGACCATGGTCGGTATCCGCTACCCCTCACACCCGGCGCAGATCATGGCACGCTTGACCCTAGGCTATGGTGTCGCCCAGATCCTTGGGCCCATCCTCGCCGGCGAGGTCGCCGAACTGACCGGTACGTTCGACGGCGCACTCATCACCGTCGCCAGCATCATGCTCCTCGGGTTGCTGTCGCTCCAGACGATGACCTGGGTCGCCGCGCCGCGGCGACCACGCACCGAGTGAGCACAAGACACATGAGCCGAGATCGCCCCATGCCGCCCCCGACCACCCCGCCACGCACCCGCGCGCCTCGCCGCGAGATCTTTGGCTGGGCGATGTTCGATTTTGCCAACCAGGCCTACACACTGCTGATCATCTCGGTCATCTTCGGCGATCTCTTCACGCGCATCGTGGTCGGTGACGCGCCGGACTATCGGCTCGGCAATCTCTTGTGGAGCCTGGCGCTCTCGACCAGCTATCTCCTGGTGGTCCTGTGCGCGCCGGTGGCCGGGGCGATCATGGATTACACGGCGACCAAGAAAGCCTTTCTCTTCGCCAGCTATCTACTCACGGTGATCACGACCGCCGCGCTCTACTGGGTCGCGCCTGGCTATGCATGGCTCGGGGTTGTGCTGCTGATCGTCTCGAACTTCGCCTACTCGATCGGTGAGGCCTTCATCGCCAGCTTTCTGCCTGGTCTGGGTCCACCGCAGGATCTGGGCAAGATCTCGGGCTTCGGCTGGGCGCTCGGCTATCTCGGCGGGATGGCCTCCGCGGTCTTCGTGCTGCTGGTGCTGGGCGAGGTCAGCGCCGAGAATTTCGAGCGCATCCGCTGGGTTGGCCCCTGGGCGGCGATCTTCTTCCTGCTCGCCGCCATCCCGACCTTTCTCTGGGTGCGCGAGCGCGGCCAGCCACGTCCACTGCCATCCGGCACCAGCCATGTGCGTCTGGGCCTCGATCGGATCAGACAAACCCTGAGCCATCTCCGCGCACACCGGGATCTTGCCGTGCTCTTCGTCTCGGTCTTCTTCTCGATGAGCGGCATCTATATCGTCATCACCTATGCCTTCATCTATGGCGCGCAGGTGATCGGCTGGGACGAGTCGGTGCGCACGCTCATGTTCGTCCTGGTGCAGGTCACGGCGGCCCTGGGGGCGTTCGCGTTCGGCTTCATCCAGGATCGCTTGGGTGCACTGCGGACCTATTGGATCACGCTGGTGATGTGGATGGTCGCGATCGCGCTCATCTATCTGACGCCGCTCCTGAGCCTGCTCGCCGCCGAGCATCTCGGGGTCGATTGGCCGGCGCAATACATCTTTCTGATCGTCGGCGGCGTGGCGGGGCTGAGTCTCGGCTCCTGTCAATCCGCGACCCGCACACTGGTTGGTCTATTCGCCCCGCTCTCGCGCGCGGGCGAGCTGTTCGGGTTCTGGGGGCTGGCCATGAAGCTCGCCGGGATGTTCGGACTGCTCGCCATCGGTCTGCTGCAGGCGCTGGTCGGACTGCACACCGCGATACTCTTCTGCGTGCTGCTGTTCGCCATCGCACTGGTGACTGCCTTACCGGTGAATGAGCGTCGCGGACAGGCGATCGCCGCAGCGCATGACGCGGGTCACAGCACTTGGTGAGCGGCGTCTTGCCAAACCGCGCCAAGCCTGCGTCGATCCGGCAGGGTCCACTCGAGTCAAGGCGTGCAACCAGGTCGAGGGGCGCGCGGCAGACTTGGCCGCAATCCCGCGGGACGCGTTCGCTGCATCAGGGCCATCCCTGGCCCGCGACGCCGATCAGCCCTCTCCGATCTCGATCAGGACCTCGTCCGGGTTGACCGCGTCGCCCTTGGCGACATAGATCGCCAGGACGGTCCCGGCGATCGGGGCCTGGATCTCGGTCTCCATCTTCATGGCCTCGGTCACCAGCAGTGCCTGGCCGGCGCTGACCACATCGGTCTCCTTGACCAGCACCTGCACGATATTGCCGGGCATGGAGGTGGTGACATGACCGGGCAAGGTCGGGCGCGGTCGCTTGCCGACGATCGCCTTCTTGACCGCGCCCTCGGCGCCGCCGGTGAGGACGACCTCGTCGAGTGTCTCGATCAGGACCTCTTCCGGGATGCCGTCGATCGACAGATAGAAATGACGCTCGGCCTGATCCTTGTGTCCGGCGCCGGTCACCTTGACATGATAGGTCTCGCCATGGACCGCGATGTTGAACTCGGTGGGCGCGGTGCGGGGACCCGCCGCGCTCGGCAGCGGCTCCAGTGGCTCAGGATGCAGTGTCCCGGCGGCACGATGCTCGAGGAAGGCGCGGCCGATCTCGGGGAACATGGCATAGGTCAGGATATCCTCCTCGGTGACCGCCAGCTCGCCGATCTCCTCGGTGAGGCGCCGCAGCTCGGGATTGAGCAGGTCGGCCGGTCGACACTCCACCAGATCCTCGCGACCGATCGCCTGTTGCTGCAAGGTCGGATTGACCCGGGCGGGCGCGCGTCCGTAGCGTCCCTGCAGATAGAGCTTCACCTCGTTGGTGATGGTCTGATAGCGCCTCTCGGTCAGGACATTGAGCACCGCCTGGGTGCCGACGATCTGGGAGGTCGGGGTCACCAACGGCGGATAGCCAAGATCCTCGCGCACCCGCGGGATCTCCTCCAAGACCGCCGCCATGCGATCGAGCGCGTTCTGCTCCTTCAGCTGGTTGGCCAGGTTCGAGATCATGCCGCCAGGCACCTGATTGACCTGGACCCGAGTGTCCACGCCGGTGTAATCGCTCTCGAATTGATGATATTTCTTGCGGATCTGATAGAAATAGAGCCCGACCTCCTGGATCGCCTCCAGGTCCAGGCCGGTGTCATAGTCAGTCCCGCGCAGGGCCGCGACCAGGCTCTCGGTGGGCGGATGCGAGGTCCCCCCGGCCATGGACGAGATGGCCGTATCGATGGTGTCACAGCCGTTCTCGATCGCCTTGAGATGACACATCTCGGCCAGACCGGCGGTGGCGTGCGAATGCAGATGCAAGGGCAGATCGACACTGTCCTTGAGCGCCTTGACCAGCTCGGCCGCGACATAGGGCGTGAGCAGACCGGCCATGTCCTTGATGGCGATCGAGTCGCAACCCATGGCCGCGAGCTCGCGGCCCATCCGCACGAAGCCGTCGATGTCGTGGACCGGGCTCACCGTGTAGCAGATGGTGCCCTGTGCATGCTTGCCGGCAGCCTTGGTCGCGGCGATGGCGGTCTCCAGATTGCGCAGGTCGTTGAGCGCGTCGAAGATGCGAAAGACATCCATCCCGTGCTCGGCCGCTCGCTTCACGAAGGCCCGCACCACATCGTCTGAATAGTGTCGGTAACCCAGCAGGTTCTGACCCCGCAGCAACATCTGCAGACGGGTCTTGGGCAGGGCCTCGCGCAGCTTGTGCAGACGCTCCCAGGGGTCCTCCTTGAGGAAGCGCACACAGGCATCGAAGGTCGCGCCACCCCAGCACTCCAGTGACCAGTAGCCGATCGCGTCCAGTTTGTGACAGATGGGCAACATGTCCTCGGTGCGCAGACGGGTTGCGATCAGCGACTGATGGGCATCGCGCAGGATGACGTCGGTGATGTTGATCTTGGGCATGGACGCGGTCTCGAGAGGCGTGACGATAGAGTGGATGGACGCGGGTGAGCCGTCAGGAGAGCGGTCGCGGACAATCCGGCGCCCGCAGCGAGCCAGACTGCTCGCCATCCGGCCAGTCTTCGAGCGCGGGATCGGCGACGATCTCTGACCACTGCATGCTCGCTGTCCTCCGCTTCGGGTGATGCGCGCTTGGACCCCGGGTCAGAGCCCGGCATGCGCGGCGACGGCCGCGGCGAGCGCCGCGGCGATGTCCTCGCGACGACGCTTGGTCGAATAGCGCAGCAGCTCGGGGTGCGCGTCGAGGAAGCCGGTGGTGAATGAGCCGGCACGAAACTCGGGATGGCACAGGATCTCCTGATAGAAGGGGATGGTGGTGCGCACCCCGTAGAGACCCATGTCGCGCAGTGCGCGGTGACCCCGATTGACCAGGTCGTCCCAGTTGAGCGCCCAGACGATCACCTTGGCCAGCATGGAGTCATAGTGCGGCGGCACCTCATAACCGGTATAGATGGCCCCATCGGTGCGCACGCCCGGGCCGCCGGGGGCGTAATAGCGCGAGATCCGTCCGAAGCTCGGCAGAAAGTTGTTCTTGGGGTCCTCGGCATTGACCCGAAACTGCATGGCGAAGCCGCGCCGACCGATCTCGTGCTGCTTGAAGCGCAGCGGCAGACCGGCGGCGACGCGGATCTGCTCCTCGACCAGGTCCACCCCGGTGATGGTCTCGGTGATGGTGTGCTCGACCTGGATGCGGGTGTTCATCTCCATGAAGAAGAAGCGCCGGCGCTCGTCCATCAGAAACTCGACGGTGCCGGCATTGGTGTAGTCGACCGCGCGCGCGGCCAGCACCGCCAGTCCGCCCAGATATTGACGCTCGGCCTCGTCGAGCTGGGGCGAGGGGGCGATCTCGATCAGCTTCTGGTTGCGCCTCTGGATGGAGCAGTCGCGCTCGAACAGATGCACGCAGTTGCCGTGATGATCGGCGAGCACCTGCACCTCGATATGACGAGGATCGACCACGCACCGCTCCAGGAAGACCTCGGCGCGGCCGAACGCCTTGGTGGCCTCGGAGATGACCCGCTCGTAATTGCGACGCAAGGCCTCGGCATCGTCGCAGCGTCGAATCCCGCGCCCGCCACCGCCCGAGGTCGCCTTGAGCATGACCGGATAACCGATCTCATCGGCACTGCGCAGCGCGGCCTCCAGGCTCTCCAGATTGCCCGCGCTGCCCGGGGTCACCGGCACGCCGGCCTTCTGCATGGCGCGGCGCGCCTCGGTCTTGTCGCCCATGCGTGCGATCACCTCCGCGCTCGGGCCGATGAAGACCAGCCCACGCCGGGCGCAGGCCCTGGCCAGCTCGGGGTTCTCGGAGAGAAAGCCATAGCCCGGATGGACCGCGTCACAGCCGGTGGCGACCGCCAGGTTGACGATATTGTGGACGTTGAGATAACCGGCCAAGGGGTCGCTGCCCAGACTGTAGGCCTCGTCCGCCTTCTTGACATGCAAGGAATGGCGGTCGGCATCCGAGAAGATGGCCGCCGAGCGGATACCCATCTCGGCACAGGCGCGGATCACCCGCACCGCGATCTCGCCGCGGTTGGCGATGAGGATCTTGCGAAGCATTGGTTTATGGGTAGCGATTAGTGGTGAGTAGCTAGGCTAGTGGCTAGTGGGTTGATGCCATTGACCGATCGGCTTTGTCCAGTCGGCGAGGACTGTGACTGATCGCGTAACGACGATGATCGCCGAAATGTTGCGTTGCAGCAATAGCATTGAATGATGCGGTTGCGCAAGCGCAATCGCATGATCGGATCAGCCGCGAGTGCTCAAGCCTCGGGCCAGAAGGCGTCGTCGAGCAGTTGCTCGGGCGTAAAAGGACAGACGCTGGGGAAGGTCGCCTCGGGCAGGCCGGTCTCGATGATGGCGTTGCGCAAGGCCAACGCATAGGCCTTGTCGATGAGATCCTCCAGACCGGTCTTCAGACTTGGGCTGTCATCGAGGATCTCTTGAATGGCCAAGCGCGCATTCAGGATCGACAGACGCCAGCTCGGCCCCCGCAGACCGGGCTGACATTGCCACTTGAGAAGATGCATCATGAGGTTGCGCAAATGGCTCAACACTGAGCGGCGCTCGCTCTTGCCCAAATCCTCAAGCTCCTCGGCAAGATGCCGGGCATCGATCCGCGATAGTTGGCCGGCACGCAACAAGGCCGCGTTGGCAAGTGCCCAACCGACGAGGTCCTGATCATAGTCAGGGTAATGCACCCGATCCGCGTCGGGTGAGCCGGCTGGGGAAGCGGACATGATGGGGACCCGGATCGCTCGGAATAACGGATCTAGTATGCACACGGCCGCGTCCGGGCGTCAACGCGTCGCCAGGATCCGATAGACCTCGGCGAGACTGTCCGGACCACCGACATTGCCGGGGAAGATGACCACCGGCAGATTCGGATAGCGCGGATGGTCCTCCGGACAACGCACCACCGAGCAGCCGGCATGGATCTGACCGAGCACTCGCGAGGTGCGCAGCGCCAGGCCCCGACTCAGGGTGTCGTTGGAGGTGATGCCGCCCTTGCTGATCAGAAAGCCGATGTCGGTGGGGAGGTTGCGCAGGATCCGCATCAGCAGGCTCGAGACCCGCTCACCGAAGGCCAGACGGGTGGCCGGATCGGGGAAGCGGCGCTCGCCGCGACTGGTATAGAGCACCAGTCCACGCCCCGCGCCGTAGGCACTCTCCAGACGACCGAGCAGGTCGGCGAGCAGGGCCTCTTCATCGGTGAGCATCCGCTCCAGATCGATCTCGATCGGCAGCACATCGGTCTGCTCGATCAAGGCATTGAGCTGGCGAGTCGATTTGTCCACATGCGAGCCCATGAGGACCACGCCGGGACGACCCGCCCGCACGAAGCTCGCCATGGCCGAGGGTGCCACCGGCTGCGGCGGCAGCGCGGCCAGGGCGGTCAGCAGACTGGCGGCGCTGCGAAAGAGCAAGCGCCGGCCCGCCGCCGTGGCCGCCAGCACCTGTCGGGCGAACCCATCCAGATCGGCGGGTCGCTCGGCATCCACCACGCAGCAGCGGTTGTCGGCGAGCGCGCTCAGGCGTGGACCCAGATCGCCGCGCACCGCCACCAGGTCGAAGTGCTCCACGGCGGTGGCCGGGATGCGCCCGCCGGTCTTCTCCTCGACATAGTCGGGGAGGAAGGCATGGTTGAAGCCGAACACCGAGTCGCGCGCGAACTCGGTCTGGCTGACCGGGATTGGGACCCCGTCGACCAGCAGATAGTGCGTGCCGTCACGGGTGATGCGCCCGCCCTCGAAGAAGGCCGGCACCAGGAAATGGGCATCGAAGGGCCCCAGCTCGGCGGCGATGACATCGGTCTCGACCGGGTAATGACCACGCAGCGTCGAGTCCGAGCGACTGACGATCAGGGGCTGGATCGGCCGCCCCAGGGCGGCGCTCCGCTCCAGGGCCAGACGCAGATTCACGCAGATCTCGCGGGTGGTGGCGGCTGCCTCCACCGCGCCCATGCCGCGCGTGTTGCCGAGCACGAAGAAGAGCGGCGCGGCGTCGCTCAGCCCGATGAGGAGGGTGTCGGGATCCCAGCGTGTCAGCAGCAAACAGCCGTGGACGGTCTGGGAGCCCGTGGGGTCATCGTCGATGACGATGATCTTGGTCTGCGGATGGGCCGTCATGAGGTTTGGCTCCAGTGCATCGGTCTCTGTCTCGGGGCCAGCGCCCCCGAGGCGCCAATTGAACGGATCAGCGCTCGAGATGACTCGGTTGTGGGTGTGCCAAGGTCTAGCGTTGGCGTCTTCGCTGCGGGGGGCTCGCGGCTGAAGCCGCTCCCACGCGGTGGGAGCGGCTTCGCTGCGCGGGGCGGCTTGCCCGTCCTCAGGCGGCGCGGTCGAGCGCCGGGCGCGCCGCATCCATCAGCTCGCGGGCACGCCGCTCCAGGGTCTCGGCGCTCAGCCCGTTGAAATCCATGAGCTCGGCCGGGCTCGCGGTGGTCTCGCCGCGCTGCCAGCCGAAGAGATCAAGCGCCGCGGCCCGACTGCGCAGCAGCACCGGTTCCAGGCCCAGGGTGCCGCCACCGCTGACGGCGATCAGTACATCCGCGTCGAAGAGTGCCGCGAAGCTCGCATCGTCCATGAAATGGCCATCGGGCTCGGCCGTGTGCCGCCAGGCCACGTCGGTCGGTCGATAGAGCCGGCGCGGATTGACCACGGCGACGATCCGCACCCGATAGCCGGCCTGCACCAGACGCTCTTGAGCGGCCACCACCGGCAGGTTCACCAGGTCGCCGGTCACCGCGAAGACCAGAGACCCGGCCGTGCCCGTGCCGCGGTCGGACAGACAGACCGCGCCCTGCTCGATCGCCGCGTGCGCCTGCTCGAGGGTCGTATAGACCGGCAGGGCCGACTTGGAGGCGATGATGCCGATGCACTTGTTGTGCTGCTCCAGGGCCCAGGCATAGGCGGCCTGGATCTGGTTGGCGTCGGCCGGGTAGAGCAGATAGACATTGCCGTTGCGCACCTGGCTGGCCAGATAGCTCTCGATCTCGGGTCGCTGATGGGTCCAGCCATTGCGCCCCTGCTCCAGTGCCCCCGCGGTGAACATGGCGATCACCGCCGGGGTCTTGCGTCTGAGCTCGGCCATCGCCTGACCCACGGTCTGCACGATCGGCCAGCCGTTGATCGCGAAGCTCTCGTAGGAGAGCCACAATGAGCGTCCGCCGAAGAGCGCCAGACCCGCGGCCAGGCCGGCACAGGCATCCTCGCTCAGCGGCTCGTAGACCTGACCGGTCGGTGACTGGTTGTAGAGACCGTCGGCGGTGGGATGACGGATCTTGAGCACCTCGTTGATGACCTTCATGTTGGACGCCTCGTTGCCATCGGCATTGGTCACCACGAAGCGCGGATCGCGTCGGCCGAGCTCGGCCACCATCTCGGCCATGGCGCTGGCCGGCACCGCCTTCTCGCCCACCGCGAAGTCCCGGGTCGGCAGCTCGCCGACCGGCTCGGGCAGGGACTCACGCTCGGTCACCGCGGTCTCGCTCGCCGGTCCGCCGCCGGCGCGCCGCATGTTGGCACGCACCAGCGCCCAGACCTCCGGGGCCAGCGCACCGCGTTGCAGCGCCGCGGCGATGGCCGGCTTGGTCGCGTTGTCGCCCGGATAGAGATTGTGCGACTTGGCGCCCTGGGCATGCACGCCGGCACCCTTGAGCTGCTTGACGATGAAGGCGGTCAGGGTGCCGCCGAGCGCCGCGCGCTCGGCCTCGCGCAGACCCTCGAGCAGGGCGCGGGTGAAGGCCAGACGGGCCGAGTCGCTGAAGAGCGTGCTGTCGACGAACTCGCCCTCCTGCCCAGAGTCGTCGAAGTCCTTGGCGTCGACCAGGATCACCCGACCGAAGTCATGCGCCCGCCAGTAGTCGATCATCCGCGGGTTGTCCATCAAGGACACCATGGAATGGTGCTCCTGGCTGAAGCCGTTCCAGATCAACACCGGGAGGACATTGGTCACCTCCGGATAAGCGGTATGGAAGTGTTTGAAGGCCGAGAGGATATAGGGCTCACCCAGACCACCGTCGCCGATCGTCACCGGGAAGAGCGTCGCGCGATGCAGGTAGGCCGCGGCCAAGGCGAAGTGTTGACCCTGACCCAGCGGACCGGCCGGGGCGAGCAAGCCCGGGATGGCCCCGGAGAGATGACCCAGCAGACCCGCGCGCTCGCGAAAACGCGACTGCATCTGGGCCATGTCGGTGATCCCCATGGACTCGAGCGAGCCGTCCAGGAACATGGCGCTGTAGAAACCGGGGGCATGATGACCGACCTCGGTCAGGATGTTGGTATGACCCAGCATCACCAGTGCCGCGTAGGCATCGGCCGAGGACGCGAACCCGCCCGGATGGCCGGACTCCTTGGAGGCACAGAGCTGGAGCGTGATATGACGCAGCGCATCGGCCAGCAGCCGGGTCTGGAAGACCGCCGCCTCGTCGATGGTCTCGATGCGGTGCGCGCCCTCGGCGATGGCCGGGCGGGCGCCGAGCCGAGCGAACCCGGCCGGCAGCTCGCCGAAGTGCAAGAGGCCGTTGCAGAAGGCCGGCGGGCTGGTCTCGGGATGGCTGGCTGAAGCGGTCATGGGTGTCTCTCCTGGTCTCTCGTTGTGATCTCGATCTGAGCCGCGACGGCTTGGTGCGGGCTTGAGGTGAGACTAGTGACAGGCTGATTTTCCCGCAATAGTGAATCTGTTTCATGATACGGAATTTTCAACAAGACTGGCCGAGCGGACATGTAAGCCAATGAATTTACTATGACAATAACCAGCATTGATCATCTCAATGCGGTTTTCACCATGCGGAATGTCATGGGCAAAATCACACGACCGGTCAACAAGCCTTGTCGCAGGCCCCATAATGACCCAGCCAGCCCATCTGGTGACGCGCGCCAACCCGAGTCCGCGGGCGGTCCAGACCGCTCATGCACGCTCATCCGCGGCAACTGCAATCGAGTATCCCCATGATGTCAGACCAACACCTGCCCGCCCGCATCCAGGTCATCGATCGGGCCGCCGCCCTGCTCGATGCGATCGCCCGGTATCCCGAGCCAGTGAGCCTCAAGATCCTCGCCGCGGAGAGTGGCCTGCACCCGTCGACCACGCATCGGATCCTGGCCTCGCTCATCCAGAACCGGCTCGTGGAGAAGGACTCGGCGGGACATTACCGTCTCGGTCTGCGGCTCCTACAGCTCGGCGTGCGGCTGCATGCCAATGTCGACGTGCGCGCCATCGCCCGACCGGTGATGGAAGCGCTGCGCGACCAGCTGGGCGAGACCATCAACCTGACGATTCGCGAGGGTGACGCCGTGGTCTATATCGAAAAGGTCACGCCCAATCGGATGATCCATGTCCAGCAGCTCGTGGGCTCGCGCGCGCCACTGCATGTCACGGCGGTGGGCAAGCTGATGCTGGGCGCCGCTGGCGAGGCGGCCATCCAGGCCTATGCCCAGCGCACCAACCTACCGGCCTACACGCGCAACACCATCACCACGGTCGCGCGTCTGCGCGCCGAGTGCGAGGAATCGATCGCGCGTGGCTACGCGCTCGACGATGAGGAGGCCGAATTGGATGTCGGCTGCATCGGCGTGCTGCTCTATGACAGCACCGGAAAGGTCAGCGCCGGGTTGTCGGTCTCGGCACCGATCGAGCGCCGACGGCTGGAATGGACCGACGATCTGGTGGCCGCGGCCGAGCGGATCTCGGCACAACTCGGCTATCAACCACTGACACGCGATGTCGCCGATGATTGAGTGGATTGGACGAGACGCGCGCAACGGGGCCGGGATGAGCCGCGGCCAGGCGTTCGCACGCGATCGGGGGGATGAGCCGGGGGCCAGGCCAAGGCGCGAGCCGACCTGGCTGGCCCCCCATCCAGCGCGTGATCAGGCCGTGATCGGCACGATCGTGATATCGACTCGCCGATTGAGCCGACGCCCGGCCTCGGTCTCGTTCGTGGCGATCGGCTGTTGCTTGCCCTGACCGAAGGCGCTGATCCGCTGCGGGAGCACGCCGTCGGCCTCCAGATATCGCTGCACCGCGCCCGCGCGCCGCTCGGACAACACTTGATTGTGCTGCGCCGATCCAGTGCTGTCGGTATGACCGGCGACCAGTAGCTCGGTCTTTCCATACTTGCTCACGATCGCCGAGATCTTGTCCAGGGTGCTGTAGAAGCCCGGCTGAATCCGGTCTGAATCGATCTCGAAGGTGGTCGCGCCGGTCATGCGCACCAGCAGTTGATCGTTCGGCAAGGGATGCACACTGATCATGCCGCTTGCGATCTCATTGGCCAGCTGCTTCTCGAAATCGCGCCGCTGCTCCTCCATATAGGCACCCACGAGGGTACCGGCGAGTGCGCCACCGACCGCCCCGATCAGCGCACCGCGTCCGGCACTGGCGCTCAATGAGCCGATGATGGCACCGGCCGCGGCCCCGGTGGCGGCCCCGATCGCCGCCCCGGCGCCGGTCTCGGTCAGGCCGGAGCCATCCGCCGCGCAGCCGACGACCAGGACCGCGGCCGTGGCGGAGACGGCCAACCGATTGAAAGCCTTTGAAACCATGAGACATTCCCCCTCGTGAACAGGATCGGAAACCGGGATTGGATCGCTTGATGATAACAGAGCACCAACGAATGTCTCCCCAAAGGCTGACGAAACCCCAGATCGCTCCACACCCGGAGCTTGCCGAGGAGGATGCCCGTGTTTGATCTCGAGCTCTATGCGCTTGGACTGGCCGCCGCGATCGGCATGGCGCTCGGCGCCTGGCTGATCAGCATCCGGCTCAGGGATGTCAGTATCGTCGACTCACTCTGGTCGCTATTCTTCTTGCTGATGATGACCGTCTTCCTACTCGGGGCGAGCGAAATCGGCGAACGCGCCTGGCTCGTCTATTTCCTGGTCGCGGTCTGGGCGGTGCGGCTGAGCGTCTTCATCACCCGACGCAACCACGGCCATGGCGAGGATCCGCGTTATCAAGCGATCCGGGCCGACAACGAGCCTGGATTCTGGTGGAAGAGCCTCTACATCGTCTTCGGCCTGCAGTCCATCCTTGCCTGGATCATCGCCCTGCCCCTCTTGGTCGTCACCATCGGCACCCAACCGCTCGGCTGGCTCGACTATGTCGCGCTCCTGCTCTGGCTGACTGGACTCTTCTTCGAGGCGGTCGGCGATCAGCAACTCGCCGCGTTCAAGTCGCGCCCCGAGAACCAGGGCAAGGTCATGGACCGTGGTCTGTGGCGCTACACCCGCCACCCCAATTATTTCGGCGAGGCCTGTATCTGGTGGGCCTATTTTCTCTTTGCGATGGCGGCTGGCGGGTGGTGGACGATCCTCTCCCCGGTACTCATGACATTCCTGCTGTTGCGGGTCTCCGGTGTCGCGCTCCTGGAGAAGGACATCGCGCAGCGGCGCCCCGCCTATCGCGAGTATTGCGAGCGGACCAACGCCTTCTTTCCGGGACCACCCAAGGCGGCGAAGGGCCGGTTAGACTAGCGCCATCACGACGCCGAGCGGGGCGTCAGAGCGGACCGCTTGGCCCAGGTCCAAGACGAGAGCCACGCCGAGCCATCGGCCGAAACCCATCAGGGACACCATCAGACCCCATCAGCGAGTGATCAGGCCAACGGACATGAAGACCATCTTGACCATCCTAATGACCACATTCCTGCTCGCCCTGGCGAGCGGCTGCACCGAAGAAGGAGGCGCGCCAATGGACACCGTCGAACAGGTCGATCTGCAACGCTTCATGGGCGATTGGTATGTGATCGCCAACATCCCGACCTTCCTCGAGAAGGAGGTCTACAACGCGGTGGAGTCGTACGCGCTCAATCCGGACGGTACCATCGCGACCACATTCAGCTTCAACAAGGGCGGTTTCGACGGCCCAGCAAAGCAGTATCACCCGGTCGGCTTCATCCGCGACACCACCACCAACGCACTCTGGGGCATGCGCTTCATCTGGCCGATCAAGGCAGACTTTCGCATCGTCTGGCTGGAGCCGGATTACAGCATCACCGTCATCGGCCGAGCCAAACGCGACTATGTCTGGATCATGGCCCGCGAGCCCGCCATCCCGGACGCCAAGTATGAGGAGATCGTCGCCTTCGTCCGCGATCTGGGCTACGACACGACCAAGCTCCAGAAGGTCCCGCAGCGCCCATCGAGCTGAGGCCGAGATCCCTAGGCCCCAGAAGAGTCACAGCCGCCCGGCCTCAAGATCCACATCACACCCGCCTTCGTCGATGCGAGGACTCTCATTCCTCGGGGCGAGGACTTCCCGCCCTCGAGACGATGACCGTTCTTCCTCGGGGCGAGGACGCCCCGACTCCCTTGCGGGGCCTCCAGGCCCTAGAGGAGTCGGGGCCTCCAGGCCCCGAGTGAGGATCTTCGCGCACCATCAGGCCAGCTCGACGCCACCATGAGCGCCCGGCCTCAAGATCCACATCACACCCGTCCTTCGTCGATGCGAGGCACCCGTCCTTCGTCGATGCGAGGACTCTCATTCCTCGGGACGAGGACTTCCCGCCCTCGAGACGATGAGCGTCCCTCCTCGGGGCGAGGACGCCCCGACTCCTCTGGGGGTCCGCGGCTCAGCGTATCTCAGCGCTTGTGCCCTTGTGCCGGGCTGGCTGACTCGCGATCTGTTGACACTTGACTCCTCGATGGGAGTGATCGCGACACGCGCGCATCGCGTTGGATCAAACGCGGGATCTTTTGTCGTTGCCCTGTCGGCGTCCGCTTCCGTATGCTCCCCGTTTCTGGCTCAACGGATCGATCGCACGGCGGATCGCCTCATGTCTGTCAACGTCTGGCTCAAATCTCACCGTCCGCTTGCCGGCAGCGCGCTTCGACAGGCAGTCGGCATCGGTCTCATCAACGGTCTGCTCGCGATCGCTCAGGCTGGCTTGCTGGCGTTGATCCTCGACGCGGTCATCTTCAAGGGCGCCGGCCTGGCGCAGATCAGTCATTGGCTGGGCGTGCTGCTGCTCCTTTTCGCGCTGCGCGCACTGGCGCTCTGGCTCGGTGAGCGCGCCGCCTTTCAAGCCGCCGCGCTGATCCGCAACGGTCTGCGCGACCGGCTCTTCCGCCACATCCAACGGCTCGGCCCGAGCTACCTGGCCAACGCGCGCAGCGGCGCGCTGGTAGAGACCCTGACCAAGGGCATCGACGATCTCGAGGGTTACTATGCCCGCTTCCTCCCGGCCATGACCCTGACGATGATCCTGCCGCTGGTGATCCTGCTGGTGGTCTTTCCGGCGGATTGGGTGGCCGGACTGACCATGCTGGTGACCGCGCCACTGATCCCGCTGTTCATGATCATCATCGGCTCCAGCGCGCAGACCCGCAATCAGCGTCAGTGGAAGGAGCTGACGCGGATGAGCGCTCATTTCCTCGATGTCATCCAGGGCTTGACCACGCTCAAGCTCTTCGGCGCCAGCCGTCACGAGGCCAGTGAGGTCGAGCGCATCTCCAATGCCTATCGAGTCAGCACCATGCAGGTGCTGCGCATCGCCTTCCTGTCATCGGCGGTGCTCGAGCTCTTCGCGGCACTCGGGATCGCCATCATCGCGGTCTTCGTCGGCTTCCGACTCTACGGCCTCGTCATGCCCATGCCTGAATGGCTGATGGCGCTGCCGCCCATCAGCTACTTCCAAGGTCTGTTCGTGTTGATGTTGGCCCCCGAATTCTATGCCCCGCTGCGCAACATGGGCACCCAGTATCATGCCCGCATGGCCGCCGTGGCGGCCGCCGAGCAGATGATCGAGATCCTCGACACCCCGCCCCCGGCCAATGCCGAGCAAGCGGATCACAGAGGTGTGCCACTGCGGGCGCGGCGGCCCTTCGGGCTGACATTCCAGGACGTGCACTTCAGCTACGAGGCCGGTCGCGACGCACTGCGTGGCATGGACTTCGTGGTCCCCGCCGGCCACCGGGTCGCCCTGGTCGGCACCAGCGGGGCCGGCAAGACCACGGTGATCAACCTCCTGCTCGGTTTTCTCACGCCCACCTCGGGCCGCATCCTCATCGGCGATCAGGACCTGGCCGATCTCGATCTCGCGCACTGGCGACGACAGCTCGCCTGGGTGCCGCAGCAGCCGCGTCTCTTCCAGGGCACGATCGGCGACAACATCCGTCTCGGCCAGCCCGACGCGGATCTCGCGGCGGTGCGCGCGGCGGCCCGCCAGGCGCGTGCCGACGACTTCATCGTGGCCCTGCCGGAAGGCTACGATACCCCGGTCGGCGAGCGCGGCGTCGGTCTCTCGGGCGGCCAGATCCAGCGCATCGCGCTCGCCCGCGCCTTTCTACGCGATGCCCCGTTGGTCATCCTCGACGAGGCCACCGCCAATCTCGACCCCCGAAGCGAGCAACTGGTTCAGGAGGGCATCGAGGAGCTGGCCCATGGCCGGACCCTGCTGGTGGTGGCCCACCGACTGGCCACGGTGCGCCGCGCCAACCGCATCCTGGTCCTCGACCAAGGCCGGGTGGCCGAGTCGGGCACCCACGAGACACTCACCGCCGCCGGCGGGATCTATGCGCGCATGGTCGCCGCCTATGGCCAGGACGGCCCCGTCGAGCTCACCGCGGAGGACACCCGATGAACGGCAACACCGAGCTGACCCGTCTCTGGATCCTCTTCAAGCCCTATCGCGGCTGGATGCTGGCCGGCATCCTGATCGCCCTGCTCACCCTGCTGGCCAATGTCACGCTCATGGCCTTGTCGGGCTGGTTCATCACCGCGATGGCGATCGCGGGCGCGACCGGGATCGCCGTCAATTATCTCGCCCCCGCCGCGCTGATCCGGCTCAGCGCCATCGTGCGCACCGGCGGGCGCTACAGCGAGCGACTCGTCAATCACGAGGCGACCTTTCGTCTGATCGCCCGGCTGCGGGTCTGGTTCTATCGCCATCTCGAGCCCCTGGCACCGGCCCGTCTCCAGCAATACCACAGCGGCGATCTACTCAGCCGCATCCGCGCCGATATCGACGCGCTGGACAACCTCTATGTCCGGGTCCTGGTTCCGGTGGCAGTCGCGGCGCTCAGCACGCTCTTGTTCTTCGTCTTCCTTCTGCTGCACGATCCGCTCATCGCACTCAGCGGATTGGCCTTTCTCATGCTCGCCGGGGTCGGACTTCCGCTTTGGTCGCACTCGCGCGGCCAAGCACCCGGGCGTCGACTGGCCGCGGACGAGGCCGCGCTGCGCGCGGCCGTGATCGATGGTGTCCAGGGTCTGGCCGAGCTGACCATCTATGGCGCCAACGCCCGTCAAGCCGAGCGCATCGATCAGCTTGGGCGGCGTCTGATCACCGATCAGGCGCGTCTGAGCAGCGATCATGGACTCACTCAGGCCGCGGTGGGGCTGTGTGCCCACCTGAGTCTCTGGGTCCTGCTCTGGCTCGCGATCCCAATGGTGCACACAGGCCAGCTGATGCCGCCCCAACTGGCCATGCTCGCGCTCTTCACACTGGCCAGCTTCGAGGCCGTGGCGCCGCTGCCGCAAGCCTTCCAGCTGCTCGGTCGCACGCTCGCCGCGGCACGGCGGATCTTCGCGATCGTCGACGCCACGCCCGCGGTGCATGAGCCAACCACGCCATCTCCGCAGCTCGAGCGGTTCGACATCCAATTCAAAGGGATCCATTTCAGCTATCCAGGCGCGGCGACACCCGCCGTCAGCGACATCCATCTCAGCATCCCCCAAGGCAGCCGCGCCGCGGTCGTGGGCGTGACCGGCTCGGGCAAGAGCACCCTCTTCAATCTACTGCTGCGATTCTGGGAGCCCGACGCCGGCGACATCCTCATCGGCGGTCACTCGATCCGCCAATTCCAAGGCGAGGATCTGCGCCGGCATATCGCGGTGGTCAGCCAGCAGACCCACCTGTTCAACACGACGATCCGCGAGAACCTGCTCATCGCCGCGCCCACGGCGACACCCGAGGCGGTCGAATCCGCCTGCCGGATCGCGCAGATCCACGACTTCATCGGCACACTCCCGGACGGCTACGGGACCTGGGTCGGGGAGACCGGCGTGCGACTCTCCGGCGGACAAGCACGGCGCATCGCGGTCGCCCGCGCACTGCTCAAGGACGCGCCCATCCTACTCCTCGACGAGCCCACCGAAGGACTCGACGCCGCCACCGAGCGTGACCTGATGCAGGCGCTGGATCGGCTCATGGCCGGACGCACCGTCCTACTCATCACCCACCGCCCAGCCGGTCTGGATTGGGTCGACCAGGTCCTGGTCCTCGACCAAGGGCTGACGCTCGCGCAAGGCACACCCGAGATCATCCCGGAGGCGACCCAGGGGGCTTTGCTGCGGGATGAGCGTGGTGGTCATCGAGAACCGAACCAAGACACACATCGATAACTCGCTGCTGATCCGACGCCGGCATGCCCCACACCCAAAGGGCGTGAAGCTGAATGGTGGGCCGGAGGGGTGAAGGTGCTTTCGCCGGAATCCGCCCCCTACCCCTCGGAGTGCTCCCGATGGGCGCGAACCCCTCCGCCCCAGACCGTTTTTTGGTCCATCAGCCAATAGACGATCCCCAAGGCCAGCACCACGGCGGCGGTGGCCAGGATGTACATGGGCTCGAGCTTCTCGAAGTCGAAGACGATGACCTTTCGGGCGATTGCCATCAGGGCGGTGGCGATGACCAGCTTGACATGCACCACATCATCGCGGAGATAGAGCGTGATGTTCATGAAGATCTCGATCGCGATCAGCACCGCCAGGAAGGCGCCGAAGGTGATGACGATGTCGTTGATGCTGAAGTCACGGACCGCGGGTCCGAAGAGCTGGCTGTACATCACGTGCATGACGTCCCCGACACCCCAGAGGATGGTGACCACCATCAGCACCGCCAGCACCCGCACCGCGCCGCGGATCACGCGGTGCAGCAGGTTGATCATGGGGTCATCCTCGTCGACGCCCAGCTCGCTCTGACCGATGGTCTTGAAGCGCTCCTTGCGAAAATGCTTCATGAGACTCTCGACGATGGTCGCCTGCCGGCTGAGCGAGGCCGGGTTGAAATCGGCCTCGCTGAAGTCTTCAAGCCCCTCGACCCCATGCAGACTGCGCTCCGAGACCCGTTTGAATCCCATGCTCCAGCCCGAATACTCACGCCGCTCGATCGCCTTGCGCTGGATCACCTGCAGATCGGTATGCCGGGGATCCTGCTCGATCAGGTCGAGCAGCTCGTCGATCGCCTGCTCCTCGCCCTCCAGGACCTGCAGGAAGGTGCCATTGCCATAGAGCAGCATGCCGGTGATGCCGCGTCCGGCGTTGTTCTCACGACAGCCCTGCAAGAGTTGCAGCAGTTCATCGTTGGACATGGGCCGCGTGGCTGCGCTGATATAGATGAGCTGGATCATGACTGGAAGCTCCGTGCGTCTGAGAAACCCGTCCCCGGTCTCTCGGTAGGGCCGCGCGGCCGGGGGGTCGAATCGGTCGAGTCATTCTACTCCATGGTGACAGCGGCGCATGACCATCTCGTGTCCACTCACCCCTCCGCCGATCCGCCGATCCATCCTGACAGCGGTCCCGCGTCTTCGCGCCTCATCGTCGTGATCCGTGCAACAGAGCCGAGCGGATGAAACCGGCGGACATGAAGGCCCGCTTGGAGGCGCCGGCAAGCCGCGAAAATGGCATGTATCCTAGTGTTAGGCTCCATCGCATGGTCCGAACACATCCGCCTCGCGCTGACGCGGCAGATTTCAGTCGCCATCGACGATACCGAGCACGCGGATCCTCTGTGTCAGCGACTGTTCCATTCCGCTGCAGTGCTTTCAACCGGATGGTGACTGATGGCGAAAACGAAAACGAAAGGTACTGGAAAGACATCATGGACATCCCAAACATTCGGCTCTGCTCATCGACTGGAGCCGACCTGGAGCGGCACATACCAGAGGTTGCGCGCTTGCGTCTCCAGGTCTTCCGCGATTTCCCCTATCTCTACGACGGCGATCTGGACTACGAGGCCAGATACCTGCGCACCTACAGCCAGGCCCCCGGCAGCCTGGTGGTGCTGGCCGTGGATGGTGAACGGGTGGTCGGCGCATCCACGGGACTGCCGCTGATGGCAGCGACCGACGAGGTCAAGGCCCCCTTCATCTCGCACAACTACGACCCGACCACTGTCTTTTACCTCGGCGAATCCGTACTCTTACCAGACTACCGCGGGCACGGGATCGGCGTACTCTTCTTCGAGGCCCGCGAGGCCCATGCGCGCGCCCTGGCGTCCGATCCAGAATCGTCCTTCGGTCCGCTGCGTCACCTGGCCTTCTGCGCCGTCGAGCGCGGCCACGAGGATCCAAGGCGGCCCGCGAGCCATGTCCCGCTCGATCGATTCTGGTGCAAGCGCGGCTACCGCCGACACCCACAGCTGCGAACCAGCTTCTCCTGGCGTGAGCTCGGCGAGGCAGCCGAGACCCCCAAGCCCATGGTGTTCTGGCTGAAGTCCGTCTCAGGCAATTCCTCGGAAAGGATCTAGCTGTGTTGTGACGACGTCTTGCCACCCGAGAGGTCTTGCACAAGCCGCTCAGCCCCCCAGGGACCATGCGCACCGGGGGGAGAACCGGGGCTGCACCATGAGCACACTAGGCCACCGAAAATATTGAAAAACATATCATTACGTCGTTTGCTGATCATCAGCTTCACGAGCCTGGTGAGCGGCGCGGTGGCCACCCTCGGGCTGCTTGCGTGGAACGCGAGCGAGCGTGCCGTTGCGTCCATGGCCGAGCAACTGATGATGGATGTCGGTGATCGCATCGACCAGCGCCTGGCCACCCAGCTGGCCCAGCTGCGCCTGGTCGTGCAAACCAACGCCGCCCTGATCCGCCGGGGCCGCCTCGATTGGCAGGACGGTCCAGTCATAGAGCAGCACTTCGCCGAGCAGCTCGGGCTGTTCAGCGGCGTGACCACCATCGCCCAGGCGACCGAGCAACAGGAGTTCCGGCTGATGATGCGAACGGGGCCCGATGCGCGGATCCTGCGCCGCATGGACGCCTCGACCCAGTTCCGTCTCAACCGGTATCAAGCCGACCCGGAGGGCCAACCCGGCGCGCTGCTCGAGACGCGGGATAATTACGATCCGCACAACGACCCGCCGGGGAAGCCTTGGTACCTGACCACCCGCGACAGCGGGCAGGGGCAATGGGCCTTGAGCGTCAGTCTCGGCAAGGGGCAGACCCGGCCTGAGCTGATCAGCCATTATTCGGAGCCCTTCTACGACCCATCGGGGGTGCTGCGGGGTGTCCTGGATGCGGGGATGACCCTCACTGAGATCGGCGACTTCCTGCGGGGTCTCGAGATCAGCGCCAATGGTCAGGCCTTCCTCATCGACCCTGAGGGCCTGTTGATCGCCACCTCCAGCGGCGAGATCCCCTTCGACAGCCGCCCCCTGCCGGATCATGCCCAGAACGTCGCCGTCAAGCACCGCCGCCTGGCGGCCAGCGCGAGCGCCGATCCCATCACGGCCGAGACTACCCGGCAACTGCTCGCCGTGTGGCCGGACCTGGCCCAGTTGGACGCGCCGCGGAGCCTCGTCTTTCACCTCCAGGGCAAGCGCTATCTCGCCTACGCCGCCCCGCTGTCCGAGGATTCTTCCAATCCAGACTGGATCATCCTGGTCACGGCGCCGCTGCGTGATTTCACCGCCCTCCTGTGGGCGCGGATGCACCAGCCGATCCTGCTGGCCCTGTTCGTCCTGGGGATCGCCATCCTGCTGGGCCTGGGCGCCACGGGCTGGATCAGCCGGCCGCTCCAGCAATTGAGCGTGGCGACCCGACGCCTGGCCGAAGGTGACTTCAGCCAACCGCTGCCCGCAACGCCGATCCTGGAATTACGGGATCTGGGACAGGCCTTCAGCACCATGAGCAGTCGCCTGCACGAGGCCTTCACCCGACTGCAGACACTCAACCAGAGCCTACGCGAGGCCGAGCAGACCCTGGCCGGGGAGAACCTTCGCCTGGAGGAGCGTGTCGCCGAGCGCACCGCCGAATTGGAAGCGGCCCGCCTCCGGCTCGAGGAGGTCTTGGCTCAGCGTACCGAGTCCGAGGCGAAATTCCGCGGCATGTTCGAGCAATCGCCCCTCGGCGTCGCACTCATCGACCCGGCCAGCGGCCAGATGCTAGAGGTCAATGACCGCCTGCTCGGCCTCCTTGGCGTCAATCGCGAAGAACTGGCAAGCCTCGGCTGGACCGGCATCACCCATCCCGATGACCTGCCGAGGGAGCAAGCCCTTGTCGCGCGTCTCTGCGCGCGCGAGATCGAAGGCTTCGAGTTGGAGAAGCGTTATCTGCGCCCGGACGGCACTCAGAACTGGGCCGCCTTGACGGTGGCCTCGGTCGCCATCAGCGGGAACGATCAGCCTCTCCATCTCTGCCTGGTCGAGGATATCAACGCCCGCAAGACGGCCGAGGCCCAGGTCCTGGCGAGCGAGCGCCAGCTGCGTCGAATATTGGACAACATGCCCACGGCCATTTCCTCCGGTCGCCCAGGCCCGACTGGCCAGATCACCTATGTCAACGAACAGTTCGAGCGCACCTTCGGCTATCAGTTGGAGGATATTCCCACCGTCAGCGACTGGGCATGGCGTGCCTATCCCGATGCCGCCTATCGCCAGCGCTCGATGGACTGGTGGTCGAGTGCGGTGGCCAGGGCGACGGCGACCACGGGCCAGGTCGAGTCCAAGGAGTTCCAAATCACCTGCAAGGACGGGACCCAGCGGGATGTGATCATCAGCGCCACCGTCCTCGATGATCTCCTACTGGTCTCGTTCCTGGACATCTCCGCGCGCAAGCAGGCCGAGGCCCGCCTCGCCGAGAGTGAGGAGCGCTTCCGCCGAGCCTTCGATGATGCCAACACCGGCATGTGTCTGGTCGACCTCCAGGGACATCTGCTGCAGGTCAACACCAAGATGAGCGCCATCTTCGGCTATCGCCGCGAGGAGTTGGAGGGAATGAGCACCAACGACCTGACGCTTGCGGAAGACCAGACGGTGAGTCCGGCCTTCATCGGCCAGGCCATCCATGGCGGTGGTGACAGCGCCATCTTCGAGAAACGCTATCGCCATCGTGATGGGCACGTCATCCATGGCCAGGTTGCCTCGTCACTGGTGCGCGATACCCGGGGTCAGCCCCTGTACTTCATCTCTCAGGTGCAGGACATCACCCAACGAAAAGAGGCCGAGGCCGCCTTGGCTCAGTCCATGGCAGAGCTGGAGGCGGCCAATCTGGAGCTGGACCGGCTCGCCACCACGGATATGCTGACCGGGATCTCGAATCGCCGCCACTTCGAGCAGGCCGTCGCCACCGCGGTCGCACGCGCCGCGCGCTACGGCGAGCCGCTCGCTCTGCTCATGTTCGACCTCGACCACTTCAAGGCGATCAATGACACCCACGGTCATCTGGTGGGCGATCGGGTGCTCATCGAGCTGACCCGCCTGGCTCACGCGCATCTGCGCGCGGCCGACGTGCTGGCACGCTGGGGCGGAGAGGAATTCGTCGTCCTTCTGGCCCACTGTCAGCTGGACGAGGCGCGGCAACTGGCCGAAAAGCTCCGCCTGCTGATCGCCAACCATCCCTTCGCCACGGTTGGAAACGTCACATCGAGCTTCGGCGTGACTGAGTATCGACCCGCTGAGACCGCCGATGCCTGGCTGACGCGCACCGATGAGGCCCTGTACCGGGCGAAGACAGCAGGGCGCAACCGGGTGGATTCGGCGTAAGGCATGTGTGGCAAGGGATTGCTTCTTGAACGATACCTGGGATCCAGGGTGGAGGAAACGACTCATCCAAGTTGCATCCATGCGGTCTGATTGACCCCATGGATGCGTTCGCGGGCCTTGCGGATGATCCGCTCGACGATTATGCTGCGCCGCAACATTCGGAGGCGGATCCAGCGTTGCCGCCTCTCCTGGTCGACCGCGGAATCACTATGGCCTTCACCACACTCGAGCAGATGATGCTGGACGATGGTCCAGTCGCTTATCGTCGGCTCGTCAATGGACGTCCACCACTCTTGCTCATCCATGGCTGGGGGGGCACTTCGCGTCATTGGCAAGACGCGCCCGAGCATCTGGGCGACATCCGCGATCTCTACGCGTTGGATCTGCCGGGTCATGGTGAGACACCACCGCGTGCTCGAACGGCCCATCCGCGGGCATTGGCGGAGCTGGTCATCGCTGTCGCCGATCGACTCGGGTTGGCGCGTTTCGATCTCAATGGTCACTCCTGGGGTGCCGCGGTCGCGATCCTGGTCGCGGCACATTGGCCCGAACGTGTCGATCGTCTGGTGCTCACCAGCCTGGGAACGGCGCGGCATGTGATCGAGCGGCTGGCGATGACCCAGGCCTATCACCAGATGACCTTTGCGATGCATCTCTGGCGACCTTGGCTGACACTCTATCGCCCGTGGCTGGAGCTTGCGCGTCCCGCGCTCGACTGGGTTGGGAGTCATCCCGAGGTCTATCGGGCCATCGCGAGCCAGGTCTTGCACCGGCTCCCAGAGGATGACGCGCTCATTCGTCTCGGTGTCCAAGAGTTGCTCGGTGCCGACCCCATCACGGCGCTGGAATATGCCATCGCCGCGGGCAGTCCAATGTTCCTGAACGCGCTGGAGACCATGGCGACCCCGACCCTACTGGTGAACGGGGCGAACGATCGAATCATGCCACCGTCGGGCGGCCGCGCGCTGGCCGCATTCATTCGCGACGTACGGCGGGTCGAGATGGCCGACTGCGGACACTTTCCGATGGTAGAGCAGCCAGCGCCCTATCATCGACTGGTTGGTCGCTTCCTGACCGGCGAGGCCTGAGGCCCAGTCCTATTTGTTTGCAAGGATCGGCTCACACCTCGCGGACGGGATGTGAGCCGACCGCTCGTCGATCGAGATCACACAAGCGCGGGCCATGGCCTGCCATTCGGCTCAGCCCCCATCCAGGCCGCGGCTTGGGCGGGCACCAGAACCCAGACACCAGGGATGGTCAATGAGGCCGATCCTGGCAAGTTGGCACCTAGGGGATCCGAGGCTGATCCCAGGACTCGTCGCTGGTCAGCGCTTCCAGGAAGGCGACGATCTGATCGATCTCGGCGTCCGTCAGACCACGATCGAGCAGCAGGTCTGACTTATTGGGATCCGCGCCACCTCCGGAGGCCATGTAGCGAACGGCCTCGGCGAGCGTGGCCCGACTTCCGTCGTGAAAGTAGGGCGCGCTCAAAGCGACCGAACGTAACGACGGGGTCTTGAAGGCACCGCGATCGGCCTCCTCCTTGGTGACATTGAAGCGACCTGGATCTGGGCTCTCCTGACCATGCTCCAGGCCGATGTTGTAGAAGGTGCTGTTGCCATAATAGGGCGGTGTGTGACAGGCAACGCATCCGGCCTTGCCGGCGAACAGGGCTTGGCCGGCGATGGCATCGGCACTCACTGCGTCTGTTTCACCCATCTCGTAGCGATCCCATGGCGAGTGGTCGCTGTTCTTGGTGCGCAGATAGGCGGCCAGCGCCTTGACGATGGTGTCGGGTGTGGCCGGGGCGTCGAAGACGCGCGCGAACTGCTCGGCATACTCCGGAACCGCTTGGATGAGCGGCGCGACCTGTTCGGGATCCGCGTTGATCTGCGCCTTCCAGGCCGCCATCACCTGACCCTCGAGCGTCGTGGCGCGACCATCCCAGTACCAGGCGGTTTGGTAACCCACATTGTAGAGTGATGGGGTATGGCGTGTGTTGAGCTGGCCGTTGTCCTTGGGTGAGAGGGCCAGGCCATCGGTCCAGCCGAGATGCCGATAGTGACATCCCTGACAGGCCATCTGACCACTGCCCGAGAGACGCGGGTCGACGAAGAGTTGCTTGCCGAGTGCGATCTTCTCGGGTGTCGCGGGGTTGTCGGCTGGATGGACCATCGGCGGTAAGGCGGATGGTCGAGTGGAGGCGCTGGCTGGCGTCGATGCATCCGGGCCTGGCGACGCGGCGGCATGGCCGTGAAGGGTCCAGAGCGAGATGGCCAAGGTCAATCCGGCGATGGCGGTGCGCGTAGCGAGCATGCGAGATCTCCTCAAGTGGCGGTGTGGCCGTGGGCAGGCCGTTGGCGTTAGGGCAGTGTATGGGCCGGTGCGCCGACTTTAAACCGCTGGGACTAGAGCCGGTCTCCGAGTCGCAGAAAACTGGCGAAACGCGGTCGACCATGCGCCGTGCGGCCATGATGCTTGAAGGTCACGATACTGCCGATCGGTGGTGGCTGTGAGCGCTCGGCATCGCTGAATCCAGTCCCCAGTCGAAAACGGATCCCGTCCGGCTCCTCGACCAGGAGCGCGCCCAGCCGGCCGAGATGGCGCCCGCGACCGGGCAGATGGGCGATCACTCGCGCCTCGCCCTCCTCATAGGCCTTGACCTTGAGACGGTCCGCCGAGCGTCCGGAGCGATAGTGCGCATCGCGCCTGTGGAGCATCAGACCCTCCCCACCCGCGGCCGTGACCTGCTCCAGGAGTCGCATCAGGCCGTCATGATTGGCCAGCCTGAATTGCTCGACTCGGCACAGGAACGGACTCGGTGAGGTCTCCATCAGCGTCCTCAGCCGTTGCTGACGCGTGCTGAAGTCGCCAGCCTGAGTGGGGAGATCGAAGAGCACATAACGAATTCGAGTCCAGTCATCCGGGTCCGGCTCCAGACGTCGCACCGCCCCCGAGAGCGCCGCGAAATTGCCACGGCCCATCCATAGCTCGCCATCCAGTGGCACTGACGGAAACCCTAGCGTGAACCAGACCGGGGTCTGGACCACACGCCCCCCGCGCGTGATGAGACGCTGACCGTCCCAGTAGGCGCGCACACCATCGAGCTTTTCACTCGCCAGATAGGCCGAGAGGTCGGTGCCCGGAGCATAGACGCGCGCAAGCGCGAGGTCAGGCGCCTCCGCCCAATACCGCGACGCCTCGAGCAAGCGCTCGGATGGCGGCACGCTCCCCCGGTCCAGTTCGGCCGAAGCCGCCAATGCCAGATCACCCGGCGCGCGGAGGATGCCGCTCAAGGCGAGCGCCAGACCCAATCGAAGACCATGCAGAGACGCCATATTTCACTTTCCGTTGAATTTCGATGGCGCCAATTTACACGGTTCATTAACAAATGCAACAGCCAAACAACACGACTCGTCAAAATCGACATACAGAGGATCGATCGTGATTGACAAGCCCCACAGGCTGACTGAGTATCCTTCGGCCGTTCGCGGCGCTAGATGATAACCAGGCCACGAAGATCAACGCGCTTCGACCCACGAGCGCACCGCGATGGCCCCCACACTGGAGGAGACTCTTCGATGCAGTTCAGATATTCAGCCATTGGACTAGGGGTGCTCTGCGCCCTGACCCTGTCGTCGGCGCATGCGACCAACGGCTACCTCTCACACGGCTATGGCACCAAGAGCAAGGGCATGGCCGGGGCTGGAATGGCCCTCCCGCAGGATGCCATGATCATCGTCTCGAACGTTGCCGGTGTGGCTTGGCTGGAGGAGCGACTGGATCTGGGCGCGGCACTCTTCTCTCCGAGCCGCGAATACACTCAGAAATCACCGACCAACATGTATCCACCCGAGGCGATCCAGGCCGGAATGGCCCCGCCTTGGCCGGTGCCGGTCGGGAGCAATCCCGACTTCACCGGCACCGTTGAGAGTGATCGGGATCTCTTCCTGATCCCGCATGTCGCCTACAGCCGTCCACTCAACGACCGGGGCTCATTCGGCGTGGCCCTGTATGGCAACGGGGGCATGAACACCAGCTACAATCATCAGGACACCACCAAGATCCCGGGTACACCCGCCGCCGGCGGCTTGGGAACCTATGGCGGGGCCTTCGGCGATCCACCGAATGCCACGGCCGGCATCGATCTGATGCAGCTGATGTTGAACCTCAGCTATGCGCACAAGCTCACCGACCAATTCTCGCTCGGCGCGGGCCTCATCCTTGCCTATCAGTCATTCAAGGCCCAGGGACTGCAAGCCCTTGCCCCGCTGGTCGCCGATGGCCGAGCCGACGCCTTGTCCAATCGCGGTCGGGACAATGTCTACGGCTGGGGGGCGCAGATCGGCGCGCTCTGGAAGCCGACGGATCAGTGGGCGATCGGTGCGTCCTACCAGACCAAGATCGACTTCGACCGTTTCGAGAAATATTCAGACCTGTTCGCCGAGGACGGCGACATGGACGCGCCCGCCGTCCTCAATGCTGGCATCGCCTTCAAGCCGCGCGCCGATCTGGCCTTCGCCTTCGATGTGCAGCACATTCTCTACAGTGATGTCCCGGCGATCGCCAACGACATGACCACCAACATGCTGCTGTGCATGGCAGGGCAGGCACAGCATTGCCTGGGTGGTAGTCAGGGCATGGGGTTCGGGTGGGATGACATGACAGTCTACAAGTTTGGCGCCCAGTGGGAGATCGTGCCGAATGACTGGACCATCCGCGCGGGTTACAGCTATGGCAAGCAGCCCGTGCCAAGCAGCGGTGTCCTGTTCAATGTGCTCGCCCCAGGGATCATCGAGCAGCATTTCACCATGGGTCTGACCAAGCAGATCAACAAGAAGAGTGAGATCGATCTCTCGCTCATGTACGCGCCTCAAAAGGATCTCGACTGCGGCTGTCTAGTGCCCGCGTCCGGCGGCCCCGAGTCGATCAACATCGCGATGGATCAATGGGAGATCGAGCTCAACTTCGGCTACCGCTTCTAGACCGCGTCCCGATCGCGCCACCCGCTCACGCGCGGCGCGGTGGCGTGCGGGGGATCGGGCTGACCTATCAGTCAGCCCCGCCTCGCCAACGCAGGACTCGCCGCTCGAGTTGATGCTGTCATGATGCCAAAGACCCAGCGCTCGGTGCCATTGGGTGCGGCCGAGGCGGCGCGACTCCTGCGCCTGGCCACCTATGCCTCGGTCGCGACGGCGAGCGCACTGATCCTGGCCAAGCTTGGCGCCTGGTTGGTCACCGGCTCGATCAGTGTGTTGGCCTCGTTGGTCGACTCAGCGCTGGACGTTGGTGCCTCGCTCCTGAATCTCTTGGCGGTGCGCTGGTCGCTCATGCCGCCGGACGCTGAGCACCGCTTCGGCCATGGGAAGGCCGAGGCATTGGCCGCACTCGGACAGGCCACCTTCATCGCTGGCTCGGCGGTCTTCCTCACGATCCAGGCCGTCGATCGACTATTGCATCCGCAACCCATCGAGCAGACCGCTGTCGGCCTGATCGTGATCGGCCTGGCGATCCTCTTGACCCTGGCCTTGCTGGCATTCCAACACCATGTCATCCGCCAGACCGGCTCGGCGGCGATCCGTGCCGACTCGCTGCACTATGCCACTGACTTGGCGACCAATGCAGCGACCATCGCGGCCTTGTTGCTGGCCACGGCCGGCTGGAGCATGGCCGATCCAGTGTTCGGACTCGCCATCGGGGCCTACATCCTCTACAGCGCGGCACGAATCGCTCGCGATGCGATCGATCTGCTGATGGACCGCGAGCTTCCCGAGGATCAACGCAGACAGATTCAAGAGCAGGCACGAGCGGTGCCGGGTGTGCGCGGTGTCCATGGACTGCGCACCCATCGTTCTGGCCGAATCACCCTCATCCAGCTTCATCTCTCGCTCGACGACTCACTTGCGCTGATTGAGGCGCATCGGATCGGTGAGGCGGTGGCGCAGCGGATCCGCGCGGACTATCCGAGCGCGGATATCCTGATCCATCAGGATCCGGTCAGTCTCGGCGAGGAATCACAGGATTAGATCCTGCGAGCCGCGCCCATTCGAGCCGACTGTCGACGCACCTGCTTCAGCGAGCGATCTCGCTGACAGGGATGTATGATGCCACCGGATGGGACCCCTGTTGGGTTATCTTTGAGCGCACCCTGATCAGACCGAGTCGCCTCCCATGCACACTCGCCTCCCCTCAGTGCTTCTCTGCACCCTGCTGATGCTCCTCTCGCTGGTCTCGGTCGCCGAGACCCCGGCGCTCGACCCCGGCATCAATGCCTATTACCACGGCGCGGACGAGGCGCGTTGGCGCGACATCTTCGAGAGTCCTGGCCGAGAGGTCTACGATCAACGCGTCAAGATCCTCGAGGCGCTGGAGCTTCAACCGGGCATGCGCATCGCGGATGTCGGTGCTGGGACCGGACTCCATGCCATGGCCATGGCGCGTGCGGTGGGGCCGCAAGGCAAGGTCTACGCCGTGGACATCTCGGAGAGCTTCGTGACGGCGATCGGGTCACGCGCGGCGACCGAGGGATTGACGAATGTGGTGCCGGTGCTCAGCCAACAGCAGAGCACCGAGCTCGCGCCTGGCAGTGTCGACCTGGTGCTGACGGTGGACACCTATCATCATTTCGAATATCCGCGCTCGATGCTGGCCTCGATCCATGCCGCCCTGACTCCCGGTGGAGTCCTGGCGATCATCGATTTTCACCGTATCCCAGGCATCAGCAGTCGCTGGATCCTGGGACATGTGCGCGCCGGTCGCGAGGAGGTGATCCAGGAGGTCGAGTCGGCCGGCTTCAAGCTCATCGACGAGCCACTCAAGCTCAGGACCAACTATTTTCTGCGGTTTCGCCGGCTCGATGCCTGATGGTCGGCGGCAGTCGCGCGCCCCGGTCTGATGCGGCGCGCCCCGCCGTGGGGCTCGCGCACTGATCCCAGCGCTGGCGCCGGCGCGTCCGCGGCTCGCGCGGATGAGCGACGGCACCAACGCCCGAGACAGTGTCAGCGATGGATGTCGATCTGTCTGGACAGTCCCATGCCATCCCTGAATTGCAGCACGCCCACACCGAGCAGACCACCGATCACCATGAAGAGATAGATGACCGCGACCGGCTCCTCGAGGAGCGCGAAGGCCAAGAGACCACAGCCCGCACTCAGCTCGAGCAAGCCGTGAGGCCAATGAAGGCCACGCGGGCTCGTGCCGAGCGCGCCCTTGGGTGTGCGCACGAAGGCGCTGCGCAGACCGACCAGTGCCTCCAGCCCGGCACGGGCATTGGAGAGCAGCAGACCACTGGTG
The DNA here is from genome assembly GCA_009929855.1 of Gammaproteobacteria bacterium. Classification (GTDB taxonomy): domain Bacteria; phylum Pseudomonadota; class Gammaproteobacteria; order Chromatiales; family Chromatiaceae; genus Thiocapsa. Next base: position 41,665 of record RZZN01000017.1, read on the forward strand.
AGAAACAGCGCCCCGAGCACCTCGATGGCCGCGGGTCGCAGCGCGAGATTGCCGCCGGCCAATGCCAGGAAGCTGATGGGTACGCTGAACCCGAGGGCCGAGGTGATGATCGCCACCAGACCCATGAGCTCGCCCGGGACGGCCGCCCCGGCGATGAAGGGTAGACCCAGCAGGATGCAGGTCGCGCCGACCAGGAAGACCAGCGGCTGCGCAAGCTGGAGACTGACCATCAGCTTCTGCCAACGCGGCAGGATGGGACTGGCCCAGACGCTCGACACCAGCTTGAAGAAACATTGGGCAAAGCCCTTGGTCCAGCGAAACTGCTGGGTCCTCCAGGCCCGCACCGAGACCGGCAGCAGACCGGGAACCGGGAGATCCCTGAGATAGGCTGAACGCCAGCCACGCAGCCGAGCACGCAGACTCAGATCCAGATCCTCGGTGAGGGTATCGCCATCCCAGCCGCCGGCATCATTGATGGCCGCGCGCCGCCAGACCCCACAAGTGCCATTGAATGGGACAGGTAGACCAAGTCGCCAGCGCGCCTCTTGCTCGATCTGAAAATGAGAGTCCAACAACCGTGCCTGGATGCGAGTCAACAGGCTGTCGTTGCGATTGACATGCGACCAGCGTGCCTGCGCGAATGCCAGGCTCGGCTGTGCGTCCAGCACACCGATGGTCCGTACCAGAAAATCACGCGGGGGCGTGAAATCGGCATCGAAGATGGCGACATAAGGTGCCGTGGAGCGCTCGAGTCCGGCCGCGAGCGCGCCGGCCTTGAAGGCGGTGCGCTTGATGCGGTGCAGGAGCTCGATCTGATAGCCGTCACGCCGCAGCCGTGCGACGGCACGCTCGCTCAGTGACAGGGCGTGATCGTCGGTGCTGTCGTCCAGGACCTGGATCTCCAGACGGTCCTTGGGCCAGTCGAGGGCGACGACCGCGGCGAGCAACGGATCGATGAGGTCGCCCTCGTTGAAGAGTGGCAGTTGCACCAAGACCCGAGGGTGATCGAGGCGCGCGGGGGGGGTGGCGATCAAGGGCCGTGTCGGCGCAAGCACCCGCGCAAGCATCAAGGCGACGAGGTTCAGCGAATAGATCGCCAGCAGGATGAGACCGAGGGTGAGCAGCAGCTCAACAAGGGGTTCTGCCGCAAACATGATGTATCTCTAGGGGTTGAATTCGGTTGAGAGGCTGGATGTCAGGATTCATCATGAACCAGCACATCCAGGGGGATGCGGATGTGCCCGGGGCTGTTCCAGAGGGGGATTCGGAGCCCGAGCCGTCGGCACGGGATTGCGCCGAGCTGTGGTCAGCATTGGGTTGCGCTCGTCAAAGAACAAGAGATCGAGCGCATGCCATGAAGCGGATGCGCCACGGATCTCAGTGCGCCGGCCGCATCATTCGGACTCCAACCGCGTCGCGCGCTCGCAAGCGACGGGGGCCGGGCGGTCTCGGCCCAGAGACTGGACCCGACCACCCGGCTCCGAGCGATCACGACCGCGGTGAGTCAGCGACTTGCTGGATACCGGCGATGAGCCAGTCGCCCGCGGGACTGTCCCAGCGATGCTGGACATGCCAGATCTCGCGGAATGCGTCAGCTGGGCCATGCTCCTCTTCGCGGATCAAACCGGAGAAGAGGATGCTTGCCACGACCAGATCGCCCTCGCGCAGCACGCCCACCAACTCGGCATCGAGCCGGACCACCTCGGTGGACTGCGGGCCTTGCGTCTTCTCGCGCTCGCGTTGGAGCTCGGCAAAGAGCTCGGGCGTGGTGTAGGCACGTAGATCAGTGAAGTCGGCGTGATCCCAGGAGGCTTGCAGACGGATGAAATGACTCTTAGCCCCCTCCACGAACCCGGCATCATCGAACCAGGCCGGAGCATCGTCGTCCCCCGCGGCGGGACCCGAGCGGGTTCCCATGCCGGCATGGAGCGGACTAGGACGCGCGGAGCGCGACGCGGGCGGGATCGCGGCGCCGCGCTGATAGGCACCGGCACCCGCGGGAGCCATCGCGGGCCGGCCCGCTTGACGGCGCAAGAACCGGAACAGCATGAAGCCACCCACGACGAGCAGGAGTATCAGCATGAAGTCCATGATCTGTAGACCTTCGAAGCCATCGCCGAACAAGAGCGCGGCGAGTAGGCCGCCCGCGGCGAGGCCGGCCAGAGGTCCGAGCCAACGGCTCGCTCCGCTCGCGGCGGGGCGCTGTGCCGCGGCAGCCTGGGCCTGACCGGGCTGGGCCTGACCTTGCGCCTGTTGCTGGGGCGGACGCTGGGGCTGCGCGGCTTGCCGCTGCATGCCGCTGGACTGCTTACCGACACTTGACCCTCCGCCAAATCGCTTGGCCTCGACCTGCACCGGCATGGCGAGGGTTCCGATGGTGATCATGGCGATCACGGCGGTGAACATGGTCTTGAGTCTCATCGATACATGGCTCCTGATGTGGTTTGAACGAAATCGGCCAGGTGTGCGCATCATCCCCGTCGCCACAGGCCGCGAGTGCGCCCTGGCGATCGTGGCCTGACGTTGTCGGCGGAGGGTCATCCATGCGGTCTGAGTGGACCCCCGAGGGTGCGCGCGGCAAGCCGCCGCGCCCAGGAGGTTGGGATCAAGACCTCGATTCGATCGGTCTCTTGACCCGAGTGAGCCAGGACGGCCGCTGGTCGGGGTCGGATGAGCGGGGCGCCCGCGCCACTCCTCGCCCAACCGCACCGGGCCAGGACGAAGACGTCCAGCGCGAGGTGACACGGATGCACGGCGCGGAAGATGGCGCGTGACGCGCGCCCCGAGAAGGTCGACCCGACCTGAAATCAGGCCCCGCCGGTGATTCGCTCGTATTTGCCGCGGAGCTCTTCTTCGGTCTCCTCGTGGTCCGGATCCTTGATGATGCAATCGACCGGGCAGACCTCGACGCACTGCGAGGTCTCGTAGTGGCCCACGCACTCGGTGCAGAGCGCGGGATCGATCACATAGATCTCGTCGCCCTGGGAGATGGCCCCATTGGGACACTCGGGCTCGCAAACATCGCAATTGATGCATTCATCGGTGATGAGCAGTGCCATGAAATCACTCCTGATCCAAAGGTTAGATGAGTCACGCCCACGAAGGGCAGATGGGGACGCGCGGATCTTATCCGAACCGTCGCTTGAGTGCAGCTTGTACCGCTGGCGCGACGAAGGCCGAGACATCGCCGCCGAGCCGCGCGATCTCGCGCACCAGCGACGATGACAGGTATGAATGGGTCTCGCCCGGCATGAGAAAGAGGGTCTCGAGATCGGGAGCCATGCGCCGATTCATGCCCGCCAGCTGAAATTCATACTCGAAGTCGGACACCGCGCGCAGGCCGCGCATGATGACGCGTCCGCCATGACTGCGCACGAAATCCACCAGCAGACCCTGGAATGGGATCACTTCCACGCCATCCATCGAGCCGAGTGCCTCGCGGACCAGCGCCACGCGTTCGTCGATCGAGAAGAGCGGCGTCTTGCCGGTATCGACAGCCACCGCCACCAGCACCCGGTCGAAGAGGCAGACCGCACGTGCGATGAGATCGGTATGACCGTTGGTTACGGGATCGAAGGTTCCCGGATAGACCACACGACGCACACCCATGCCCTCTTGAAGGATCAGCATATCCTGATACGACACCCTGCCACGGACGATGCCGACCCGCCCACGACACTGTGCACCATACCACAGGCGGTCCATCGGTGGGGAGGTGGCAAGATGGCGCCCATGGCCGCGGCGGTTCACTCGGAGTCGGGGCCGTCAGTCTCCTCACATTGCACGCTCGTCCACAGCCTCGCCGGCCTTGCCCCAACGCCCGCGTAGACGGCTCACAAACCTCGATCAGCGTCAAGCATTGGTTTGTCGAATTTCAAAAACAATCACTTGCGTGAGCGATCAGTTCTTGTCCGATCCAATCCGAGTGCAATGACGGTGCCGCCTTAGCGCACTATTGCAGCGCCTATCCCCAAACTTATCCACAGATTTTGTGAACAGATTCACCGCCGCGGGGCGATCGCGACCGACTCCCCATCCTTGCGCCGCCCCGCGCGCATCGGGCACACCCGTCAGTCGCGCCAGCCCGCCAGGATGCGCATGCAGATTCGAGTCATCTCGGCGGCGCGCTCGGGGCTGTCGGCCTCGGTGTAGGCCCTGAGCTCGGGCGCATTTCCCGAGGGGCGCAGATGCGCGATCTCGCCACTGGCAAAGGTGATCCTGAGCCCGTCGGTGACGTCCAGATCGGCCACCGGACCGAAAGCGGCGCCGAAGATCGACGTCACCGCCGCCATGTCGTGCTCGCGATCACCGCCGTGGAGTGCCGCGAGCCGAGTCTGGGCAAGCTCGCTCGGAAACCCCTGGAGACGATCGCTCTGGGTGAAGCGTCTGGGCAGATCGGCCGCCAATGCCGACACGGCCCGCCCCTGCTCGCACGCGGCGTGCAGGATGCTGAGCGCCACGATGAGCGCATCACGTGTCGGCAGGGCCGAGAGGATCCGACTCGCGCGCGCGATGGGTGTGGCGAGCAGGAAGCCGCCGTTGGCCTCGTAGCCAACCACCGGATCCAGGCCACGCGCGACCAGCTCCTGCATGCCCTCGATCACGTAGGGTGAGCCGATACGGGTGCGCAATACGGTCGCGAAGCAACCCGCACGCTCCACTGCGGTATTGCTGCTGACAGGCGTCACCACCCCGCGCGCGCCGAGCTGGCGCGCGCAGAGGATGCCCGCGAGATCGCCCCTGAGCCATTCCCCGCGCTCGTCACCGACCAATGGGCGATCGCCATCACCATCCGCAGACACCAGGAGATCGAGCCTGTCCTGCGCGGCCCAGACGCGTGCCAGCTCGATGTCCGCGGGACGGATCGCCTCGGTATCCACGGGCACGAAGACCTCGGAGCGGGCCAGACGGGTGACGCGCGCGCCCAAACCCTCGAACACATCGACATAGAGGTCGCGCGCGACACTGGAATGCTCATACACCGCCACATGCCGGCCGGCGAAGCAGCCCGGCGGAAAGAAGTCCAGATAGCGGCTCAGATACTCGCGGTAGGCACTGGGATCCTCCGCGGGCAAGACGGCGGATTGGTCGGTCGCGAAGGCACCGCTCGCGGCGAAGGCCGTCTCATCGATCTGGATGCGCTGCGCGCGGATGCACTCCTCGTCGCGTTTGAGGATCTCGCCATCCGGTCGGTTGAACTTGATGCCGTTGCGATCGTCCGGGATGTGACTGCCCGTGACCATGAGTGTCGGCGCGCCGCGCGCGAGCCCCCAGGCCATGACGGCGGGGGTCGGGATCCGACCGAGATAACAGGGCCGATAGCCCAGATCACGGATGGCGCGCGCGCAGGCGATGAGGATGCGTGTCGTGCTGGGACGCAGATCACCGCCGATGCCAACCGACGTGCCCGGCGCGATGGCGCCGCTCGCGCTCAGCGATTGGAGAAAGCCGCAGGTGTAAGCATGACACACCCGATCGGTCATCGCCTCGGCCAAGCCGCGCGCACCGCTGGTGCCGAAAGTCACACCGCTGTGGCGCATCAAGTCACCGATCAGCATGACACTCACTCCTCAGTCTCTTCAAGGTTGGAACGAAACCGATCCAGCGCGGCCATCAAGACACCCAGACCCGATAACCGACCCCTGGAGGTGGTTACTCCCGACCGCGGATCGGTTAAGCTGATAGCGGGGAGCAGACCCGCATTCGCCGCTGCCGCCCCTCCAGTATAACGCCGGGGCGCCCCTGGGTTCGGTCACCGGTCGGCACCCAGCGCGACAGCGCGCGCGACGACTCGCGCCACGACCTGCGCGCATGGGCTTGACCCGTCGGCGACAGCAGCCCCCAGAACGTCTCGAACACTCTATGATTCTTCTTCGAGGAGGAGTTGAATGCCTGACACGACTCGCACGATGATCTTGACCTCTGCGGCAACCCTGGCCCTCCTGCTGGCCCAGGGTCCCCTGGTCGCCCAGGAGGTCGCCCAGGAGACGGACACGCCGCCGGCCGCGGCGGCGCAACCTGCGCCGGCTGCTGAGCCAGCGGCCGCGCCGGCCCCCGCCCAGACACAGTCTCCCGCCGAGGCGGCCCGCGCCAAGGCCGATGAGCGTCGCGCCGCCATGATGGCCGAGCGCGACAAGCGCTACGAGGAGCTGCGCGCAAGCGCGGCCGAGCTCGGACTCGACCTGCCAGCCGCGCCACCATGGACGGCGGCGGATTGGTCGATGCCCCCCATGCCAGAGCCGCCAGCCTATCACGGCCACTCGAGCCAGGAGATGGATGCGATGCGCGAGCAGCATCGGACCATGCGTGAGCAGATGCGCTCGATGTCACCGGAGGAGCGTCGACTCATGCGTGAGGCCTACTGGCGGCAAGTCCAAGCCGATGCCGCCGAGCGCGGGATCGAGATGCCGGAGAGCCCGCCCTGGCCCGAGGCTGATCTGCGTCGCAAGGAGATGGAGGAGCAATACGAGAAATATCGCCAAACCATCGATCAGATGACCAAGGAGCAGATCGAGGCCGCCCGTGCCTTGTTCGGCAATCTGCCTCAGATGCCTGAGCCCCCGGCGATGCCGCCGTTTGGACAGGGCTACGGTCAGGGTCCGTGGGGAGGCCGTCCGAGCGTCGAGGGTTATGGCTATCCGAGCGACCCGCGCGGCCTGCGGGAGGCACCGAGCATGACCTACCCGAACATGCCGAGATATGAGCAGGGGCCGCCACCGCCCTACGGATCGGGTTACGGCTCAGGCTACTGAACGAACCGGGCGACCTGCACTGCCGGCCATCGGCCGGTAGTGTCATGGATCGAAGGTAGGCTCCACCGGCCCTGCTGGCTCGATCGCCAACCAGCGATCGAGCAGTCCTTGAGTCTGCGCGACCCCGTGCAGACGTGTGGCGGAGAAGAGCACCACCTCGACTTGCCCGCCCCATTGAGCGGCCGTCTGTTGCACCGACAGACGGGTCGCGCTCGCGGCACCCTGCTTGAGCTTGTCCGCCTTGGTCAGCAGCAGCAACACCGGCAAGCGTGCGCGCGTGCTCCAAGTCAGCATCTGGCGATCGAGCTCGGTGAGCGGGTGGCGGATGTCCATGACGATGACGAGACCAACGAGCGAGCGGCGCCGCTCCAGATAAGCGGCCATCTGATCCTGCCATTGGCGCTTGATCGACTCGGCGACCTTGGCGTAGCCGTATCCGGGTAGATCAACCAGTCGGCGATGCTCATCCAGACTGAAGAAGACCAGCTGTTGGGTCCGCCCCGGCGTCTTGCTCGCTCGCGCGAGCCCATTCTGATGGCAGAGTGCATTGATCGCGCTCGATTTACCGGCATTGGAGCGACCCGCGAAGGCAACCTCTCGACCCGTATCGGCGGGTGCCCGAGCGAGCTGCGGTACGGCGCTCAAGAAGCGGGCACCTTGATAGAAGGGGTTCATCTTGTGTGGACCCACGCGGGACTGATGGGAGCGCCGATCAATTCCAACACTTGGCAGCGCAGAAGTGCAGATGATCCCAAAGACGCGCGGTCCAGGACGGCTTGGGCAGAGTGGCCAGCACACCGGCGTCGAGAAAGAAGCGGCTGTAGTCACGATCGCTTTGGACGATATGGTCGAGCAGCCAGTGCCTGAGATGGCGCATCAGCGCCTCGTCGATCGGCGCTGCCTCCTCGGCGAGCCGACGCTGCAGATCCAGCATGCTGCGCACCAGGCCCTCGTGCTGACCCTTGTGACGCTCGTAGCCGGGGTAGCCGAGGATCCGCATGAGGCTCTCCTCGACCGCGAAATGGATCTTGGTGTACTCGGCGAGCCGGGCAAGCGCCTCGATCTGGACTTCGCGCTCCAGATCGCGGGCCAAGGCGTCCTGCAGTTCGTTGATCAGGTCGATCAATGCGCGATGCTGGGCATCGATCTCCTCGATCCCGACACTCAGCGTATCTGTCCAGTCCACCCAGTTGCTCATCATGGCCTCATTTCGACACGCGCGCGTCGCGGGTCGTCTCCGGGGTTCCGGCGACAGGATCGCCATCGCTCACCCAGTGACCCGAGCGCCCGCCAACCTTCTCGAGCAATCGCACACGCTCGATGCTCATCCCACGATCGACCGCTTTGCACATGTCATAGATCGTCAGCAAGCTGATCTGGACCGCGCACAGTGCCTCGATCTCGACCCCGGTCGGTCCCCGAGTCTCGACAGTGGCGCAACAGCGCACGGCCGCGTGCTCGCGCTGAGGCTCCAGGTCGATGGCGACACGGGTCAGGCTGATCGGGTGACACAATGGGATGAGATCGCTGGCGCGTTTCGCGGCCATGATGCCCGCGATCCGCGCGACACCCAGCACATCACCCTTGCGATGCCCCCCGCTCAGGATCAGCTCGAGGGTCGTCGGCAGCATCCGGATCCAGCCCTCGGCCATGGCCCGGCGAAGGGTCGCGACCTTGTCACCCACGTCCACCATGTGGGCCGCGCCATCTTGGTCGAAGTGGGTGAGCGGCATGGTCAGAAGGCCGGTTTCTCCGGTGCTTCCTCGAACATGCGAACGCTGTTCATGATCTCTTCGCGTGCCTCGTCGCGTCCGCCCCAGCCTTCGACGCGCACCCATTTACCCTCGTCCAGATCCTTGTAATGCTCGAAGAAGTGAGCGATCTGATCGAGTAGATGGGGCGGCATGTCGCGGAAGCTCTCGATGTTGCGATAGCCCTTGAACAGCTTGTCGATCGGCAGCGCCAGGATCTTGGCGTCATCCCCAGACTCGTCGGTCATCTTCAGGACCCCGATCGGCCGACACTTGATGACCGAGCCAGAGATGAGCGGATAGGGGGTGACCACGATCACGTCGACCGGGTCGCCATCCGAGGAGAGTGTGCGCGGCACATAGCCATAGTTGCAGGGATAGTGCATCGCCGTGGACATGAAGCGATCCACGAACATGGCACCGCTGGCCTTGTCCATCTCGTACTTGACTGGCTCGGAGTGTGACGGGATCTCGATGATGACGTTGATCTCGTTGGGGACATTGTCGCCCCGTGGCAGATTTTTGGGATCCATGATTGATCTCTGAGGTTCGGTTTAGACCCCCGACGCGCTCTCGGCTCGCGGACTCGCGACAAGCCAGATGACGCGGGGTTGGCGCGGCAGCATCCGATTGTAGCCCATCAGCGGTCGAGAAATCCCAATCATCGGGATTCAGCCACGCCTCGCCGCTGGCGGTGAGACGTCCTGGCAGTGTCGACGCCTGCATCGGCCGCCGCACGGTGGCTTGCGGCACACCGCGCGGATCACCTGAACAGGGTCGAGCCGCCGACTGGTCGATCAGAGCTCGAATGGCGCGAGCTTCTTCTCCACCGCGAGGTTCTTGAGAGTGACATATCTGGGCAGGCCGTTCTCGAAAGGCGGATAATCCTCACCCTGGATCAAGGGGATCAGATAGTCCTTGCACGCCTGCGTGATCCCGAAGCCGTCGGCCGAGATGAATTCACGCGGCATGAACTTTTCGACGTTGGCCACTTGAGACAGTTGGGCCTCGCCGACCTCCCAGCGATAGGGATCCTGACTGACCCGCTTCACGGTCGGCATCACCGCATTGTGGCCCTCCAGGGCAAATTCGACCGCCGCCCGCCCCATCGCGTAGGCCTGCTCGACATCGGTCTTGGAGGCGAGATGACGGGCCGCGCGCTGCAGATAATCGGCGACCGCCCAGTGAAACTTGAAACCCGTGGCCCCCTTGATCAGGTTGGCCACGACTGGCGCGGCACCACCCAATTGGGCATGGCCAAATGCATCGCGCGTGCCTTGCTCGGCGAGGAAACGTCCATCCGGATATTTCGCCCCCTCGGAGACGACGATCGTGCAAAAGCCGTACTGCGCGACCTTGTGCGTGACCGCGTCCAGGAAGCGCGCCTGGTCGAATGCGATCTCGGGGAAGAGGATCAGCACCGGGATGTCGTGGTCCTCGATCAGACCGCCGGCCGCCGCAATCCAACCAGCGTGACGGCCCATGACCTCCAACACGAAGATCTTGGTCGAGGTCATGGCCATCGAGCGGACATCGAAGGAGGCCTCGAGGGCCGAGGTGGCGATATATTTGGCCACCGAGCCGAATCCTGGACAGTTGTCGGTGATCGGCAGATCGTTGTCGACCGTCTTGGGCACATGGATGGCCTGCACCGGATAACCCATGGCCTCGGAGAGCTGCGAGACCTTGTAGCAGGTATCGGCCGAATCGCCACCGCCATTGTAGAAGAAGTAGCCGATGTCGTGCGCCTTGAAGACCTCGATGAGACGCTCGTACTCGCGCTTGTTGGCCTCCAAGCTCTTGAGCTTGTAGCGACAGGAGCCAAAGGCACCAGAAGGCGTGTAGCGCAGGGCGGCGATCGCCTCGTCAGACTCGCGACTGGTATCGATCAGATCCTCGGTCAGCGCCCCGATGATGCCGTTGCGGCCCGCGTACAGCTTGCCGATGCGCACCGAATGGAGCCGCGCGGTCTCGATCACGCCACAGGCCGAGGCGTTGATCACCGCGGTCACTCCGCCGGACTGGGCGTAGAAGGCATTCTTGGCTGTCATGTGGATCCCCCTGTTGTCGATTGATCGGATTGATGCGTGCTGAATCCAGTGCCGACACCTGAAGCCGCAGCTCGCGGGCCACGGCCGGATAGGTCACGGCAGCATTGCTCGGCGCGAAAGTCGGCCTGGGATCCGCGCGGCGACCTGCCGAGCGCCCAGATGGCGGCCAGCGCGCTCGCGCCAGGTCGAGCGCGGGATGCCTGCGCGGTCTCGGTGAGGTCCGGGATGCTGGTCAGATCACTCGTCTCTGTCCGCTTGCGCGAATCAGCTGTCTGCCGTGGCGGCTAAGATAAAGCAAGCGCGCTCCAAATGCATGGTACGCGCGCCGCGCCACGCTAGTGGCCGACCCGGGTCAGTCGCGGTAGATCTCCGCGCAACCCCAGTGCATGCATCATGAAGACCTGTTTCAAGGGAGCGAGGTGGTCGGTCAGCGTCAGACCCAGGCTGCGGGCCCCGGCCAGCGGGGGGAGCGCGTTGCTGAACAGACGCTTGAGCAGGTCCATGGCGGTGAGCATGACGAGGTTGTCACCGCGGCGCGCGCGCTCGTAATGGCGCAACGCCCAGAGACCACCGAGATCACGGCCATGCGCGAGCGCGCGGTCGATGGCATCGACGAGCGCAGCCGCGTCGAGCAGGCCCAGGTTGACACCCTGGCCGGCCAGTGGATGGACGGCATGCGCGGCATCGCCGACCAGGGCCAGACCGGGCAGCACGTATTGCTTGGCGTGCTGGAGTCTGAGCGCGATGGCGGCCCGCGGACTCCTCAGCTCGAGCGGGCCGAGCCGCGACTCGGTCGCCTCAGTCAGGGCTGCCGCGAAGTCCGCGTCGGTCATGGCGAGCAGCTCGGCCGCGCGCGCCTCGGTGGCCGACCAGACGATCGAGCAGTGCCCGTTGGCGAGCGGCAGCAGGGCCACCGGCCCAGTCGGCAGGAAGCGCTGCCAAGCGGTCTCCTGATGCCATTGACTCGGTTGGACGGTCGCCACGATGGCGCGTTGATCGTACTCCCAACCCTCGGTCTCGATGCCGACCAGCTGCCGGATCAGCGAGTCGCGGCCGTCGGCGGCGATCAGCAGACGCCCGCTCAATGCGCGACCATCGGTGAGCAGCAGGTGCGAGCCGCTTGGCGTATGCGTCAACTCGGCGATCGCGGCGGGACACCAGAGTGTCACATCCGGGCAGCGCTCCAAGGCCTCCCAGAGCGCCAGCTGGATGACTCGATTCTCGACGATATGGCCGAGATCGGGCTCGCCCAGCGCCGCGGCATCGAAGCGCAGGGTCCCGCCCCCGACGCCATCCCAGACACACATCTGACGGTAGGGACTGGCCCCGAGCGCGAGGATGCGCGACCAGACACCCAGACGCCCGAGGATGCGCTGGCTGGCCCGATTCAGCGCCGAGACGCGCAGATCGATCTCGCCGGCCGGCCAGTGGCGCTGGGGCGCCCGGGTCTCGATCAGCGCGATCCTCAGACCCTTGCCGGCACAGGCGCGGGCCAGGGTGGCGCCGACCATGCCACCGCCGACCAGGATGAGATCATAGTGTGGCGGTGCGCTGGCCGGGGTTGTGGACTCATCCTGATGGGGATGATGTGACATCGACTCTCTCCAGAGTGAGACCGCGGGCCAGACGCGGCAGACGCCCGTCGATCCCCATGAATCGCCGCGCCAACCGGCGGCGCGCAGGTGGCAGCAGATCCAATCCGAGCAGCGCGAGATCGCGGGCCAGTGCGAGCGGCGGCCAGGGATTGGCGAAGCCGCGCGCGAGCAGATCGGTGAGCCGCGCGGTGCGCTCCTGATCCGTGCCGCGCCATGCGCGATAGTCCGCCAGGGCCGCCGGCCCACCCGGATCGGCGCCGGCGCGTACCGCCTGGACCACCGACTCGGCGAGCGCGGCGACATCGCGCAGACCCAGGTTGAACCCCTGACCGGCCACCGGATGTAGGGTGTGGGCGGCATTGCCGATCAGCACCACGCGCGACCGCACCGGGTTGCGCGTCAAGACGAGCCGCAGTGGATAGGCCTGCCGCGGCGCGACCTGTTGGAAGTGGCCGAGACGATAGCCGAAACGTGCTTGCAGACGCTCCAGGAAGGCCTCGTCCGAGCGCATCAATAGCTCGGGCGCCTGCTCGGATCGACAGGTCCAGACCACCGAATAGCGTCCCTCGGTCATCGGCAGCAAGGCGAGTGGTCCAGTGTCGGTGAAACGCTCGTAGGCGACACCGACGCGCGGGTGCCGCGGCGTGACCGTGGTGATGATGGCATCCTGACCATAGGACACCTCGTGGATCTCGCATCCAAGCTGCTGGCGCACCGGCGAATCGCCACCATCGGCGGCCACCAGCAGCGCCGTGCGCGGACGCAGGCACTCACCCTCGCGCATGATCTCGAGCTCGACGCGCTCACCCGCCACGCGGTGCCCGATGATGCGCGCCGGGCAGAGCAGATCGACATCCGGGGCGGCCGCCAAGGCGGCGCGGATGGCCATCCCCATGACCCGCGCCGGGGTGACATAGCCGAGCGCGGCCACGCCGGCGTCCTCGAGGTCGATGCGTGCCAGACCAAAATGACCAAGGTCCGAGACATGGACCTGGAGGATCGGCTCGGCCTCCGGGGCGATGGCCGACCAGAGCCCGATCGACTCGAAGATCACCCGACTGCCCCAGGACAACGCGATCACGCGCTCGTCATAGCTCGGCTGACGCTCGGCCGTCGCCGCCACGGCCTCCACGACCGCGATGCGCAGACCCTGACCCGAGAGCGCGCACGCCAAACTGCCGCCGACCAAGCCGCCGCCGATGATGACCAGATCATAATCGCGCATGTCTGCTCCGCTCGCTTCGCCAGGCCAGTCGATCAGGCCTCATCCTTGAGCCCGCCCGCCATGAGTGACTCGATCTCATCCGGATCCTTCGGCACCCCCGCGGTGAGGATCTCGTTGCCGCTGTCGGTGATCAGGACATCATCCTCGATGCGGATCCCGATCCAGCGATAGGGCTCGGGGATGAGGTCGGCCGCGCCGAGGTACAGACCCGGCTCGACGGTCAGCACCATGCCGGGCTCGAGCGTCCGCCAGTGGCCGCCACGCTTGTAATGGCCGACATCGTGGACATCCATGCCGAGCCAGTGTCCGGTTCGATGCATGTAGTAGGGCCTGTGCGCCCCATCCTCGATCAGCTTGTCGAGCGGGCCCGAGAGGATACCGAGACCGATCAGCCCCTTGGTCAAGACCCTGACCGCCGCGTCATGAGGCTCGTTCCAGTGATGACCCGGCTTGGCCTTGGCGATGGCCGCGAGCTGGGCCTCCAGCACCAGCTCGTAGAGCCGGCGCTGGGCGGGGCTGAAGCGACCATTGACCGGAAAGGTCCGAGTGATGTCCGAGGCATAGCCGTCGAGCTCACAACCGGCGTCGATCAGGACCAGGTCACCGTCGCGCAGCTCCGCGCGGTTGTCGACATAGTGCAGGACACAAGCATTGCGACCACCGCCGACGATCGGAGGATAGGCCTGGAAACGCGCGCCGCCGAGTGCGCACTGGTGCTGGAAATGGGTCTCGAGGGTCGACTCGCCCAGACCAGGACGGCAGATCCGCATCAGATGCCGGTGCGCCGCCGCGGAGATCGCGGCCGCGCGGCGCATCAGCTTGATCTCGGCAGGGCTCTTGCGCAGACGCATCTCGTGGAGCAGGGACTCGATGGTCACAAAGGTGTCCGGCGCGCTGCCCCCGGCGCGCGCTTGGGCGCGCACCCGGTTGACCCACCCCAGCACGCGGGTGTCGAGCGCCGGGTCGGCTCCGATCGCGTAATAGAGTCGCTCGCGACCATCGATCAAGGTCGGCATGATGGTGTCGAGCTCACTCAACGGATACGCCTGATCGACCCCGAAATCGGCCATCGCTCCGTCCACCCCGATCCGCGCCCCATCCCACTGCTCGCGCTCCGGGTCGCGCGGCCGACAGAAGAGGATGAATTCGCCCCCGCGGCGCTTGGGCGCCACCACGGCGATCGCGTCGGGCTCGGGGAACCCGGTCAAATAGAGGAAATCGCTATCCTGACGGAAGGGATACTGGACATCGCGGCTGCGCGTGAGCTCGCGCGACGCCACCAGGATGGCCAGACCGCTGGGGCCGATCGTGCGCGCCAGCGCCCGGCGCCGACGCTTGTACTCGGCGGGCGTCATGATCGTACCACGGCGGGCGCGGCGACCCGCTCCTGATAGATGAGCAGTGCCGCGACCCGAGTGAATTCGATCAGCTCGGTCAGATCCTGCTCGTTCTCTTCGTGCTCGTCGAGCTGCGTGAGATCCATCTGCGTCATTTGTATGAAATCCCGTAGGATCTCGCCGATCAGTCCGGTGGGCGCGGAGGCATCCGCGCCGAGCAAGCTCCAGGCGTAGAGAAATCCGCGCACCCAATCGTAGAGCGCGGTGGCGCGCTCGGCCAGTGGTCGATGATCGTCCGGGACGAGGAGACTCAGACCAAGCTCGGGGCCGGTCAGCTCCTCGCGCGTCGCGCGCGCGAGCACACGCAGTGCCTGCTGCCCCGAGCGCCCATCCTGATCGTCCTCAACATCCGCGTCAGCGGGCGCGAGTTGGGACAGCCAGGTCGATTCAGCGTCTGGGTGACCGCCGCAGATCAAGCCGCACAAGATCCCGTGTGCCTCGCTCGGGCTGGGGCACAACTCGGTCGCCGCCAGGACGCTGGCGATGCGTTCGTCGTCGATGTTCGTGGTGGCCTCCTCACGCATGGGCGCGGCGTGGCGTGTCGAGTGCGGCGCGGTACTGGGGTCGAAGCGGAATCTTAACATGGGTCTACGCACGATTGACCGTCCTCCCGCCCCCTTCTATAGTGCGGTCAACTTCAAGGGAGTCCAGGATTTTGGCTAATTTCGACCTCGACCTACTGGAGCACCAAGTGGATTCGCTGATTCGCCTGAATCAGCGTCTGCGCGAGGAGAATCGCTCGCTGCGCGCGCGCCAGGATGCCCTGGTCGCGGAGCGTGGCGAGCTGATCGAGAAAACCGAGCAAGCACGCAGCCGCATCGAGGCGATGCTGTCGCGGCTGCGCGCGATGGAGGAGAGTCTGTGACCGAAGAGCCGGTTCAAGTGAGCATCCGCATCCTCGACAAAGACTATCGCATCGCCTGCGGATCGGGAGAGGAGGAGGGGTTGCGCGAGTCCGCTCGTCTGCTCGACCGCAAGATGCGCGAGATTCGCCAGAGTGGGCGCGTCATCGGCTCCGACCGCATCGCCGTCATGGCGGCGTTGAACATCGCCTACGACTTCGTCCAATTGAAGCGGGTCTCGCCGATCAGTGAAACCGAGATGGAGCATCGACTCGCCCACCTCCAGGCACGGCTCGCGCATGCACTATCGGATGAACCCAGGCTGGACGCGCCGCTTGAAAGGGTATAGCCTGTCACACAGACACCCCCTGTAGTGCTCGACCGCGGCCTGGGTATTTTCTTGAGCCTATTCGCTACCCAGGGGATATGAAAGTGAAGCCATTGTGCAAGCCCGTCACCGAGCGGGACGCCTCGCGCCGAGCTCGATGTCCCCACTTGAACCACCAGGTTCAAGAACAAAGGTCTGTGACGACACCAATGGGGGGTGTCTCTACTCCAAGATGATCGGGTCCAGAGCACTTCGTCTTGCCTTGCGGCGAGCCCGCCGCGCACTTCCGGCACCGACACAGCGTCATCATGCCGAACAGGTGAGAAGACGTCTGCGACGCGACCTGATCTACCGTTCCAAGCATCACATCGCCGCCTACTGGCCCGCCGATGGCGAGCTCGACCCACGCCCACTGATGCGTGAGGCCATCACGCACGGCCAAGCCCTCTATCTACCCGTGTTGGGACGTCGTTTCGGCGATCCCAATGGCAAGGGGCTGCGCTTCGCGCGCTACCGTCCAGAGGCGCCCATGCGGCCCAATCGATACGGCATCCCGGAGCCACGCGGACGCGTGCGGCGCTCGGCCCGCCGACTCGACATCCTGCTGGTGCCGCTGGTGGGGTTCGACGCCGACTGCAATCGCATCGGCATGGGGGGTGGCTACTATGATCGCACGCTCGGCTATCTGCTGAGCCGACGTCACTGGCGCCGCCCCCGGCTGATCGGGATCGCGCATGAATGCCAGCGTCTGGAGCGGATCCTGCCGCGTCCCTGGGATATCCCGTTGGATGCCATCGTCACCGAAGAGCGCGTCTATCGGCGTCGCCCCGCGGCGGGAGCGCCGACGCCACCGGCCCCCGAGAGCGACCGCTGATGTGCGGCATCGCGGGGCTGATCCTGCGCCATGGCAGCCCGCATCCACGCATGCTCGCCACCGCCGCCGCCCGACTCGCGCACCGCGGACCGGATGATTCGGGCATCTGGTGCAAGGACGGCGTCGGCCTCGCCCATACACGCCTCTCCATCATCGATCTCGGTGGCGGACGCCAGCCGATCCATGATCCAGCGGGTCAGTACGCGCTGATCGCCAACGGCGAGGTCTACAACTTCGTGGAGCTGCGCGCCGAGCTGCAGCGCGAGGGCTGCCAGTTCAGCACTGGCTCGGATTCCGAGACGATCCTCCAGGTCTATGCACGCCACGGGGTCGCGGGACTGCGGCGGCTCAATGGCATGTTCGCCTTCGCCCTCTATGCCACACGTGAGCGCAGCCTGGTGCTCGGTCGCGACCGACTCGGCATCAAGCCACTCTATTATGCCGAGCGCCCGGATCGCATCGTCTTCGCCTCCGAGCTCAAGGCACTGCTGCCACTCCTGCCACAGGTTCCCGCGCCCTGCGCGCGCGGCCTCGACGCCTTTCTCGAGGGCGGCTTCAACAGCTCGGCCGACACCATCCTGCAGGGGGTGCGCAAGCTCGCGCCCGGCAGCGCGCTGATCATCGACCCCGAGCTGCGTACCCGCACCTTCACCTATTGGTCGGCGCTGGAGTCCCCGCTGCTCGATCTCAACCAGGGGCAGGCCCATGAGCGCTTCGCGCCACTCTTCGAGCAGGTCTTGCAGGAGCATCGCCGCAGCGACGTTCCCTATGGTCTCTTTCTCTCGGGAGGCATCGATTCGGGCACATTGCTCGCGCAGCTGTCACGCTGGGGAGATCGGCCGCTGCGAACCTTCTCGGTTGGTTACCAGCAGAGCGGACGGGAGGCCGATGAGCTGAGCGCGGCCCGCGAGATCGCCACGCGTTTCGGCACCGATCACACCGAGCTGCGGCTCCACCCGGACGCGCTGTTCCAAGCCTTGCCGCTGGCCGTCTGGGCCGCCGACGAGCCGCTCTATGATCCGGCCTGCTTGCCGACGCTCCTCATGGCGCGGGTCGCCGCCACTGAGCTCAAGGTCGTCTTCACCGGCGAGGGCGGCGATGAGGTCTTCGCCGGGTATGGCCGCTACCGGCGCGCACGACTCCAGCAGACCATCAAGCAGCTGCTGCATCCAGCCACCGGGGGCTATCGCCGCGGCAGTCGCTGGCCGCATCGGCTCCGCCGTGCCGCCTTCACGTCGGACCTGTGGCAGGCACGTGGCGCC
Organism: Gammaproteobacteria bacterium; assembly: GCA_009929855.1. Classification (GTDB taxonomy): domain Bacteria; phylum Pseudomonadota; class Gammaproteobacteria; order Chromatiales; family Chromatiaceae; genus Thiocapsa. The sequence goes on from RZZN01000017.1 coordinate 59,742, forward strand.
TACCGCCAACCCATCGCGGCGGCCTGGGCGCAAACCCCGCGGGCGTGGGGCTTCCTGCGGCGCGCCCAGTACACCGATCTGCGCACCGAGCTGGTCGATGGGCTGCTCGTCAAGGTCGACCGCACACTCATGGCCTGCGGTCTGGAAGGACGCGTCCCCTTTCTCGATCACCGTATCGTCGAGTTTGGTCTGGGATTGCCCGACCCGCTCAAGGTCCAGGGCCGGGTCGGCAAGCTGTTCCTGCGCCGCTGGGCCGAGCCACTGCTGTCGGGCGCACGCTCGGGCAGCCGCAAACAGGGGTTCGGGGTTCCCTTGGATCCGGTCTTTCAGGATCCACTCCTGGGTCATCTTGGCGCTCGACTGGCGCGCAGCCGGCTCCTGCGCGACTGGATCAAACCAGGATTCATCCCGACGCTGATCGCCATGCAGCGCCATGACGGCCGGGCCACCGAATATCTATTGCAGCTCACCCAGCTGGCGCTCTGGGAACGGCTGCTCCTGGAGGACCCCCGCTCGACCCCACCCGAGGCCGCGGAGAACCCACTCGACTGGCTGGCCTGAGCGAACGGCCGCTCCGCCGCTCAGGCCGCGGGCGGGAGACAGCCGGCGAAGATGCGATACGCCGGGTTCTCGGATTCGTCCCAGTATTGATAGCCGAGTTGATCGAGTGCCTCGCGAAAGGTCTCAATCTCGTGACGTGGGATCTCGGCGCCCATCAGCACTCGGCCATAGGCGGCGCCATGGTTGCGGTAGTGGAACAGCGTGATGTTCCAGCGTTTGCCCAGGGCAGTCAGGAAATCGAGCAGCGCGCCAGGTCGCTCCGGAAACTCGAACCGCACCAATGCCTCGTTCTCGATACCCTTGGCATGGCCGCCGACCATGTAGCGGATATGCAGCTTGGCGGTCTCGTTCTCAGTCATGTCGAGCACCCCGAAGCCTTTTTCGGTGAGACGCCCGATCAGCTCGGCGCGCTCCTCGTCGCCACGCGCGAGCTCGATGCCGACGAAGACCTGGGCGCGCTGGGCGTCCGCGTAGCGATAGTTGAACTCGGTGATCTGACGTCGCCCGATGACCCGGCAGAAGGCGAGAAAGCTGCCGGGACGCTCGGGGATCTCGACCGCGAGCAGGGCCTCGCGACGCTCGCCGAGCTCGGCGCGCTCGGCGATGTGGCGCAGCCGATCGAAGTTCACGTTCGCGCCACTCTCGATGGCGATCAGATGCTCGCCGCGGATGCGATGGGTCTCGACATACCGTTTCATGCCCGCGACCGCCAGCGCCCCGGCTGGCTCGGCGATCCCGCGCGTATCATCGAAGATGTCCTTCACGGCCGCGCAGATCTCGTCGGTGCTCACCAGGACCATCGCATCCACACGCTGGCGGGCGACCCGAAAGGTCTCCTTGCCGATCCGCCGCACCGCGACACCATCGGCGAACAGACCGACCTGGGCAAGATCGACCGGCTGCCCGGCCGCCAGCGCATCGTGCAAGGTCGGGGCTTCCCGTGGCTCGACCCCAATGATGCGCACCTGTGGGCGGAGCCACTTCACGAAGGCCGCCACGCCGGCGATCAGACCACCGCCCCCGACCGGGACGAAGATGGCATGCGGCGGCCGCGGGTGTTGGCGCAGGATCTCCATCCCAATCGTCCCTTGACCAGCGATGACATCTGGGTCATCGAATGGATGCAGAAAGGTCAGGCCCTTCTCCTCGACCAGTGTCATGGCATGGGCATAGGCATCGTCGTAAGAATCGCCATGCAAGACCGCCTTGCCGCCGAGACGCCGGACCGATCGCACCTTGATGGCCGGCGTGGTGCGCGGCATCACGATGGTCGCGTGGATCCCGAGCTTGGCCGCACCGAGCGCCACACCTTGGGCATGGTTGCCCGCGCTGGCCGCGATGACGCCACGCGCCCGCACCTGCGGATCCAGATGGATCAGCTTGTTGTAGGCACCGCGCAACTTGAAGGAGAAGACTGGCTGCAGATCCTCGCGCTTGAGGAAGACCTCGTTCTCGAGCCGAGCCGAGAGCTGCGGGGCATGCGTCAGCGGGGTCTCTTGCGCGACATCGTAGACGCGCGCGCGCAGGATGCGCTCGATATAAGCGTCTGGCATCGGGACTCCAGGTTGTTGAGGCTTTGCTATCATACGCCGCGATCACTGCAAGCGCAGTCGGCACGGGCGGCGCGCTCATCGAGCCGTTGCGATCCGGGACGCACCGCGCGGAGGACCCCGTCCGGCCAACACTCGAGATTGCAGTTTCCGCGACCACTCAACTCAATCACTGGAGGACTCATGAGCCAGCAGGACGCCATGAAGAAGCAGGCCGCCGAGGCGGCGCTCGCGTATGTCGAGGGCGGGATCATCGGAGTCGGCACAGGCTCCACCGTCAATCATTTCATCGATGCCCTCGCTGGCATCAAGGGACGCATCGAGGGCGCGGTCTCCAGCTCGGTCGCCTCGACCGCGCGCTTGGAGTCACACGGCATCCCGGTCCTCGACCTGAATGCAGTGGGCGAGCTTGCGCTCTATGTCGATGGCGCCGACGAGTCCAACGAGCGGCTACAGCTCATCAAGGGCGGCGGTGGCGCGCTCACCCGCGAGAAGATCGTCGCGGCCGCCAGCAAGCAGTTCGTTTGCATCGCCGACGAGAGCAAACTGGTCAAGGTGCTGGGGGCCTTTCCGCTGCCGGTGGAGGTCATCCCCATGGCCCGCTCCTATGTCGCCCGCGAGCTGGTTCGGCTCGGCGGCACGCCGGTCTGGCGCGAGGGCTGCGTGACCGACAACGGCAATCTGATCCTCGACGTGCATGATCTGGCGATCACCGAGCCGAGCGCGCTGGAGCAACGGATCAACAACATCGCCGGGGTGGTGACGGTGGGCATCTTCGCCTTGCGTCCAGCCGATGTGCTGATCCTGGGGACACCCGCTGGAGCGCGGACACTGAGTCTCTGAGCGACAAGGCTCCAGGCCAGGAGTCGGGAGATCAGGGGTCAGGGTTCAGGCGGCCGTGCGCGTCGCGCCCGCGATCCAGCGTCGACACTGGATCGCGGGCGCGACGCACATCCACCGCGGGAGGTGCGGGGGACCCGGCCGAGTGGCTGATCAAGAGGTGCCGGACCCGTCGCCGCGGCGACGCAGAAACGCTGGGATGTCCAGATAATCCAGATCATTCTCCTCCACCACCTCGGCCGCCGCGGCACCGCCGACCGCGCGCCGATTGACTGAGACGCGACCCGGCGGGTTGTCGGCCGCCCCGCCATCGCGCCGCCCGCCAGCGATCAGATGCATGGGTGTCGCTTCCTGTGCCCCGTCTCGGCGCGCGGCGGCGCGCCGATTGCCCAAGCCGGTCGCGACGAGTGTGACCCGCAACTCATCCCCCAGGGTTGGATCGATGACCGTGCCGATCACCACCGTGGACTCGTCATCGGCGAGCTCGCGCACCCGGTTGCCGACATCGTCGAACTCGCCGATGGTGAGACTCATCCCCGCGGTGATATTGACCAGGATCCCGCGCGCCCCGTTGAGATCGATATCCTCGAGCAAGGGGCTGCGAATGGCGGCCTCGGCCGCCATGCGCGCACGCTCGGCGCCCCGCGCCGCACCCGTACCCATCATGGCCACGCCCATCTCAGACATGACCGTCTTGACGTCGGCGAAGTCGACATTGATCAGACCCGGCCGGGTGATGAGCTCGGTGATGCCCTGGGTCGCATGCAGCAAGACGTCGTTGGCAGCGCCGAATGCATCCAGGAGGTTCATGCTCTTGCCAAGCACCGCCAAGAGCTTTTCGTTGGGGATCGTGATCAGCGAATCCACATGCTGGGCCAGCTCGCGGATCCCATCCTCGGCGATGCGACGACGCTTCACCCCCTCGAACGGAAAGGGCTTGGTCACCACCGCCACCGTCAACACCCCCAGCTCCTTGGCGACCATGGCCACCACCGGGGCAGCGCCGGTGCCGGTGCCACCACCCATCCCAGCGGTGATGAAGACCATATCAGCGCCGTCGAGCATATCCTTGATCTGGTCACGATCCGCCATCGCCGCGCTGCGGCCCACCTCCGGATTGGCACCGGCCCCCAGACCCTTGGTGATCGCCGCGCCGAGTTGGAGGGTCTGCTTGACCCGGGCAGCGCGCAGCGCTTGGGCATCGGTGTTGGCACAGATGAACTCCACACCGTCGATGGCCGCCGCGACCATATGGTTGACCGCATTGCCACCACCGCCACCGACACCAACGACCTTGATCACGGCATTGCGGGCATGGGCGCCCATTAGCTCAAGCACGATGTTCTCCCCTCATGGATTCTGATTTGAATGATCTGAAAATATGCCAGCATCAGAGTCAAGACTGACGGCCTCGCGGCGGTGTCTTGCCGATCCCAATCGCGGCATCGCACCCGCGCAGCGTCGCGTACCTTCAAAACGTCTGCTGTCGATTAGGATAACCGAATCGAGTCACACGGATACGACTCTCGCTCGAGAGCGGCCCTGGTTCGACGATCTCCCCATGCGCGGCGGGTCGCGGCGACGCCATCCTCGACGAGACGCCAATCGACAGCAACGCCGACCCAAGATCACCCCGGCCAACGCGCGGCAGGGGCCGACCAGAGCGCGCTCCAGGGTGCGTGATCGGCGTGGGTCGGGCAAGATAGCACCCTGTCCATCCATCGATGCGAGTCAAATTGATGAATCAAGCCGATCGTGAGACGAAGCGATTCTGGGAAACGACCCCGCTCGCCGCCATGACACCGCGGCAGTGGGAATCACTGTGCGACGGCTGCGGCAAGTGCTGTCTGGAAAAATTCGAGGAAGAGGAGACTGGCGAGATCATCTACTCGCGGGTCGCCTGTGCCCTGCTCGATCTGGAGACCTGTCGATGCCGCGACTATGCCAATCGCGCCAGTCTCATGCCCGACTGCGTGACCCTGGCCCCGGCGGTCTTGACCGTCTCGCGTTGGCTTCCCGAGACCTGCGCCTATCGTCTGTTGGCCGAGGGCCGAACGCTACCCGCCTGGCATCCGTTGATCACCGGCGATCCGGATTCGGTGATGCGCTCGGGCCACAGCGTCCGCGGTCGCGCGATCAAACCTGGCCCTCGGACCGACCCGCTCAAACATCTCGTCGACTGGATCCGCTGAGCGAGCCGACGGACACCCGAGCGATTCAGCGCAGCTCCACCTGAAGGGTCAGCCGCTCATCGGCACCACGCTTGCGCTTGCGCATCACCTCCACCGGCAAGATCTCACCGGGCTTGCCATCGATCAGGGCGATGCGCACGTCGGCATAGTTGCTGACGGCTTGCTCGCCGATCCGCACGATGCGATCACCCTCCTTCATCCCGGCATCCTTGGCCCCACTCGAGTCGCCGAAGCCCTGCACCCGCGCACCCTCGGCATCCCCAGCGGACTCGAGCATGACACCCAGCAGTCCGGACTTGGGCAGCCTGACCTCGGCGGGATAGAGAAAATAGTCCGCCGCGGTCGGATCGAGCGGACGCTGCGCCCCGCTGAGCAGGGTCGCGGTCGGCACGTCGGCCCGTCTGGTCAGGCGATTCGGGATCCCCTGACCATATTCGATGTGACCCGATCCAGCCAGGATGACGAGTGTCCGCCGGGGGTTGGCCTCGAGATAGCGCGCGGCCCGCTCGGCCATCCCTTCGTCCCATAGGAGCTGCACCTCGATGAAGTGCTCGATGTCCTGACGCCGCTCGCTCGGGTGCATCGCGAAGACCGCCTCCAGGCGCTCTCGATAGACCGCGTCACCGCGATCGATCTCGGCCGGGATGCGCGCACGCTCCTCCGCGCTCAAGCCCGCGATGCCCACCTCCCCGACCCGCCGGGTCAGCTCGGCCTCCAGGTTCAGCGCGATCACCGGGATGCCCTGCTCACGCGCGAAGGTCAGAATCGGTCGATAAAGCCGATAGTCGAACCGCCAGCGGTCGAAATATTGCGTGCGGCGCAAGAACTCGGCCTCGTCGATCTCGCCAGCGATATAGGCATCGATCGCCCCCTGAAAGGGTTGCTGGAAGAATTCCATCCCGATGGCGAGCGGCTTGCCCCGGGCATGCAGGCCAGCGATCACCGCCAACTGATTGAGATGATCCTCATAGCGATCATGGCTCTCGCCGATGAAGATCACGCGCCGATCGGCGATTCGATCGATCAGCCAGTCCATGTCGGTGAGGGCGTCGAGATCGAGTACGCGGGTCTGCGGATCAGGCAACTGCAGCGAGCCCAGCTTGCTCGCCGGGATCTGTTGCGGTCCGGCGCAGGCACTGAACACCAGCACACCGATGGCGACGAACGCGAGCAGACGGGGATAGGACACGGACGCATCTCCTGTGGTCATTGGCCGACTCGGCCACCATGTTATAGTCAGTCAGGGTCATTCGGAGTCATGTCATTGACCGATCGATCGTCTCCAGTGGACGAGCCGGGCAGCCAGACGCCCCGTGACGCGCGTGAGCAGGGATCGTCGTCAGTGCTCGCCTAGGGCCATGGCATTGATCTTTCGATATGTTCCAGCCGGCCAACAGTGCAAACCGACGCCTCGCGAGTATATATCTTCGCAGCGTGGATCGGCGGTTTTTCCGCTCCAGGTGCCTGCTGGAGCAGGCCGCAAGATCATCACTGGCAATCTCAAGGCCGCATCGGCGCGATCGAGACCGACCCGCGCACCCGACGATCGGATCGCATTGGATGACCGCCCTTGACTGGCCGATCGGCCGTGGCCATCAACCCTCCCCCATCCCACTCGAGCTCGGATGTCGTGCGTCATGAAACAATTGATCCTTGCCACGCTCGCATTGCTCCTGCCAACCCTGGCCGACGCGACACTACCCATCGTGGATCACCGCATCGAGGCCCAAATCGATCCAGACCAGGGCACCATCGCAGTACGGGACACCCTGACCCTTCCCGGCGAGCGCACCGATTGGACCCTGCTGCTGCATGCGGGGCTCGAACCCGAGGTGGTGGCGGGCGAGGCCGTGATCACCCCGAGCGGAACCCACGGTCATCTTCAACGCTTTCGGCTGCGCCTAGAGTCACCCACGCCCGTCACCCTGGTCTATGGCGGACGCATCCAGCATGGGCGCGAGCAGATCACCGAGGGTGTCGGCCGCACCCGCGAATGGTCGCGCGGCAGCATCGAGGCGGACGGTGTCTTTCTCGATGGCGCCAGCGCCTGGTATCCACGCATCCCCGACACGCTCCAGACCTTCGAGCTCAAGGTCAACCTGCCGAGTGGCTGGACCGCGGTTTCGCAGGGCGCGGGACCCGGCGACCCAGCGCGCGGGGCTTCAACCTGGACCGAGACCCATCCGCAGGATGACATCTATCTGATCGCGGGCCCCTTCACACCCTATCACCAAGCCGGCCCCGCGACCGAGGCGCAGGTCTACCTGCGCCAACCCGATCCAGCACTCGCACAGCGTTACCTGGACGCGACCCAGGCCTATATCAAGCTCTACTCCGATCTCATCGGTCCTTATCCGTTCGCCAAGTTCGCCCTGGTCGAGAACTTCTGGGAGACCGGCTACGGCATGCCCTCATTCACCCTGCTCGGCACCCGAGTCATTCGGCTGCCCTTCATCCTGAACACCTCCTATCCTCATGAGATCCTGCACAACTGGTGGGGCAACAGCGTCTACATCGAGACGAGCGGAGGCAACTGGAGCGAGGGACTGACCAACTATCTCGCCGACCATCTGATGCGTGAGCAGGCCGGTGAGGGTTGGGTCTATCGACGCGAGATGCTCAAACGCTATGCCGATTATGTCGCGGAGCAGGCCGACTTTCCGATCAGTGCATTCCGCGGTCGTCACAACGAGGCCTCGCAGGCGATCGGGTACGGTAAGAGCGCGATGTTCTTCCACATGCTGCGACGCCAACTCGGCGATGAAACCTTCACCGCCGGGCTGCGCCGCTTCTATGCCGATCAGCGTTTCAGCAGCGCCGGATTCGCAGATCTGCGCCACGCCTTCGAGCAGGTGAGCGGACGTGATCTCGGCGACTTCTTCGCCATCTGGACCGAGCGTGTCGGGGCCCCCGGACTCAGTCTCGGCGAGGTGCGGGTCATCCCGCACGGCCGCGGCGTGCTGCTGACCGGCCGTCTCGAGCAGACCCTCACCACCGCGCCCTTTCCACTGCTGGTGCCGGTGCTCGTCCACCAGGAGCAGGGCCCGCCGCTGACCCTGAACGTCCGCTTAGAGGCGGCGGAGGCCGACTTCAGTCTCGCGCTCGACTCGGCGCCGCTGCGGATCGCGGTCGATCCCTGGTTCGACGTCTTCCGCGCCTTGCATCCTGGTGAGACCCCGGTCACGCTCAGCAACCTCTTCGGCGCCGAGCGCGGCCTCATCCTCTATCCCGCGCGCGCCCCCGAGTCGCTGCAACGCGGCTATCGTCAGCTCGCCATGAGCTGGCAGCAGGGACATCCGGGCTGGGAGGTCGAGCGCGACGATAGGCTCACGGCACTGCCGCAAGACCGTCCGGTCTGGCTGTTGGGTTGGGAGAACCGATGGCTGGAGCACTTCGCGGCTCGCACCCAAGGGGTCCAGATCGAGCCGGCGCAGCGTCGACTTCAGCTCACTGGCGCGGCCCCGCTGGACGGACGGGCGATCAGCCCGGTGCTGACCGCCGGGGACGTGCAGCAGCCACTCGGTTGGCTCGCCGTCGACGACCCAGCCGCCATCGCCGGTCTCGCCCGCAAGCTGCCACATTATGGCAAATACAGCTATCTGACCTTCACCGGCAGCGCGCCGGACAACCAGATCAAGGGCGAATGGGCCGCCGGCGACTCGCAGCTGGTGCGCTGGCTCGGGCCACGGCGCGAGCTCCCGCCCCTGACCGAGCCGCCCGCGCTGGTGCCTTGAGCGCAGCCCCGGATGCCGCGGCATGACACGCGCTCGGCCTCGGGATCCGTGTCGCAAATATCCTTCCTCGGGGCGGGGACGCCCCGACTCCCTTGGGGCCTCCTGGCCCTAAAGGAGTCGGGGCCTCCAGGCCCCGAGTGAGGATCGGCCCACGCCATCAGCCCAGACCGACGATGCCACGCGCGCTCGGCCTCGGGATCCGCGTCGCGAGTATCCCTCT
>RZZN01000062.1 GCA_009929855.1 Gammaproteobacteria bacterium
GAGTCAGCGCCTCCAGCCCCCAGAGGAGTCGGGGCCTCCAGGCCCCAAGGGAGTCGGGGCGTCCTCGCCCCGAGGAAGGACACTCGCGACGCGGATCCCGAGGCCGAGCGCGCATGGCGACGTCGGTCTGGGCTGATGGCTTGGGAAGATCCTCACTCGGGGCCTGGAGGCCCCGACTCCCTTGGGGTGCCCTGACTCCCTTGGGCGGGCAAGCGGTATACAATGCCGTATCACGACGACATACTGGAGTGCGCGTCACATGACTCATCCGCGAAAGAAGGTGCCTGGGCGTCCGGTCATCCTCATCATCCTCGATGGCTTTGGCATCAATCCGGCCAAGGCGAACAATGCCATCGCGCTCGCCGCGACACCGAATCTGGATCGCTATTTCTCCACTCATCCGCATACCGCGCTGCAGGCCTCAGGTCTGGCGGTCGGTCTGCCGGATGGACAGATGGGCAACTCAGAGGTCGGCCACATGTGCATCGGCTCGGGCTGCGTGGTGCTGCAAGACCTGGTGCTGATCGATCGGGCCATCGATGACCGCAGCTTCTTCGACAATCATGCCCTCGTGCAGGCGGCGCGCGCCGCGGCCGCGCAGGGACGGCCGATCCACCTGATGGGATTGGTCTCGGACGGCGGCGTGCACAGTCATGTGCGCCATCTCGCCGCGCTCATCAAGCTCTGCAAGCGCCAGGGGGCCCGACCACTGGTGCATGTCTTCACCGATGGCCGCGACACCCCGCCACGCTCCGCCCCAAGCTATCTCAAGTGTCTCGACGAGCCACTCGAGACCGCCGGCGGGCGGATCGCCACGCTCAGCGGTCGTTATTACGCCATGGATCGCGACAATCGCTGGGACCGCACCGAGCTGGCCTGGCGCGCCATGGTCGATGGCGAGGGGCGTCGCGCGGCAAGTGCCGCCGAGGCGATCGAGCAGGCCTATGCCGCGGGCGAGGACGATGAGTTCATTCGTCCCACCATCATCGGCGAGGCCGAGCCCATCCGCGACGGCGATCAGGTGATCCACTTCAACTTCCGCAAGGATCGCCCGCGCCAGCTCGTCAGTGCCTTTGCGCGGGCCGATTTCGACCAATTCGACCGTCGCGGTGTCACCGGGGTGAAGGTCACCGGCATGATGGAATATGACCCCTGGCTCGGTCTGCCCTATGCCTTCGACACCGATGCCCCCAAGGTCACCCTGGGACAGATCCTCAGCGACGACGGCATCCCCCAGTTCCACTGCGCCGAGACCGAGAAATACGCCCATGTGACCTTCTTCTTCAACGGCGGCCGCGATGACCCCTTCCCAGGCGAGGAGCGCGTGCTGGTGCCCTCGCCGAAGGTCGCCACCTACGATCTCAAGCCCGAGATGAGTGCCCCCGGGGTCGCCGACGCGGTGATCGAGGCGCTGCGCAGCGGACGCTTCCCCTTCATCGTGGTCAACTTCGCCAATGGCGACATGGTCGGTCACACCGCGGTGCGCGAGGCGGTGATCGCCGCGGTCGAGGTCCTGGATCGCGAGGTCGGGCGGGTGCTCGACGCCGCCACCGAATGCGGCTATGCGGCCATCCTCAGTGCCGACCACGGCAACTGCGACGAGATGGTCGATCCGATCACCGGCGAGCCGCACACCCAGCACACCGTCTATCCAGTGCCCTGCCTGGTGGTCGACGAGGTGCCTTGGCGTCTGTCCGTCGGTGGGGGCATCAAGGATCTCGCCCCGACCGTGATGCATCTCATGGGCATCCCGATCCCCGAGCAGATGGACGGGCGCTCGCTGCTGCTTGGGCCGGCGATCAACTGATCGGGATGCGGATCTATCTCGATCTGTTGCGCGACGTCATCGAGCATGGCGTCGACAAGTCCGACCGCACTGGCGTGGGGACCCGCTCGGTCTTCGGTCGCCAGGTGCGGCTCGATCTTGGGCAGGGCTTTCCGCTCCTGACCACCAAGCGGCTGCATCTCAAGAGCATCATCCAGGAGCTGCTCTGGTTCCTCTCGGGCTCGACCAACAATGGCGATCTGCGCGCCCATGGTGTGAGCATCTGGGATGAGTGGGCGAGCGCGGATGGGGCGCTCGGTCCCATCTATGGTGCGCAGTGGCGCAGCTGGCGCTGTCCGGACGGGCGCGTGATCGACCAGCTCGCCGAGCTCATCGAGACCATTCGCACCCGTCCGGATTCGCGCCGTCTGCTGGTCTCGGCCTGGAATCCCGCCGATCTGCCCGATGAGTCGCTGAGTCCGCGGGAGAACGTGCTCGCCGGGCGCATGTCACTCGCGCCCTGTCACTGTCTGTTCCAGTTCTATGTCGCCGAGGGTCGCCTCTCCTGCCAGCTCTATCAGCGCAGCGCCGATCTCTTCCTCGGCGTGCCATTCAACATCGCCAGTTACGCCTTGTTGACGCATCTGGTCGCGCACCAATGCGACCTGGTCGCCGGCGACTTCATCCATACCTTCGGTGACCTGCATCTGTATCGCAATCATCTGACCGATTCGATCGTGTACGAGCAGCTTGGGCGAGACCCGCGCTCACTGCCGCGACTCCACCTGCGGCGCCGTCCGCCGAGTCTCTTCGACTATCGCGAGGAGGACATCGAGATCATCGGCTATGATCCACATCCACCGATCCGCGCGCCGATCGCGGTCTGATCACCCCTGGAGCTGCTTGCGATGGATTCACTGCTTTCAGTCGTGCTCGATTACGGGCTCTTCCTGGCAAAGACACTTACCGTGTTATTCGCGATCGGTGCGCTCTTGCTGATCGTCACACGCCTGCGTCTGGGTGGGCACGGTGATTCCGAGCAATTGGAGATCATCGATCTCAATCAGCGCTACCGCGAGTTGAGCCAGGCGCTGCAGGCCTTCTCGCTCTCGAAGAAGGAATACAAGGCCTGGGTCAAGGTCCAGCACAAGGAGGAGAAGGCGCGGGCGAAGCTGGAGAGCGCCACGCGCAAACGTCTATTCGTCATCGAGTTCAACGGCGACATCCGCGCCAGCGAGGTCAGCGCCCTGCGGGTCCTGGTGACACTCATCCTCAAAGAGGCGCGTCCCGAGGATCAGGTCCTGGTGCGTCTGGACAATGCGGGCGGGCTGGTGAGCGAGCATGGTCTGGCCGCCTCGCAGTTGGCGCGCATCCGCGCGCGCGGCATCCACTTGACGGTTGCGGTCGACAAGGTCGCGGCCAGCGGCGGCTATCTGATGGCCTGCGTCGGCGAGCGCATCATCGCCGCGCCCTTCGCGGTGCTTGGATCGATCGGTGTGCTGGCCGAGCTGCCCAACTTCCACCGACTGCTCGAGCGTCACGGCGTGGATTTCGAGCTGCATACCGCGGGTACACACAAGCGCACACTGACACTCTTCGGCGAGAACACCGAGGAGGGTCGTCAAAAGCTGCGCGAGCAGCTCGAGGACACCCACACACTCTTCAAATCATTCGTCGCCGCCTATCGTCCGACGCTCGATCTGGAGCGGGTGGCCACTGGCGAATACTGGCATGGTCAGCGTGCCGTTGAGCTGGGCCTGGTCGACGACATCCAGACCAGCGACGACTATCTGCTCGCCGCCAGCGAGTCGATGGATCTGCTCAAGCTGAAATACACGGCACGCAAGAAGCCGATCGAACGGATACTCTCCAGTCTCCAATCCGCGCTCGAGCGCGCCTTCGCGACCTGGCGCTAGCCGCCGCGGCGCGCCCGCTCCAGTCGCACCCAGGCCTCCAGCACGCAGGCGACCGACCAGGCCTGCGCCGGACAGCCACGCGGGCGGTGTGGTGGGTCGCCGTCGAAGATCTCGCCGAGGCTCCCCACGCCGGCATCCCAAAGCTGATCGGCGAGGGGCTCGAGCAATCGCTGCGCCCGCGCCGCGTCACCGCTCACCCGATACTCGGCAAGCGCATGGTGACCGAGCAGCCAGGCCCAGACCGTCCCCTGGTGATAGGCGCCGTCGCGGCGGCGGACATCACCAGCGTAGACCCCCTGGTAGTCTGGATCGAGCGGCGCCAGCGAGCGCAGGCCATGGGAGCAGAGCAGATGCCGGGCGCACACCTCGACCACCGCCGCGCATGTCGACGGCGCGATGGGTGAATGGCTCAGACTGACCGCCAAGAGCTGATTCGGACGGATCCGTGACTCATCCCCGTTGGGGCCATCGAGCACATCATGGAGTCCTTGGCCATCCGCCCTCACGAAACGCGCGAAACCGCGCAGGGTGTGCTCGGCCTGGCGCCGATAGGGCAGGGGATCCTGATTCACGTACATGGCGAAATCGGCCATGCTCCGCAGACCCTGATACCAGAGCGCGTTGACCTCCACCGGCTTGCCGATCCTGGGTGTCACCACCCAATCCTCGACCTTGGCATCCATCCAAGTGAGCTGGAGCCCGGGCGCGCCCGCGCTGATCAGTCCATCGGCCGGATCCATGACGATCCCGTGGCGGGTGCCCGCCCGATAGTGCGCGATGATCGACTCCAGCACCGGAAAGACACGGGCCAGTGCCGCCCAATCCCAAGTGGTGTGCATATAGGCCCGCCAGGCCTCGATGAACCAGAGCGCGGCGTCGACCGCGTGGTACTCGGGGGGCTCGCCCCGCTCGGGCAAGCGGTTGGGCAACATCCCGCGATCGACGAACCCGGCATAGGTTTCGAGGATACGGCGTGCCAGCCGGTGTCGGCCGGTCATCAGCGTGAGACCGGGCAATGCGATCATGGTGTCGCGTCCCCAATCACCGAACCAGGGATATCCGGCGATCACCGAGCGCCCCATGACCGGTGTGGCGGGCGCGCTCGACGCGGCGATCGCGCGCTCGATGATGAAACTGTCGGCCGCGAGGATGAGCTGCTCGATCCAGGTCGGCAGTGGCGCGAGCGCGGCCAGATGGACCCGCGCGATCCGCAGCAACGCCTGCTCGCGCCGCGCCAGACGCTGTAGGCTCGTGCGCGGCGCGGGCGCGCGCCCGACACGCGGGCGCGCTCGCGCGGGCGCAGGCTCGGCGGGCGCGAGCAGCGCGCTCACCCCGCACCAGGCGTCATGACGCAGGCGCAGCTGCGCAAAGCCGACACGCCAATGGGTGTCGAGATGCGGCAAGCCACGCGCCTGCTCGCATCCGAGCATGAGCGGCTCGACCCGCGCCATGGCCGGGCGCAGTGCGCCGCCATGCGCGCACAGGACCAGCCGCGATCCAGCCGCGAGCGCGAGCTCCAGACGCCCCGCCACCGGGCTGAGCGAGGGCGCCACATCCGCGCGCTCGGAGACCCGATGATGGTCGCGGTCGGTACAGAGGATGGCGATGCTCAAGCCGGGCGCCGGACCCGCCGCGCCGCGCGCCAGACGATAGGCGACACACACCCGATGCCCGCCGCGTGGCATCCAGATCCGCTGCTCGATGAGCAGCTCATCACAGGCCCAGTGCCAGATGGGTTGGCGCGCGCTCAAACGAAAGGATTCGATCAGCGCATGACCGGCCGGCTCGACCCGGCCATCGGCCCAGCGGTTTCCGAAGAGTGGCCAGCGGCGCTCGCCCGCGACCAGTGTCGCGTCGAGCTTGGCGAGCAGCAGTCGCCGACCGAGCGGCGGCTCGACCGGGGCGATCAGCAGACCGTGATAGCCCCGGGTCAAGGTTCCGGCGACCGTTCCCGCCGCGTAGGCCCCGCGTCCATTGGCGAGCCACCATTCGCGCCGCTCCGCCTCGACCAGCTCGCCACAGAGTGCGCGCGCGAATCGGATGTCGTTTGGACGCCGCCCTGGTTCGCCCAACTCGGACACGTCCAAGATCCACGGCTCGTTCAACTCTGGTTCCTCCAACATGGTCCCCCGCCGCTGATCACAGGTCATTCGCTGAGCCCATGGCCGACCACAGCAAACTCGGGGTCGCCGAGTCGCACTCAGCCGTTCCACAGATGCCGATCGCCGGCGAGCCGGCTGACCGGCTCGCCAGCCGAGCCAAGCTGAGGCACAATCTCGAACCGATCGCATCGCGCGGATGCTCATCGTTCACATCGCTACGGAGCTCGGCATGCCGGAAGACAGCCAGGTCAATCGCTTCTTCGACCAGACGCTCGAGTCCTTCATCCGGATCGCACTCCTGATCCTGATGCTCATCTGGTGCTATCAGATCATTGCACCCTTCCTCATCCCAATCGCTTGGGCCGTGATCATCGCGCTCGGACTCCATCCAGTCTATCGCGTCCTGGTCATGCGGTTGGGCGGGCGGCGCATCCTGGGCGCGGTCATCATCAGCCTGCTCTGTTTCGTGCTGCTGCTCATCCCGGCGATCCTGCTCGGCGGCTCGGTGGTGGATGAGACGCACCTGATCATCGAGCGGCTTGGCCGGACATCGCTCGACCTGCCCGACCTGCCCACGCCCATCACCGCCGTGCCACTGATCGGCGACGACGTCGCGCGATTCTGGGAGGAGGCCAATTCCAATCTCCGGGCCTTCATGGCCGAGGCCGCGCCCCTGCTCAAGCTCACGCTGCATTGGCTGATCCGCGCGGCGAGCGGCTTCGGTCTGGCGCTGCTGCACATCCTCCTCGCCATCCTGATCGCCGGCGTCCTGCTTGCCAATGCCGAGCGCGCCCGCGACCTCACCCATGCACTGGCGCGCCGGCTCGCCGACGAGCGCGGCGTGGAGTTCGCGCGGATCGCCGAGGCCACCATCTGGAGCGTGATCCGCGGCGTGCTCGGGATCGCGCTGATCCAGTCATTGCTGGCCGGTCTCGGCTGGTTGGCGGTCGGCGTGCCGGCCGCTGGCCTCTGGGCGCTCCTGGCACTGATCATGTGCGTCCTGCAGATTGGTCTGCTGCCGCTCACGCTCGTGATACTGGTCTATGTCTTCTTCCATGTCGAGACACTGACCTTCGCGCTCTTCCTGATCTGGAGTCTGTTCGTCTATGGGCTGGATCATGTCCTCAAGCCGCTGCTGCTCGGGCGCGGCGTGGATGTGCCGATGGTGGTGGTCTTCGTCGGCGCCATCGGCGGCTTCATCCGCTGGGGCATCGTCGGGCTGTTCGTCGGGGCGGTGGTGCTGGTGCTCGGCTATCGGCTGTTCATCGCCTGGCTGCATGCGCGCTCGGCGCAGCCGTCAAGTCCAGCGCCATGAGCCTTGGTCCACGTCGAGCGTCGCTCAGGTTCGAGCACGGCGCCGCTCACCCTGATCACCCAGCGTGCGTCGCCTCGGCGCGCGCATCCAACCCAACCGATCGAGAGCCCAATGACATGACTGGCAATGACCGTTGACCCCCATGAGCTGATCACCCGATCCTGGCTGGCCCGCCGGCCGATTCTCTGCCATCGTGATTTGGAGTTGACCCCGTGCCCTCCTTGACACTCTATTTCGAGCGCCGACCCGGCTGGGGCGCGCGCATCCATATCCACTGGTGGAATACGCGCCCGGCGACCCCTGAATGTACTTGGCCAGGACTGCCGTTGACCCCGGTCGGCCACGGCTGGTATCGCGTCGAGCTGCCGGGCATCGAATCATTGCACCTGGTCTTCAGTGATGGTTTGGGTCATCAGACCCGCGATCATCATCGCGCGACCGACGGTTGGCTCGACGCACGCGGACATTGGCATGATGGCCATCCACCCCATCTCGATGCGCCCGCCGTCTCTCGAGCGCCGGTGCGTCCGCCACTGTCGCTGCTCTCGCTCGACCCTCGGCCCCTCGCCGAGCGCAGTGATTTCCGCGAGGAGACCATCTATTTCCTCATCACCACACGCTTTTATGACGGTGATCCATCCAACAACTTCTTCTGCCGCGATCGCATCCAATTCGACGCCGACGGCAACCCTGTCGACCCACATTGGCGCGGCGACTTCAAGGGCCTGATCGCGCGTCTGGACTACATCCGCGATCTGGGTTTCACCGCGATCTGGATCACCCCGCCGGTGGAGAATCGCTCGGGACTCGACTATCACGGCTATCACCCCTACGACTGGACGCGCATCGACCCGCGTCTGGAGTCACCCGGGGCGACCTATCAGGATCTGATCGATGCCGCCCATGCCAAGGATCTGAAGATCATCCAGGATGTCGTGGTCAATCATTCCTGCCAATACGGGATCCGTGGTCAGGTCCATGTCGATCACCTGCCCATCAAGTATTACGTGCCGCACGGCTCGGAGCAGGGGCGGGTCGCGCACGGACCCTACCAGGGCAACCTCGGCAATTATGCCTGGCCCAATCGCGACGATATCGACAACCCGGTTGCGCCCGCCTGGTATCGCGAGCGCCACGCGCGCGATCCCGAGGGTCTCGAGCCATTGGTCGACCCCAAGACTGGCGAGACGGTACCCAAACCCGGCTATGCTCCAGGGCGCTTCTTCGGCATCGACCCCCAGGACCTCGACCCCGCCTGGTATCACCAGGAGGGCTTCATCAGTGGCGGCGACTGGGAGAGCGTTCATCCGTTGCAATACAAGCATCTGGCCGGCGACTGCATCGATCTGGCCACCGAGCGACAGAATGTGAAGGACTACCTCATCGGTGCCATCAAGCGTTATCTGGACATGGGCGTGGATGCCCTGCGCATCGACACGGTCAAGCACATCGAGCGCGACAATCTGCTCGAGTACATCCGTGCCTGGAAGGCGCACAAACCGGGTCTCTTCGTCTTCGGCGAGAACCTGGTCAAGGGCTATGGCTGGGGCGATCTCGGGGGGGGCGACAATGGACCCTCGCAGATCAGACCCTGGTGGTATACGCGTCTCGGTCATGACCCGCACGACCCCGAGTCGGGGGGCGACTCGGGCTTTCCGCAGCTCGACTTCGGACTCTTCTCCACCTTCCGCGACACGGTCAGCAAGGGAACCTATGCCGGCACCGCGCAGATCCTCGGGATGGACTGGATCTATGGCGACGTGACTCAGCTGGTGACCTTCCTACAGAATCACGACGTGGGCCCGGACAACGATTTCAAGTATCGCTTCAAGGGCGAGCAATGGATGGCCGCGGCCGCCTACAACCTCATCTGGACCGTGCGCGGCATCCCTTGTCTCTATTTCGGCGAGGAGATCGAGTTCATGAAGGGCGCGCCGCAGGATGTCGAGGGCGAGAAAGACACCCTACACCAGACCGGCCGGGCCTATTTTGGCGACCATCTCAGTGACGCGCGCATCGCCGCGACCCAGGCCCATCCGCTCTATCGCCACATTCGCCGTCTCAACCAGATCCGTCATGCCATCCCGGCCCTGCAAAAGGCCAGACTCAGCCATCTGGCCGAGTGGGGCAGCGGGATGCGCTTCGTCCGCCATCATTCCGAAAGCGGCAGCTACGCGATCGTCGGACTGGCGATCGGCTGCGACCAAGAGATGGGTCTGGATGGCGTACAACCAGGGATCTACCGAGACGCCGTCAGCGGACGCGAAATCGAATGCGACGGGCGCATCCGCTTCCATGTCAAGGCCAATTCGGCCGGGATCTATGTGCTCGACGGGCCAGGCAAGATCGGCGAGGACGGCCTCTATCTGCGTTGAGATGGGTTCCGCATGCAGGGCGCGCCCGGGACTGACTGGGCGCGGTGACCCTAGGCCGATCGACCCGATCCTTTAGCGGTCGTCGGTCACGGCTTCGGTCGCGCTTGCCGTCGTGGACTCGGACTCGGAATCGGTCGCGGACTCAGTCTCGGGCAGTACCAACCGCCGACGCTTCACCCGTACCAGCACGCTCGGTCGCCCGTTCGCGCGCGGCTGCTCATCGGTGACGCGCTCATCGCGCCAGCTCGGCGAGCGACTGGTTGACTCGTGCGCGCGCGGCGAACGTGACCACTCAGCCTCGGGGGCTGGACGCTCCGACCGGTACTCCCGCGAGCGATCGACATAGGGCTTGATGAAGCCGCAGTGCGCGCAGGCCATGAGCCTGCGCTTGTTGCCGCCACAATTGGGACAGGTCTCCTCCGGCGCCTCGCCGCTCGAGAGCGGGAGCGCGGATCGGGGAGTGCGCTTGATCGACGGGGAGGGACCGGTATAGCCGCTCGGTTTCACATACCCGCACTCCGTGCAGGCCATGAGTTGGCGTTTGGGTTTCCCGCAGCCAGGGCAAATTTCGTTAGCCACAAAGAGTCATCTAGATCTTGGATGGAAATTCCAGCAAAGCGGCGCCGACACGCAGCCGTTGGTCCTTGTTGGCGCTGTGCTGACACGCAACTCGGCCAGCAGGTCCGTCGGTTGCCACGCCCGGATCATATCATATTGTTGACGGCAGGCGTCGATGCATGAGCCGAACGGGAGTGCACTTGGGCAACCGAGTGATAAAGATACACCATACCACGCCCGCGACGATAGCTCTGATCCTTGATCCAGCCGCCGCGCGAACCCTGCACCCTGATGCCTGATCGCTATATACTCAGGATCATTCGGTGTTGAATCCGCGCCCGATGCGCCTGAAAATGGACTCGAGGCCGGCCTGTCGAGTCGTTGTCTCACCCATCGATCCTCCGGATGCCCCCATGCATGAAGCCCATCATCTCCGGTCTGGGCTCGCCAAATCCGGAGAGACCGACACCTGCTCAGAACAGGCTGGGGCGACCTCGCCTGGCGCTCCCGTCCCGCCGAGCGATCATGCGTCCGCTCCTCGGACCGACGACGCACGCGCTCCAGCGGAGGCTGGCGCGGCCGACACGCACCCACATCCTGGGGTGGAGCGACACCGTCTCGATCGCACCCTGGCGCCTTTCGAGAAGACCTTATCGGGGGTCTTCTACGAATATGTGCTCACGCCCGAGGGGCGCAGCCGCTTCCTCTACGTGGGGCCGGGTTGCGAGGCACTCCTCGGGGTCGCATCCGAGGCGCTGCTGGCCGATGGCGATATCCTCTGGCGTCTCGTCCATCCAGACGACCTCGCCTGGATCCGCGAGAGTGATCTCCGGGCGAACCGAGAGGCCGACGAGTTTCAGGCCGACTGCCGCATCATCACCCCCGATGGCCAGCTCAAATGGCTGCATATCGCCTCGCGACCCTGGCCAGCCGCGCCTGGCCAGCTCGCTGTCTGGTATGGATACGCGCAGGATATCACCGAGCGCAAACGCGCCGAGTCCGAGCTGAGCGACCTGCGCCAGGCGCTGGAGCGCGCGGCCTATGATGTGACCGAGAACATCCCGGTTGGCACCTACACCATGGTCCTGCCACCCGGCGGCCAGGTGGCAAGCTTCTCCTTCCTCAGCAGGCGTTTCCTGCAGATGTGCGGGCTCACTCGCGAGGAGGCACTGAGCGATCCCTTCCGAGTCTTCGCCATCTGCCATCCCGAGGATCGCGACGACTGGATCCAGGGTAATCTCACCGCCTTCAAGCAGCGCATCCCCTTCGTCGGCGAGTCGCGCGTGATCATCCACGGCCAGCTCCGCTGGTACAGTGCTGAATCCATCCCCCGCCAACTGCCCGATGGGAGCATCGTCTGGGAGGGGGTCATGATCGACATCACCGAGCGCAAGTGCGCCGAGGAGCAGCTGCGTCAAAGCGAGAACCGCTTTCGCGACCTCTTCGAGCATTCACCGGTGGCCTATCAGTCGCTGGATGAGACGGGGCGCTTCATCGACGTCAATGACCCGCTCTGCGAGCTCCTCGGTTATCCGCGCGAGGAGCTGCTGGGACGGTCATTCGGCGCACTCTGGACTGAAGCGAGTGCGCACCGCTTCCCCAAGACATTCGAATCATTCAAGCGTCACGGCACCAGCAGTGGCGAGCTCGACCTGGTCCGCCGTGATGGCACGCCGATCGCGGTGCTGATCGATGGGCGGGTCCAACAGGATACGCAAGGCCGCTTTCTGCGCACCCATTGCACACTGTTCGACATCACCGAGCGCAAGCGTCACGAGACCGAGCTGGAGCAGGCGCGGGCGGCCGCGGAGCAGGCCAATCAGGCCAAGGGCACCTTTCTCGCCAACATGAGCCACGAGATCCGCACGCCCATGAGCGGCATCATCGGCATGGCTCAGTTGGCCTTGCGCGAGACCCCGGACGCGCGCCAGCGTCGGTATCTGCGCAAGATCGAGGGCTCGGCCCGCTCGCTGCTCGGGATCCTCAACGATATTCTCGATTTCTCCAAGATCGAGGCCGGCAAGCTGGTGATCGAACAGATCCCGGTCGATCTTGGACACCTGATCGAGAGCCTGGTCCACCTCATGGAGCCGAGCGCGCGCGCGAAGGGGCTGGACTTCATCGTCGCTGGGCTCCCGCGTGCGCCCTACAGCTTCCGCGGTGATCCACTGCGTCTCACCCAGATCTTGACCAACCTGCTGAGCAACGCGATCAAGTTCACGGCAAAGGGCGAGGTATGTCTGAAGATCGACGCATCCAGACCGGACCGGCTGGCGTTGGCGGTCTCGGATACCGGCATCGGGATCGGGCTGGAATCGCTGAGCCGGATCTTCGAGCCCTTCCACCAGGGCGACACCAGCACCACCCGCACCTTCGGGGGCACCGGTCTGGGGCTGGTCATCTCCAAGCAGCTCGTGGAGCTGATGGATGGACGGCTCGATCTCCAGAGCACGCCCGGGCAGGGCACCTGTGTCACCGTCGTGGTTCCCGCCAGGCGTTGCGAGGTGGCGCAGAAGTCATCGCCATGCGGCCCAATCCACTCCTGGGATCGCCAGCTGCGACCACCCGCAAGTCCCTGGCCCGAGGCGGTGGGGCGCCGCGTGCTGCTGGTCGAGGACCATCCAGTCAACCGCGATATCGTCCATGGCTTCCTGGAGGGGAGCGGCTTGATCATCGCCGTGGCCAGAAACGGTCAGGAGGCCCTGGACATCTTCCGCGCCACGCCCTGCGACATCATCCTCATGGACATCCAGATGCCGATCATGGATGGCTATGAGGCCACTCGGCGCATCCATGCACTGGATCCCAGGGTGCCCATCATCGCCCTGACCGCCCATGCCTTCAGCGAGGATCTTGATCGGACCCGTGACGCTGGCATGAACGAGCATCTGACCAAGCCGATCGACCCCGAGCAGCTCCAGGCCGTGCTGCGCCGGTATCTTGGGTCGCTCGCCTCCGACACCGCGCCGCGCGACCCGGATCGAGCGGGCGAACAGGCCGCCCAGACGCCGTCCGACACGCCCAACGCACCCGCTCCGCTCACCCCCCAGGCTCGCCCGCGCGCGCCAGTGAGCCACCTCGACCCACGCGTCGGGCTGAGTCTCATGGGGGGCAACCAGAAACTCTATCGCAAGATCCTCGCCGACTTCAGCGCCCACTATGCCGAGCTGCAACTGGATCCAGCGGATCCCGCCACCCGCCGCACCCTGCACAGCCTCAAGGGTCTGAGCGCCAACATCGGGGCCGCCCGCTTGCAGACACTGGCCGCGGCCCTGGAAACGGACTGGGACGACACGCGCCACCAACAGCTGCGCCAAGAGCTCACCGCGGTCCTTGAGGCGATCCGCGACCTCCTCTACGCGACCCCCGCCGCGACGCCCTCCACACCGGTCGTGGCGGCCGACCCGCAACGCCTGGCGGACCTACTCGAGGAATTGCATCGACATGCCGAATCGCGCAGCTCGCGCGCCTGCCGAGCGGTCCTGGAGCGCTTGGATCGCCTCGCCCTGTCGCCGACTCAGCGCGCACTCCTGGACCGCGCCAGGGAGCGACTGGCCCGGCGCGACTATCCGGCACTCATCGCACTGATCAGCGGCGAGGGTGGGAGCGAGACATGGCCGCGTCGCTCATCCTGAACCAATTCTCCCGCAGCCTGTCGCTGACCCGGCTGGTGTTGATCGCGCTGGGGCTCGCGTTCGCCGCCTACATCGGACTGGAAAAGCACCTCGATCGGGTTCACCAGGACCGCTTCATCTCACACCTCCTGGTCGACGAGCTGCGCCAATCCTCGGAGGAGCTGACCCGTCTGGTGCGCACCTATGTGGTGACCGGCGATCCCAGCTATCAGCGCCAATTCGAGGCGATCCTGGAGATCCGCGATGGACGCCGCGCGCGCTCACACGAGCAGGCTCACGGCCATTGGGCACTGCTGCCCGAGCACCTGCCGCGGGCGCACAGGCCAGGGCTCGACGCGGGCATCCCATTGCTGGATCTGATGCGTCAGCACGGCTTCACCCGCGCCGAGCTCGAGCAGATGACCCTGGTGAAGGAGCGATCCGATCGCTTGGCCCTGGTGGAGCGCGAGGCCATGCGCTTGGCCACCGCGCCTGGTCCGGATGCCGCGGAGCAGCGCGCCCGTGCGCTGGACCTGGTGTTCGGCGAGGACTATCATCAAGCGAAGAAAGGCATTCTGATACCAATCGACGTGCTCTATCGCAAACTGGATCGACGCACGCGCGATGAGGTCATGATGGCCGAGCGCGCGGCCTACACCCTGCTCGGCGTGGTCCTGGTCTTCGCCGTTTGGGTGCTGGTGTTGCTCGGGCGCACCCGGCGCGCCTTGGGCGAGACCCTGGGTGGCCGCATCCAGGAGGTCTACACCCAGATTGAGCGGTTGGGTCGTGGTGATTTTTCAGCCAGCCCACAGGCCGCCACCGGACCACCCGACAGTGTACTCGGCTGGCTGGCGGAGACCCGCGCGCGGCTCAACGAGAGCGATCGGCAGCGCCGCGGCATCGAGGAGCGGCTGCGCACCACCCAGGCTGGCGTCGACGCCGCCGCCGATGAAATCTTCTGGGTCACCATGGATAGCCGCATCATCGAGATCAATCCGGCGGTCTGCCGTGCCCTCGGCTACACCCGCGAGGAGATGCTTGAGCTGAGCATCGCGGATATCAATCCGCTCTTGACGCCGCGGCTCTGGGAAAAACATGTCGCCGAGCTGCGCGAGCAAGGCTCGCTCCACTTCGAGGCCACCCATCGCACCAAGGACGGACGCATCATGCCGGTCGAGATCGTCGCCAACCTCATCCGTTTCGACAGCGATGAGCGCATCTGCGCCATCGCCCGTGATTTGACCGATCATCGACTCATGGAGCGGACACTGCGCATCAGCGAAGCCCGTCACCGTCTGCTCGCCGACAACGCCCGGGATGTCATCTGGACCTTGGCCATCGACGGCACCATCACCTATGTGAGTCCGGCCGTCGAGCAGGTGCTCGGTTTCACCCCCGCCGAAGCCATGAGCCTGTCCCTCGATGAGATCTTGACCCCGGATTCCTTTCGCGAGGCCCAGGCGTATCTCAGTCGCTTGCATGTCGACATCGAGGCCGGACGTTCCCCATCCGATTTTCATGGCGAGCAGGAGTATCACCGCAAGGACGGTTCGATCCTCTGGGCCGATGTCAGGGCCTACCCGATCACCGCCGCCGACGGCTCATTCATCGAGCTGCTCGGCGTGACCCGCGACATCAGCGAGCGCAAGCAGTACGAACGCGAGCTGGAGGCGGCCCGCCGAGCGGCCGAGGATGCCGCCTGCGCGCGCAGCCAATTCCTCGCCAACATGAGCCACGAGATTCGGACCCCCATGAACGGCGTGCTGGGGTTGGCGCAGCTGCTGGAGCGCGAGCCGCTGACCCCCGATCAGTTGGCGATGGTGCGCAGCATCCGCGCCTCCGGACGCACCCTGCTCGGCATCATCAACGACATCCTGGATCTGTCCAAGATCGAGGCGGGACAGCTGCGCATCGCACCGAGTCCATTCGATCTGGCGAGCCTGCTGCGGCACCTCGACAGTCTGCTCGGGAGCGCGGCGCGCGCGAAGGGCCTGACGCTGCGGATCACCGCACCGGCGAGCCTGTCCGGTCGGCTGCTCGGCGACGTCTTGCGGCTCGAGCAGATCCTGATGAACCTCTTGGGCAATGCGATCAAGTTCACCGCGCAAGGCCAAGTCAGTCTCGAGGTCGAGACCCTCGCGCTCAGCCCGCGCGAGGCGCGTCTGCGCTTCCTCGTCGCGGACACCGGCATCGGCATCGCCCCCGAGGTCAGGTCAACGCTCTTCACACCCTTCACCCAGGCCGACGGCAGCATCACGCGACGCTTCGGCGGCACCGGACTGGGTCTGTCGATCTCACGTCGACTCGTCGAGTTGATGGGCGGGTGCATCGGCGTCGACAGCACACCAGGGGTCGGCAGCCGTTTCTGGATCGAGCTTGCATTCGCGCGCACCACCGAGCCGGTGTCGGCCGCGGCGCGCAGCGCCGAGACGGTTGGCGCCAACCGAGCGCGTCTGCGCGGACTGCGCGTCCTGGTGGCCGAGGACAGCGACATCAACCGCGAGGTGATCCAGCGTATCCTCGAGCGCGAAGGAGCCGATGTCACCATGGTCGACGACGGCCAGCAGGCAGTGGACCGACTGCGCGCCGCGCCCGTGGGCTTCGACGCCGTCTTGATGGACATCCAGATGCCAATCCTCGACGGTTTGGCCGCCACCGCCGAAATCCGCGGCGCCCTCGCGCTGACCCAACTCCCCATCATCGCCTGCAGCGCCGGCGTGCTCGACACCGAGCGCAAACAGGCGCTCGAAGCCGGGGCCAACGATTTTCTACCCAAGCCGTTGGACCTCGAACAACTCGTCAAAATGCTCCAACGCTGGTTCGACCCGGCCCCGCCAGCCACCCAATCAACCGGCGCCACTCTCCTCAGTGACCACCCCCCGGATCGAATCATGACCACCACACCCACCCAAGCCCACCAGGCCGATCTCGACGCGGCGTCCGCCAGCATGCAACCCGCAACCGGAGAGCCCGGCCATGCGCGTTTCGACGCGGCATCCGCCAGTACGCAACCCGCAACCGGCGAGCCCGTCCATGCGCGTCTCGATATGGCATCCGCCAGCGCACGACCTGCGCCCGGCGAACCCGTCCATGCTGTCCATGCCGCCCATTCGCGTCTCGACGCGGTGTCCGCCCTCGCGCTGCTCGGTGGTGACGAGCGACTCTATCGCCGTATCCTGGGACGTTTCGTCACCGATTTCGCCGATCTGCGTGTGACCGAGGAAACCACCGAGACCAAACGCCAGGTTCACACCGTCAAAGGCATCTCCCTCAACATCGGCGCCACACGACTGCACCAGCTCGCCCTCGCCCTCGAGCACGACTGGACACCAGAGCGCCTCACCGAATTCCAAGTCGAGCTCGATGCCGTGACCGACGAGATCCGCCAATCCAAACCGCCAGCAGCCACCTGAAGCGGCTTCCATAACCCTCAGGATCCGCGACGCCACCGTCCGTCGTCCATCCTCGGGGCGAGGACGCCCCGACTCCCCTGAGGGCCGCAGACCCGAAAGGAGCCGAAGCCTCCAGACCCCAAAGGAGTCGGGCCTCCAGACCCCGAGTGAGGATCTTCCAACTCGGGGCGAGGACGCCCCGACTCCCCTGGGGGCCGCAGACCCGAAAGGAGCCGAAGCCTCCAGACCCCAAAGGAGTCGGGGCCTCCAGGCCCCAGGGGAGTCGGGGCCTCCAGGCCCCGAGTGAGGATCTTCCAACTCGGGGCGAGGACGCCCCGACTCCCCTGAGGGCCGCAGATCCGAAAGGAGCCGAAGCCTCCAGACCCCAAAGGAGTCGGGGCCTCCAGGCCCCGAGTGAGGATCTTCCAACTCGGGGCGAGGACGCCCCGACTCCCCTGAGGGCTGCAGACCCGAAAGGAGCCGAAGCCTCCAGGCCCCAAAGGAGTCGGGGCCTCCAGGCCCCGAGTAAGATCAGGGATCCGTGATCAGTGATTCAGTGATCCGTGATCCGCGATCCGTGTTCAATCGGCAGCAAAAAAAACGGCAAAGGCATTTCAAGCCTAAGCCGTTGTTTTAATGGAGCTGGCGGACGGATTCGAACCGACGACCTGCTGATTACAAATCAGCTGCTCTACCAGCTGAGCTACGCCAGCGCCGTATGGTCGCGGGGGGGTGAGAGTGAAAACCCCGCGATGAGCAACAGTCTACAGCGATTTCCGATTTTCTTCGAGCGAAACGAGCGAATCGAGCAAAACGAGCAAAACGAGCAAAACGAGCGAAACGAGCGCAAGGCGCATCCAGGTGTTTACTCGCGCTCGCTCTCGTCCTAGTCTCGACAGATCCAACCATCCCAGCCTGTCCGGACGAGTCCATGAGTCTGATCCAACCTCCACAGATCCCCTTCGATGACCCGCGCCTGACCGCCTCTCGCGCGGATCTGGTCCGTGAGCTGCGTGCCTTTCTGCCCGATGACGCGGTGTTGGAGCGGCTCGAGGAGGTGCGTCCCTACGAGTGCGACGGGCTCTCGGCCTATCGGCAGCTGCCGCTGTTGGTGGTGCTACCGCGCACGCTCGACGAGGTGCAGCAGGTGTTGCGGCTCTGTCACGCGCGGCGGGTGCCGGTGGTCGCGCGCGGTGCCGGGACCGGTCTGTCGGGCGGGGCCTTGCCGCGGGGTGATGGCGTCGTGCTGAGTCTGGCGCGCTTCACCCGAATCCTCGAGCTCGATCCCCTCGCGCGCACGGCACGGGTCGAGCCAGGCGTGCGCAATCTGGCCATCAGCGAGGCGGCCGCACCCCATGGACTCTATTACGCCCCCGATCCATCCAGCCAGATCGCCTGCACCATCGGTGGGAACGTGGCCGAGAATTCGGGTGGCGTGCACTGTCTCAAATACGGCCTCACTGTACACAATGTGCTCTCCGTCAAGCTGGTCACCATGGAGGGCGAGCTCATCGAGCTGGGTTCCGCGGCGCTCGACTCGGCTGGTTACGATCTGCTCGCGCTCTACATCGGCTCGGAGGGCATGCTCGGCGTGACGGTCGAGGCGACGGTCAAGCTGTTGCCGGTGCCCGAGCGCGCTCAGGCGCTGCTCGCCGCCTATGACGATGTCGAGCGCGCCGGCCAGGCGGTCGGCGAGATCATCGCCGCTGGCATCATCCCGGCCGGGCTGGAGATGATGGACGGGCCGGCGATCCAAGCCGCCGAGGCCTTCGTCCACGCCGGCTATCCCACCGATGCCGCGGCCATCCTCATCTGCGAGATCGACGGTACCGAGCAAGAGGTGGCCGAGGAGGGGCGACGGGTGCGCGATCTGCTACTCGCCAGCGGCGCCACCGAGGTCCGCGCCTCCAGCGACGATGCCGAGCGGCTGCGCTTCTGGAAGGGACGCAAGGCGGCCTTTCCGGCAGTCGGGCGCATCTCGCCGGACTATTACTGCATGGACGGCACCATCCCGCGCCGCGCCCTGCCCGACGTGCTGCGCCGCACCGCCGAGCTCTCGGCGCAATATGGTCTGCGCGTCGCCAATGTCTTCCATGCCGGTGACGGCAACCTCCACCCGCTGATCCTCTTCGACGCCAACCAGCCCGGCGAGCTGGAGCGCACCGAGGAGCTCGGCGGACGGATCCTCGAGCTCTGCGTCGAGGTTGGCGGCACCATCACCGGCGAGCACGGCGTCGGGATCGAGAAGATCAACCAGATGTGCGTCCAGTTCAGCCCCGAGGAGCTGGGCCAATTCCACGCGGTCAAGGCCGCATTCGACCCCCAAGGTCTACTCAACCCCGGCAAGGGCGTTCCGACCCCGCGGCGCTGCTCCGAATACCGCCAGCTCCCCACCCACGCCCACCACTCGCACACCCACGACCATCACTGAGCCGCGCACCCAAGACCCATCGTGTCCAGTCCATCCGACCGTCTCATTTCACCCGCCGCCAGTGTCGACGAACAGGCGCTCGATCGCGCCATCCGCCCACGCACGCTCGCCGACTATGTCGGCCAGCCGGCAGTGCGCGAGCAGATGGAGATCTTCATCGGCGCGGCGCGCGCGCGTCGCGAGGCGCTCGACCATGTGCTCATCTTCGGCCCGCCCGGACTCGGCAAGACCACGCTCGCCCATATCATCGCCCACGAGATGCAGGTGAGCCTGCGCCAGACCTCCGGCCCAGTGATCGAGAAGCCCGGCGATCTGGCCGCGCTGCTCACCAATCTCGACGCCGGCGACGTGCTCTTCGTCGACGAGATCCATCGACTCAGCCCGGTGGTGGAGGAGGTCCTCTATCCCGCGATGGAGGACTATCAGCTCGACATCATGATCGGCGAGGGACCGGCCGCGCGCTCCATCAAGCTCGACCTGCCGCGCTTCACCCTGGTCGGTGCCACCACCCGCGCCGGCCTGCTGACCTCGCCGCTGCGCGATCGCTTCGGCATCGTCCAGCGTCTGGAGTATTACAACGCCGATGACCTCACCTGGATCGTGCGCCGCTCAGCCGACATCCTCGCCATCGAGACCGAGCCGAGCGGTGCCGCCGAGATCGCCCGCCGCTCACGCGGCACGCCGCGCATCGCCAACCGACTACTGCGACGCGTGCGCGACTTCGCCCAGGTGCGCGCCGACGGGCGCATCACCGCCACGGTCGCCGACCAGGCGCTCGGCATGCTCAAGGTCGACCAGCAGGGCTTCGATCACATGGACCGGCGCCTGCTCGACGCCGTCATCAACAAATTCGATGGCGGCCCGGTCGGGGTCGAGAGCCTCGCCGCCGCCATCGGCGAGGAGCGCGGCACCATCGAGGACGTCCTCGAGCCCTATCTGATCCAGCAAGGCTATCTGATGCGCACCCCACGCGGACGCGTCGCCACCCGTGCCGCCTATCTGCATCTTGGTCTGCCGGCGCCGAGGGCCAGCGCGGCGGGCGTGCAGGCTGATCTGCTTGGGCCGTTGGAGGATGGCGATCCTTGAGCGCGGGCGCAACCGGTTAGCCCCATCGAAAAAAGATATGGCACATCGAGAGATTCAGCAGCACGGCAGTAAATGATCCATAATCATCTGTGTCAGCAAGGGGTTCGCCGCGCCGAACACTGATCTCGAAGACGGCGGACGGTCCGAGACGAGACCTCGTCCGCCCGCTGATCGCCAGGAAGGCAAGAATGACCGAGGCCCCGCCCATCGCGGTCAGGGGCGCGCGCGAATCAGACTCACCACAGCATCAGGGTCCAATCAGCCGTCGTGACCACTCACACCCCGATATCCCGCGAGAAAACACAGATCGCAGGCCGCGAGATGCCGCGCCGCGATTACGGGCGACACGTGCCCGGCCGCCCCGCGAAGCCGAGAACAACCGTGCCGCACCCGAGGCGCTTGGGGTTCACCCTCATCGAATTGACGGTCGTGCTGGCAATCATCGCGATCATCGTGGCGATTGCCTATCCGTCATACATCGATACGGTACGAAAGGCGCGGCTGACTGATGCGCAGACTGTGCTGCTTGAAGCCTCGCACTGGATGGAGAAGAAGTATGTTGAAGAGAACAGCTATCCAGTCGCTGACTTCGATGACTCTTCTGGATTGGATAAATCACCTAAGGATTCCAGTAAAACCTACTATGAGATTACCGCTGTAGCTCGCACGGGTAGCACCGGCTACCGACTGATAGCAACACCCAAAAGTGGCCAGCAATGGAAGGATTGTGCGCGCCTGACCATCGATGACCTTGGCGATAAAGCTGCGTTGAAAGAGGATGGAGAGACACAATCTGAGGCAGATTGTTGGCCATGATTCAATCTCGAACATCCCAACACCAGGCTCCCCACGTCCAGCAGTCATCCACGCTCGCGAAGGCGCGGATGAGAGTGAGCCCCCGTCTGCTTGTTGCGCCAGTCATGATCCTGCGCAGTCGTGGCTTGACCCTCATCGAACTGCTCACCACCATGCTGCTTGCTGTTGTTCTGCTGACACTTGCGGTACCCAGTTTCGTCGCTCAGATGAATCGCTATCGCGCCACCATCGCCGCCAACGAGCTACTCGCAACCCTTCAGTATGCAAGAGGGCAGGCAGCCAATTTGGGTATGACGGTAGAGATCTGTCCGAGTGCGGCCCCACCGACATGTGTTGATACGCACAGTTGGGATGGTGGCTGGATGGTTTATGTCGGGAATGGACAGGTACAACCACTGCGAATCTTCAACGAAATGCCTTCAGTTGAGGTGACTGGACCAAAACTTGTTGAATTCAGTTCAGTGGGAAGCGCAGCAAGTGGGGCTCAGTTCACGGTTGAAGCAGGCGACGCGGATATCCGCTATGTCTGTCTTGAAATCACTGGACGCAGCGAAATTCAAATCAATGCTGAATGTCAGTGATGCTATTTGACTCATTCTCCAACCAAAAGCAGCGCGGCATCTCGATGATCGAGGTCTTGGTCACGATCGTGGTGATCAGCTTCGGTCTACTCGGGATCGCGGGGCTACAGGCCAAGGCGCTTCAACATGCCTATTCGAATTATCAGAGAACGCTTGCGACGATCCAGGCCATCGATTTAGTCGAGCGGATGTGGGGAGGGGTGTGTTACTTGAATCCAAATGCTGCAGATGATGAGGCAAGCGACGAGGCGTTAGCGTCTATTCAGGATCTTTGGGCTGATTTTTGGGAGGATCCAGCTAACAATCCGCGTATGCCTGACTGGGAAGGGGCAGTAGAATGGGATGCCGATGGCGAGACATTCCTGATCGAGATCAAATGGAACAACGAAGAGCAAATTTTTCAATATCGCACGCTGCTTCCTCAACTCTCTGATTGCCCATAGCTGAATGCTCAATATAGTCCATCGATATGATGTTGATGAATGCTTTTAAAATTCGATTCTATATGACAGGCCCAGTGCAAATAACCTGCCCGGGTTATCAGGCCTCATCATGTCCACAGTCGCTTGAGTCTACGACGCAGTCTCCAGCTCGAGCTATGCGAAGCCAATCGGGTTTCACACTCATCGAACTGATGGTCGCCATGACATTGAGCCTGTTCCTGATAGGCGGCTTGCTTGCTGTATTCGTATCGAATCAACAGACCTTCAGATTGAAGAATCAGCTGGACATTGCACAGGACAATTTTCGTTTCGTGACTTCGACGATACCCCGCTTTGTTAGGCAAGGTACTGGTATTTTAGACACCAGCAGATCAGGTGATGACGAAACCGATGCATCAATTGATTTAGAATTTGCTCGAGGTGGAACGGACTGTGTTGGCGGTGCTATTGATAGCGCGATGACTTATGCCATTAGTTATAACTCAGACAACAAGACTATTCAATGTGATGTGAATGGCGCCTCGCACACGCTAATGAGAAATGTGGAGGATCTCTACATTGAATTTGGTAATGAATCTGCAGACTCTAGTATAGGATACCTGGACTTCAAAGACAGCCAAACAACGGATTGGTCAAGTGTTCGTGCAATCCGTATCAGCATCACAACGACAGAAGGCGAAACATTGACATTTGTTGTCACGCTGCGGGAAAAGACTTTCGATGATTATGGATAGTCATGGCTAAAACACTCGCGAGGGTTTTGATCAAAATTGATCATTCTACTGTAGTGCCTGAACGGAAACCGCTTTATTCATGCAGAACAATGGGTTAAAATATTTCTCGACTCCGAAGATCGCGAGCCTGCTCGGCGTCCTGAGGCTTT
>RZZN01000389.1 GCA_009929855.1 Gammaproteobacteria bacterium
GGCTCATTATGCATTCCAGACAGTTCCCGACAGACCCGATGTGGGGAGCCCATGGAGCGCATTGGATCCAGCGCGAGGCGGGCCGTGGGGGTAGAATGCTGTCCCTTTTGAAGTCGCCAGGCAGTGCGCCCCATGCTGAACATCCAGAATCTCATCGACGACGCCAAGTGTTTCGAGACCGTCCGTGCCCTGCGTTGGCCCGATGGAGTGCGCTGCGTGCACTGCGCCTCGGCCTCGATCAACAAACAAGGTCGGGATCCGACGCAGCCCGAGCGGCAGAAGTATCGCTGCAAGGACTGCGGGCGCTGGTTCGATGATCTGAGCGGGACGATTCTGGCCGGCCATCATCAGCCACTGCGAACCTGGGTTTTATGCTTGTATTTCATGGGCTTGAACCTTTCCAACCGGCAGATCGGCCAAGAACTGGGCCTTCACAAGGATGACGCCCAGCGCATGACGCAACAGTTGCGCGAGGGCATCGAGTGCAAGCAGCCCTTGCCGGTGCTCGACGGCGAGGTCGAGGCCGACGAGGTGTACGTGGTCGCCGGCCACAAAGGGCACCCCGAGGCGGTGAAAAAAAAGACCGCAAAGGCCGTCGACGCCGACTGAAAGGGGCTCGCGGTCGCGGCACTCTGGCCAAAGAGAAGCCGCCGATTCTCGGCCTGATCCAGCGCGGCGGCGAGGTGGTGGTGCGGATGCTGGAGAATGTCCAACAGAAGACCATCGAACCCATTATCCGCGCCTGCGTGGCCGAGGGGACGCGCTTCTACACCGATGAGTATGACATCTACGCGCGCTTGCCGGCATGGGGCTACGAGCACCACAGCGTCTGCCATAGCCGCGGCGAATACGCCCGCGACGAGGACGGTGATGGCTTCCATGAAGTCCACGTCAACACCATCGAGGGCGTCTGGTCATTGTTGCGCTCCTGGTTGCGCCCTCACCGCGGGATCTCCCAGGAACACCTCCCGATGTACCTGAGCTTTTTTCAGTTCGTCCACAACAGTCGTGTGCGCGGGAAGGGGCTCCTCCCGGCACTCTTGGCAGCGCTGGTCGTCTAGCTGTCTGGAATGCAGATTGAGCCA
>RZZN01000390.1 GCA_009929855.1 Gammaproteobacteria bacterium
CGCGGTTTCAAGTTCAAAGTGCAACACCCAGTCCTTGGGTATTGGCGTCTTCTAAAAAAACTTCATAGGGTGTCTTAAACCCAAGGCATTTTCTAGGCCGCCAGTTCAAGCGGCACATTGCCGCTATGATCTCATCTTGCGTGACCGATGCCAAGCTTACCCCCTTGGGGAAGTATTGGCGTAGAAGGCCATTGGAGTTCTCGTTCAAGCCACGCTCCCACGAATGGTAGGGGTGCGCAAAAAATCCCTGAGCCTCGAGTGTAGCTGACACATCGGCATGGTAGCTGAACTCCTTGCCGTTATCATAGGTAATAGTCTGAACAAAGTCCTTAATGGGTGTCAAGAGTCCTTCAATGACCCGCCTTACTTCGCTGGCGCTTTTGTTGGGAGCCTTGCCAAACAGGAAAAGACGACTTTTACGCTCTGCAAGTGTCACCAAAACGGGGCCTCCTTTACTGCCTTCAACGGTATCAGCCTCCCAATCACCAAGGCGTGAGCGCTCGGCAACAATGGACGGGCGTATGTCTATGCTGATACGCCCCTTGATTTGACCTCGTCTGTCGGGTTTGCCATATCGTCGTTTGCGTTTGCGCTGGCAGCGCAAATGGCTGTGCAGCGTTCCTCCTCGTTTTTTGTCCGCCAGAATGTACTGGTAAATCCATTCATGACTGAGGGCAAAACCTTTGCGTTTGAGAACTCCAGAGATTTGCTCCGGACTGAAGTCCTGGTGCAGACACTGTTCAACATACGTCCATACCTCAAGGCCAATGCGCTTCTTCCCTTTACTGGTCTGCCTTTTCTGACTGCGCTTGTGTGCCTGCCTGTAGCGGTAGCCACGCGCCCCGGTATTTCGCGCAAGTTCGCGGCTTACAGTTGAGACGCTACGGCCTATCGCTTTGGCTATGGCCCTCAGTGACGTTCCACTTTTCACTGCCTGGCAGATGTAGTACCGTTCTTCCCTGGCAAGGTGTGCATAGCCCATACGCCCCTCAATCTTTGGTTGGATGGAGAGGCTAAAGGGCTATACCACCTTGCCTTTTCATTCAACTTTGAGGGTGTTGCACTTGCAAGTTGAATCCGCC
>RZZN01000391.1 GCA_009929855.1 Gammaproteobacteria bacterium
GTATTTTGTAGTAAGCCGGCCTGTAAAGCATCAATACAATGTCGGCATCTTGCTCTATTGATCCCGATTCACGTAAATGGCTTAGCTTCGGCTCCGGTGGTTTCTGTGATTCCACAGACCTGTTTAGCTGTGATAAGGCCAATACCGGAATGTTCAACTCTTTTGCCATCCGCTTCAGTGAACCTGAGATAAACCCTACCTCATCGTTTCGGGTCTTGTTTGCGTCAGTATGTGAATGTATCAACTGTATGTAATCCACTACCAGTAACTCAATATTATGCTTAGCCTTCCATTCTATGGCCTTAGAGCGCATTTCTGTTACCGTGAGGGTACTCTTATCATTAATGTACAAAGGTGTGTTAGAAATGATGTGAGTAGCATCCTTGAGTTTTTCAAAATCATTGTCATTGATGTTCCCCCTCATTGCCCTACTTGCACTTACTCCTGATAACATGCTTTTCAGTCTGATCTCAAGCTGTTCAATGGACATTTCAAGCGAAAACATACCAACAGGCTTCTTTTGTTGGATAGCAATATTCTTAATGATTGTCATTGCTAATCCTGTTTTTCCCATGCCTGGCCTTCCTGCAAGGACAACAAGGTCTGGAGCTATCAACCCATTTATAACATTGTCCATGTCTGCAAGCAGGGTAGGCAGCCCATACCGAAGTATTTTCCCTGACCTGACATCACCTATCCGCTTGATGTTCTCAAGGGCAACATCTTTAATATCCTTCTCTGAAGCAAATCCTTGTCTGAGATTAATAAGGTCAACTGATGCCTGGTCAATGATACCGAAAATATCTTTGGATTCATCATAAGCATCATGAGTAATTACCGAAGCAAGTTTGATAATTTTCCTTCTGAGGCTTTGCTGTTTGATGATGTAACAATGGACTTCAATGTTTATAAGATTAACCACATTTCTTGTCATCTGAGCAATATAATAAGCCCCACCCACACCCTCCAGTTTATCATTTGATTTGAGATTGTGCGTAACGGTAAGCATATCTACCGGTTCTCCTTTATTAAAAAGGGAAACCATGGTTTCAAATATCTTTACATGGGCATCTAAATAGAA
>RZZN01000392.1 GCA_009929855.1 Gammaproteobacteria bacterium
ACTATGGCATCTCCGATAGATAAAGACTTTCCTATATCATCAACAGTATGTTTTGGCGAGTGGGATTTATCTCAAGACAATGCTTCTATAACACCAATTAGTTATTTTATTTGTCCTCCATCAAAAGCAAAATACGATATCTATACTATTACTATAACAATAGAAGATAATAGTGTAATGTATGATAGCACCTTTGGGGGATTACCTGCTTTAACTAATGGTATAGTTGGGAGATGTGCCGATGGATACGATAAACAATTATTCTTAATTAGTAATAATGGAGGATTTAAAGAGTATGGATTTGTTACAAACTATCCTGATAAAGTTCCTAGTGGAACTTATGCTTTTTGGGCAGAAAAAAATTATAAAATAGTTAATGGAATTAGTCTTAGAATTAATGGGGAAAATGAAGATAAAATTGAAGTTATAGTATCTAGTAATTTAACTGGATTGACAAAAATGGCTATAACCGCACACGGACATAAAACAGAGGATTAAAAAAATACATAATTTATCAAAAATGCTAATATAGATATTAAAGCAGAAAAGGCAGTTGTTGTTGCCCAATTTATCTTTCTTTTCAATTCTTCCAAAGAATTTTTCTCTGCATACTTCTTATCGACAGCGTCAATAAACTTATCAAACTTATCATCAAGTTGCTTTATAGAGTCTTTTGTTTCTTTTTGCTCTATCTTAATATATTCTATGTCTTTTTGCATTTTTGCTACATTAATTTCCATTCTTCTACCTAATTCGCAATCTATAAAATTACTTGCCATCGTTATTTCTCCGTTTAAATTTTGTAATTAAGTTTTCTTTTTGTTTTGTTAAATATTTATTATTCCTATATCGATGATAATATAGTATTGTAGCCTCTTTTATTATTATGAATAGTTTTATTATAGATAACATTTTATCACCATTTAATTTGCTTACTATAATATAAATCAATTGGGGAAATCAAATCGTATCTTTTATTAAATTCTTTCTCGAAATTTAACTTTTTATTTGAACTATCATACAATATTCTCGCAACTACTTCACTGCATATTAATTGTTTTGTTTTTGTGTTTATTGT
>RZZN01000393.1 GCA_009929855.1 Gammaproteobacteria bacterium
TCACACCCTATACGTCCGCTTACGCGTTGGCAGAGTGCTGTGTTTTTAATAAACAGTCGCAGCGGCCTGGTCACTGCAACCCCGTTCCGCTCCGCCCGCTCGGGACTTCACGTACTTAGGGCGTACCTTCTCCCGAAGTTACGGTACCATTTTGCCTAGTTCCTTCACCAGAGTTCTCTCACGCGCCTCGGGATTCTCTCCCAGCCCACCTGTGTCGGTTTCGGGTACGGTCACCCTGAACCTGAAGCTTAGAGGCTTTTCTTGGAAGCTTGGCATCAATCACTTCGTGCCCGTGGGCACTCGTCATCACGGCTCCGCACTAGACCCCCGGATTTGCCTAAGGGCCCTGCCTACCCGCTTAAACCGGTCACCAACCGCCGGCTGACCTAGCCTTCTCCGTCCCCCCATCGCAGTTCAGCGTGGTGCAGGAATCTTAACCTGCTTCCCATCGACTACGCCTCTCGGCCTCGCCTTAGGGACCGACTCACCCTGCGCCGA
This sequence comes from Gammaproteobacteria bacterium, assembly GCA_009929855.1. Taxonomy (GTDB): domain Bacteria; phylum Pseudomonadota; class Gammaproteobacteria; order Chromatiales; family Chromatiaceae; genus Thiocapsa. The sequence continues at coordinate 499 of RZZN01000393.1, forward strand.
CGATCGTTGCGCAGGAAACCTTGGGCTTTCGGCGAGGGGGATTCTCACCCCCTTTCTCGTTACTCATGTCAGCATTCGCACTTCCGATACCTCCAGCACGCCTCTCAACGCACCTTCAACGGCCTACGGAACGCTCCCCTACCATGCGAGTTTCCTCACATCCGCAGCTTCGGTACATGGCTTAAGCCCCGTTACATCTTCCGCGCAGGCCGACTCGACCAGTGAGCTATTACGCTTTCTTTCAAGGATGGCTGCTTCTAAGCCAACCTCCTGGCTGTCTGGGCCTTCCCACATCGTTTCCCACTGAGCCATGATTTTGGGACCTTAGCTGGCGGTCTGGGTTGTTGCCCTCTCGACGACGAACGTTAGCACCCGCCGTCTGTCTCCCGTGCTCCACTTCTCGGTATTCGGAGTTTGCATCGGGTTGGTAAGCCGGGATGGCCCCCTAGCCGACACAGTGCTCTACCCCCAAGAGTGACCACACGAGGCGCTACCTAAATAGCTTTCGGGGAGAACCAGCTATCTCCGGGCTTGATTAGCCTTTCACTCCGACCCACAGCTCATCCGAATCTTTTTCAA
>RZZN01000394.1 GCA_009929855.1 Gammaproteobacteria bacterium
GCCTCAGGACGCCGAGCAGGCTCGCGATCTTCGGAGTCGAGAAATATTTTAACCCATTGTTCTGCATGAATAAAGCGGTTTCCGTTCAGGCACTATTTTATGGTATGAATTGGTGAAACCGCGCCGCATGGTTATCCTTGGAGTACGCGAGCGCAAAAGGAACAGGAGCCGCATTGCACCATCGAGACGACGGGCGATAACCGAGCGACGAACCCGCGTGTTCATATCACTGGAGCATCATCATGACCATGTCGCGAATCCGTATCGCCTCTTTACTGGCAGGTCTTGTCCTCACTGCGTTGGCTTGGCAGACCCAAGCCTTCGAGACCATGATTCAGGTCTCGCCCAATGTCTTGAATATCGGCAGCCAGGGCAACGTCGTCACGGTGCACACCGATCTCCCCTATGGGTCGGTCGATGTTTACTCGGTGTTCCTCAACTCGGTGCCGATCGCGAGCTGGAAGGCCGACGATCAAGGCAACTTCGTCGCGAAATTCGACATCAACGCCGTCAAGTCATTGGATGGCTTGATCATCGGTGACGAGAATGAGTTGAGGCTGATCGGGGCCACCTGCGACGGCGAGCCCTTTATCGGAACCGATTGGATCCGTGTCGTCGATGTCGTGCCTCGCAATCGCTGAGTCTCCCATGCATCGGTGTCGAGCTACGCATCAATGGCTGGCGCTTGCAACGTGACCCGATGCAGATCTACGGGGAGATGATGCGTATGCTCGAGGCGGGAACCTTTGACATCGCCCACCTCGACACCTGGCTGCGCGGATTTGCCAAGGCCGAAAGGGAATGACAGGGGGAGTCAGGGGTCACCCGGTCAACATGGATAGGCTCAGCGCCTCAACGCGCCCGCAGTGCCTCCCAGAGCTGTCCGGGTCCGAGCAGGACCCGCTTGATCCCCTCGCGTACCGGTTCGGAATTGAGCGCCTGCTGGCCCATGGCGGTATGCGCGTCGAGGGCGTCGATGATGGCGTTGATCAGTTCGTCGTTCAGATCCGGTGAGGCGGCGAACTGCTCCTTGCTGTTGTTCAGGGCCTGCTGCACCAGGATCCCCGATTCGAGCAG
>RZZN01000063.1 GCA_009929855.1 Gammaproteobacteria bacterium
GTGCCCATGACCTGCCGTCTCGATACCGCCGAGGAGGTCTCCATCTACGAGGCCGGCGGTGTCTTGCAGCGCTTCGCCCAGGACTTCCTGGCCGCGGCCAAGGGGGTCTGACCATGGTCCACGCACCCCAGATCAAGATCCCCGCCACCTATCTGCGCGGCGGCACCAGCAAGGGTGTCTTCTTCAGACTCCAGGATCTGCCCGCGGCGGCCCAGGTGCCCGGCCCGGTCCGTGACCGACTGCTCTCGAGGATCATCGGCAGCCCCGACCCCTATGGCAAACAGATCGACGGCATGGGCGGGGCGACCTCCAGCACCAGCAAGACGGTCATCCTCGCACCCAGCACGCGACCCGATCATGACATCGACTATCTCTTCGGTCAGGTCGCCATCGACAGCGCCTTCGTCGACTGGAGCGGCAACTGCGGCAACCTCTCGGCCGCCGTCGGCCCCTTCGCCATCAGCAACGGACTCATCGACCCCGGGCGCGTCCCAAGCAACGGCATGGCCAGGGTGCGCATCTGGCAGGCCAACATCGGCAAGACCATCATCGCGCATGTGCCCATGACCGAGGGCGCCGTGCAGGAGACCGGCGATTTCGAGCTCGACGGTGTGACCTTCCCCGCCGCCGAGGTTCAGTTGGAGTTCCTGGATCCGGCCGAGGATGGCGAGGGGACGGGCGGAGGTGCCATGTTCCCGACCGGGCGACTGGTCGACGACCTGGAGGTCCCCGGGGTCGGCAGCCTCAGGGCGACCCTGATCAATGCCGGCATCCCCACCATCTTCATCGCGGCCGAGGCGCTCGGCTATCGGGGCACCGAGCTGCAGGAGGCCATCAACGGCGACCCCGCGGCACTGGCCCGGTTCGAGACCATCCGTGCCCATGGCGCCTTGCGCATGGGTCTCATCCAGGACATCGCCGAGGCCGCCACCCGTCAGCACACCCCCAAGGTGGCATTCGTCGCCCCACCCGCGGACTATCTGGCCTCCAGCGGCAAAGCGGTCAAGGCCAGCGAGATCGATCTGCTGGTGCGCGCACTCTCCATGGGCAAGCTGCACCACGCCATGATGGGCACGGCCGCGGTGGCCATCGGCGCCGCGGCCGCCATCCCGGGAACACTGGTCAACCTGGCCGCCGGCGGTGGCGAGCGCACCTCGGTGCGCTTCGGGCACCCCTCGGGGATGCTGCGTGTCGGCGCCGAGGCGCGGCTGGTGCATGGCAATTGGACCGTGACCAAGGCGATCATGAGCCGCAGTGCACGGGTGCTGATGGAGGGTTGGGTGCGGGTCCCTGGTGATCTCTTGTCGTCTTGATGGACTGTCAGCCATCAGCCGGATGCGGCGCGCTGATGGCTGACAGCGAATCCCTATCGAGGCGTCTTCTTCGTCACTGAGTTGAAGACGTCGACCGCCTTGTCCTGAAGGTCCCTGGCCCATGGCGGTTGAGGCCAGTTCCAACCGATGACGATGCCCACGACAAGCGCAAGGATGACCGCGACCATCTGCTCTTCTCCAGATTGATTGAGGATGAGGTGGTGAGATGGCACGACCTCGAATCAGGATCGCACCGACAACAGCATGAAAAAGTGAGGTTTTAGGGTGGTCGCATCGAGCGCGGCGACGGTCGTCTGCTGGACTCGCGCGATCGGTCAGGGCATGACGCCCGCCACTGATTTCCGATCACTCCAGGACGAGACACTCCAGTGGGCTAGCGCGGCTGCTCGGGGCGAAAGCCGAAGGTCTGGAGCAGCAGACCCGTGATGGCCCCACCCAGCAGACCACCGATCAGACCATATGGGATCGCGTTCATGACCTCATCGGCTGCCGCCTGGGATTGGTGCGTCAGCATGAGCGAGGTCGTTCCGACCATGATCCAGACACTCGCGCCCACGACCGCGGCGACCAATCCTGCGACCAGGGGGACCGATAGGACATCAGGGATTGGAAGCCAGCGCCCGGCCTGCGGGACGAGCCAGCGCTCCGAGACCTGAAAGAAGGTGCCCACCAGGGCGACGACCCCAGCGGCAAGAACCGCCGGTCCGAGCTCTGTGTCGAGCAGGGTCAAGGGCAAGGCGAGCAGGATACCCGCGACGAGACCAGCGATCAGGCCAATCAGGGTCTCGACCAGTGGACGTCCGCTGCCGGCGGCTGCCCAGACATAGAGAAAACCGGCCAGGAGACCGCCACCGCCAGCCGTCGTCGAGATCGGCATCAGATCGACATTCTGCCCAGTGACCATCAAATAGCCGATCGAGGCCAGAATGCCCGCCATGGTGCCCAGCAAGGCCATTGGCATGGCGCTGTAGAAGGCCGAGGTCGTCATGGCGGCCGCCGCGGCCCCGAGTACCAGGGGCTGCCAGCCACTCAGTCCGATGAGCCCCAGGACCTGATGCAGTCCGGTGAAGAGCGCACCGAAGAGTGCGCCAGCGAACCCCCAGATGAGCAATGTCGTGAGAGTGACGGCAATGGTGTCGGTCGAACGCATATCCCCTCGCTATCGGCAGTCGGTCGAGACCGGGCGAGCGCCGCGCCGGCACTGCGGTGATCACGAGATTCACTATAGTCGAGTTGGTCGCCATCTCCTAGTCATGTCAGGCTGGGCCGGGAGCGACCCGCGCATGGCAGGCGCCGGGTGCGTCAGACACCATGGATGCGGGATCGCGTGCGCCTGACGCTCGAGCTGGGACGCTGAGGCGAGCTCGATCAATGCGCGCTCGCACGGACCAGTTGATCCGCGATGTGGAATCCCGCGACATAGGTTCCAATACCGGACCCCAGCGTGCTGAGGATGAAGACCAGGAAGATGCGTGCGACCCGGTTTCGCCACCAACCTCGCCAAGTGGCGACATCGGCGCGGAGTTGACCGAAATCGGCGACTCGCGGCTTGCGCATCGACATCTCGACCGCGCCTGTGACCATTCCGGCACCGATGGTCGGGTTGAGCGAGGTGAGCGGCGCGGCGATGAAGGCCGCGACCACGGTGAACGGATGCCCCCCGGCAAGTGCTGCCCCGAGCGCTGAGAGTCCACCATTGATCAACACCCAAGCAGTGACCAGCTCCCAGCCGAGTGCAACGTCTTGAGAAAAGCCATAGATGAAGCCGGATAGGATCAAGACGACCACGGCCCAGGCCAGAACCTTTGGCACCCGGCTCGGCGGGGCCACATGCTCGAGCTCGCGAATTCTGTCGAGCGGGTCATCGCGATCCTGTTCCAGTGCGTCGCCGACCCCCTTCAGGTGACCCGCGCCAATCACGGCCAGGACATGTCGTGCCTGCGTGCGCGCCGATTCGGCGCGCAGTCGAGCCGCCATGTAGCGATCACGCTCATCGATCAGCGGGACATAGAGATCGCGGCGATCGTGCGCGAATTCAGCGAATGTCGTCTCGAGGACATCGCCCTCCTTGAGACGCTCGATCTCGTCCTCCGTGACCTGTTCGGAGGTGAGCATGGCGGCCAGGATTCCAGTGAAGAGCGTATAGCGCTTCCACCAGCTCAGATTGGCCGAGATCCGCTTGAGGGTCACACCGATCTCACGATCGATCAAGAGGATCGGCAGATCCATCTCCTTGGCCAGGCGGATCGCGGCACGTTGCTCGGCACCCGGCTCGATCCCGAACTGATCGGCAAGTCGCTGCTGATAAGCCGAAAGGGCTAGACTCGCCGCCACCATGTAGACGCGTCTTTGTCGGATGACTGAAAAGAGATCCATATGAGACAGTGACTTGGGGTCCATCATGGCGGTGAAGCGACTGCGGCAAAGCTCGACGGCAACCGCATCGAACGCGCCGCTGCGGACCAGACGGCCTACTTCCTCCACACTCGCGCGCGAGACATGCGCGGTGCCGAGCAGGGTCAATCGAGTATCGCCTAGGACGATCTCACGAGTCGGCTCTATGGATTCGGACATGACGACTTGCTGATTGGATTTCTGGTGACAAGGGCGCGAATGATACCCCAGAGTGACCCTGCCCGTCGGCGCGGCGTGCAACCGGTCGCAATGTCCAAATGAGTCGGGGCATCTCACTCGCGGGAGCCGGAGCCTCCAGGCTCCGAGTGAGGATCCCCGCCATGAGTCCAGGTTGATCGCCGCGCACGCCTTCCGCCTCTGGGGCAGTGGAGCGAATCGCCCGACTCTTGACGAGACGATCAGCCATTGTGGTGCCTGCCCGAGGATCGTCTCATCGCGGGTATAATCACTGTCTAATTCAAGCCTGACGGCGCGGTCACGCGGTCACGCAGTCCGCGGCCGCGTTTGGGGCGAGCTCGCGCTTGCTCACAGTCGAGTGGATCAGGAGACCCGATCATGCGACAGCCACCCAAGACCTCGAGCGCGACCTCGATCATCCTGTTGCTGGTCATCCAGTCCATGATCGGGGGCTGCGCCACGATCGAGCGGGACCGCCAGATGGTCGCACTGGATATGGCCACCCGGGGCTATCAAGCGGCATTGCGTTGGGGTGATTACGAGCGTGCGTTCAACCAACTCCAGCCGAGTCAGCGTGAGCAGAAGGGGTTGCCTCCAGCTTTCGCCAATCTGCGTGTGGTCGGTTATGACCTGGTCCAGCGTCCGGTCATGCACGCCGATGGGAGTGCCGTGCAAACGGTTGTCATCGACTATGTGTTCGAGGATACCCAGATCGCTCGCCGGCTCACCGACCGGCAGACCTGGCACTGGGACGAGGTGAATCGCACCTGGTGGCTGCATTCGGGTCTTCCAGCATTCGCGGCCACGGGGCCGCGATGAGCCGGGAGCGGATCAGTCGCCTGAGGCCATTTTCAACCCCAGGATCCCGATGATGATCAGACCGACGAAACCGAAGCGAACGAGGGTGGCCGGCTCGGCGAACAGCAAGATCCCGATGCCAAATGCGCCGACCGCGCCGATGCCGGTCCAGACGGCATAGGCGGTGCCGATGGGAATGGTGCGTTGCGCGAGCAGGAGGAAGGTGCCGCTTGCGACCATGCAGAGGATGGCAAAGCCGATCCAGCCAGGGTTGAGTCCATTGGCCGTCCAGCCGAGCTTCAATCCGACCGGCCAGCCCCACTCGAACACGCCAGCGATCAACAGATAGACCCAAGCCATCTTGAAACCCCGCACTGCATCGGCTCGCATGTGAGAGCCTCATCATCGACCGGACCCGGTCGCTGGAGGGGCCACTCGGGAGACGCGACTGGGCGCCTGCCGAGTGGCAAGGGCGGGCAGTATAAACCCGTGGCGCATCGGTTTGCTATTTTCCAGGGCACCTGCTGGGCGAGTGAAGTCTGGCGGTGTGGCGTCTGGTTGTGCTGGCCGGTTTCACCAGGCGCCTGCCTGCCAGAGACCGCCGCTCCTGCCGAATCTGCCCGACATGCGGCGGACCTTGGGTATACTGCGTCGCCTTCAGTCTGAGCACGTTCGCTGATGGAGGCGACAATGGCGATCGACCGGGCCCCACGCGTCTTGAGCACCCCCTTGGCGGGTCGCGGCGCCCGGCTGTGCGCACGAGACACTGCTTGCGGGAGGAGTTGAGGCGATGGGCAATCTCTTTGCCGTCTTTTTGGTGTTGCTGATCGGCTGGTTTTGGCTCGACAGTCTCCGCGCGCGCGAGATCGCAACCGAGATCTGCAAGGCGGCCTGCGCAAGAAGCGGACTGCAATTCCTCGACCAGGCGGTCGCCTTGCGCCGGATGGGGCTGGCTTGGCGTGCCGAGGGGCTGCGGCTGCGGCGGGTCTATCGGTTCGATTTCAGCGAGGAGGGTGTCGGTCGACGGACCGGACATCTGATCTTGCGCGGCTTGGTGCTTGAAGAGCTGAGCTTCGGTTTGCCCAGCGATCCCATCGATACTGCTTGAGCGGGTGGCCTGGTCGCGCATCGCCCCGCGGCGTCTGCATCGGAGGCTGGAGCCTGCGAACCGCTCGATCGATCCAAGCGCGGACCGCGCATTGAAATCATGCCCGGCACCCCAAAGACCGCTCCATGTGGCAGTGGTGTGAGTGGGTCTCTGTCCCGCGCTCGGACCCTATTTCACGATCTTGAGCGTGGGACGCCCGGCCTTGGGGCGATCCGATGGTGTGGTGGTTGTTGGTGAGTCACCCAAGGGCCTGCTCGATGGGGGCTCGGACTCGGGCACCAGCTCCAGCGGGGTGCCCGTGTCCTCGTCGAGTGAGGGTAGGGCGGGCTCCGGAAACAACATGCCCTGGCCGTTCTCGCGTGTGAACACCCCGAGAACCGCTTCGACTGGGATGAAGAGATTCCGCGCAACCCCGCCAAACCGCGCATTGAGCTCGATCTGCTCGTTTCCGATCACCAGCCCTCGCACCGCGCTCGGAGCAAGATTCAAGACCAAACGTCCTTCCTCGACGTACTCTTGGGGCAACATGGCACCTGGATAGGAGGCATCCACGACCAGATGGGGCGTCATCTGGTTGTCCAGGATCCAGTCGTAGATGGCACGAATCAGGTATGGCTTTGTCGATGTCATTGAAAGTCGCCCTCTCGCTCAGGCGAGATCCGCAATCATCTCTTTCTCGGCCTCGGTCAGGCTCCTGCGGAATGCCTCCCAGGCAAAGATCCGGCGCATGTAGACCCGCAGCGGCTCGGCCTGAGGAGGGATCTCGATCCCCAAGACCGGCAGTCGCCACAGCAGCGGGGCGATACAACAGTCGACGAGTGAAAACTCCTCGCTCATGAAGAAGGTATGCGCGCCAAACACCGGCGCGGTTGCGATCAAGCTCTCGCGCAGCTCTTGGCGTGCCTGCACCGCGTCGTCTGGATGACCGTGACGGATACGTCCCATCAGGCTGTACCAGTCACGGTCGATCCGATACATGAATAGGCGCGCATTGGCGCGGGACACTGGATCGACCGGCAACAAGGGTGGATGGGGGAAGCGCTCGTCGAGATATTCCATGATGATCCGCGATTCGTAAAGACGCAGCTCACGGTCGACGAGGGTTGGCACGGTTGCGTACGGATTGCAGTCCAAAACCACCGCCGGCAGATCGTAGGCGTCCACATCGACCACCTCGACCGCGATGCCTTTCTCGGCGAGCACCATGCGGACGCGGTGACAGTAGGGGCACCTTGGATCGGAATAGAGGGTCATCATGGCTTGTTTACCAGTGGCAACCAGAGTCTCGCCCCGGATGGGCTCGGGTGGCCACGTCACAGGACTGGCGTTGGGATGTTCGCCGACCAAACTGGGGGCCGGCTGCCTGGATCGTTTGACGGTGTCCGATCGCCAAGATCCTGTTCGCAGGTCCAGGGCCGATGACACCTGATCCGATCGAAGTGACCGGACACGACAACGGCCCCGATCATGCGGGGCCGTTGGATTTCAGCACCGATCCCTCAGTGCACGTCCTTCCAGTATTCCTTCTTCAAGGCATAGGCCAGGATGAAGAGCAGACCGAGGAAGAGCAGCACATAGATGCCCAACCGATGACGCTCCAGTTTGCTCGGCTCGCCCGCATAGGTGAGGAAGGCGGTGATGTCGCGCACCATGGTGTCATACTCGTCCGGCGACAGGGTTCCGGGCTGGGTCAGCTTGACACCAGTCACGACCGGGTTGGACGCATCGTGCGACGCATCCAGGATCGGCTCCTGAATGCCTTGCAGATCGCCGAGCACATGCGGCATGCCGACCAAGGGGAAGATCACATTGTTGACCCCATAGGGCCGCGATGGATCGGCATAGTAGCTCTTCAGATAGGTATAGACCCAATCCGGATTGCGCCAGCGCGTGGCCAGGGTCAGGTCGGGCACTGCGGTACCGAACCAGGCCTCGCCGTCGGCTGGGCGCATCGAATTGGTCATCATGTCACCAGGCTCGGCATCGCCGAACAGCAGATTCTCACGCAAGGCCTTGTCGTCGATACCAAGATCTTCGGCCATCCGCGAGTAACGCATATGGCTCAGCGAGTGGCAGGCCATGCAGTAATTGACGAAATATTTCGCCCCACGCTGCAGGGATGCCTGATCATGCAGGTCGATGTTGGCCTTCTCGAGCTTGACGTGACCACCCGCGGCAAAGCCGGCGGTGGGCAGCAACAGCACCAGTGTGGCGATGATCAGCTTTCTCATGAGGTGACCCTCTCCGGAACGGGCTTGGTCTTTTCGATCGAGGTATAGATCGGCATCAACAGGAAGAACGCGAAGTAGAGCACCGTGAAGATCTGCGCGAGCAGGGTGTACAAGGGGGTCGAGGGTTGCAGTCCGAGCCAGGCCAGGACCACGAACGACACCGCGAAGATACCCAGCATGATCTTGGAGAGCGATCCCTTGTAGCGGATGGACTTGACCTTGCTGCGGTCGAGCCAGGGCAACACGAACAGGATCAGGATCGCCGCGAACATCACCACCACGCCGGGGAACTGGGATCCATACATCGGCGGCACGGCGCGCAGCATGGCGTAGTAGGGCGTGAAGTACCAGACGGGCGCGATGTGCTCGGGGGTCTGGAAGGGGTTGGCGGGCTGGAAGTTCGGCGCCTCGATGAAGAGACCGCCCATGGTCGGTGCGTAGAAGACGATCACCGAGAAGATCGCCAGGAACACCACCACGCCCATGAGATCCTTGACGGTGTAGTACGGATGGAAGGGAATGCCATCGGCGGGTGCCTTGTCGCTCCAGCGGTTGCCCTTCGGGCCTGCCTTGATCTCGATGCCGTCGGGATTGTTCGAGCCGACATGATGGAGCGCGACGATGTGGATGAAGACCAGCCCGGCGAGCAGGAATGGCAGCAGGAAGTGGAATGCGAAGAAACGGTTCAGCGTGGCATCCGAGATGACATAGTCACCACGGACCCAGACCGCCAGCTCCTCGCCGACGACCGGCACCGCGGCAAAGAGGTTGACGATGACCTGTGCGCCCCAGAACGACATCTGGCCCCAGGGCAACAGATAACCGAAGAAGGCCGTCGCCATCATCACCAGATAGATGACCACGCCGATCATCCACAAGAGCTCGCGCGGCTTGCGGTAGGAGCCCCACATCAGGGCGCGGAACATGTGCAGATAGATGACGATGAAGAAGGCGGAGGCCCCGGTGGAGTGGATGTAGCGGATCAGCCAGCCCCACTCGACGTCACGCATGATGTACTCGACCGAGGCAAAGGCCTCGGCCGCCGAGGGCTTGTAGCTCATCGCCAGCCAGATGCCCGAGACGATCTGGATCACTAGGGTCAGGATTGCCAGCGAGCCGAAAAACGACCAGAAATTGAGGTTTTTCGGGGCATAATATTCGGAGAGATGGGCCTTCCAGGTCTCCGTCAGCGGGAATCGCTTATCGATCCAGCTGAGGTTTTCGGTCTTTTCCGCGCTCATCAGGCAGCTCCTCGATCCTCACCGACCAAGATGGTGGTGTCGTTGATATAGGTATGCACAGGAATCACCAGATTGGTGGGCGCCGGGACACCCTTGAAGACTCTGCCGGCCAGGTCGAACTGCGAGCCATGGCAGGGGCAGAAGAAACCACCGCGCCAGCGGCTGCCGAGGTCTTCGGGCGCGAACTCCGGCCGGAATGTCGGCGAGCACCCCAGGTGGGTGCAGATGCCGATGACGACGAAGTATTGCTCCTTGATCGAGCGGGTCGCGTTCTTACAGTAGTCAGGCTGCTGCGCGACTTCGGAAGTTGGATCCACCAGGAGCGGATCCAGCGCGGGGAGTGCCTCGAGGATCTCGGGTGTGCGATTGACGACCCACACCGGTTGGCCGCGCCACTTCAGGCGCAGGATCCCGCCCGGCTCGAGTTGACTGACATCGGCCTCCACCGGCGCGCCGGCGGCACGGGCCTTGGCGCTAGGGTTCATGGAGCCGATGAAAGGGACGAGCGCGAAGCCAGCCCCGACGGCCCCGACTACGCTCGTCGCGGCGACCAGTACGCGCCGCCTGATTTTGTTCACGCCTTGTGCGCTCATAATCCACTAACCCCCGGCTGGCGCAAGCCTCTAGCCCTGCCACTCGGGCTGGCAACTCACGCGATCACTTGAATGGTAGGAAGATCAGAATATGCCGATGCTCTTTTACACCAGAGTCGATTATTCTCATCGATTCTAGGGAGACTGGTCAAGGCAAGGACCATTGATCAAGGTGATCGACAGACCCAAATCATTCGATTGGTCTGTTTTCAAGCTGGGTTCTCGATCTCGATGAAGCGATGGTGCAGCCCGAAGTTGTCGGCCAGGTGTGCGCCCAAGGCGCGGACCCCGTCCCGCTCGGTGGCGTGATGGCCGGCGGCGATGAAGCTGATGCCGCGCTCGCGTGCCAGATGGGTGGTCTGTTCCGAGATCTCGCCGCTGATGAAGACCTCCATGCCGTGATCGGCGGCCTGCTCGATATAACCCTGCCCGCCGCCGCTACACCATCCGATCTTCGTCACCTCGGCGTGCCCCGCCTCCACCAATGTGACCGTCCGGCCAAGCCGCTCCGAGAGTGTCGCGGCGAGCTGCCGTGGTGGTGTCGCGTTGCCGAGACGACCGGTCCAGAGCAGTCCCTGAGTGGCTGCCACGGGGGCCGCATCGAGTGCCCCGAGGCGCTGCGCCAGGGTGGCATTGTTGCCGAGCCGCGGATGCGCGTCGAGCGGCAGGTGATAGGCGATCAGGCTGGCCCCGGATTCGACCAGGCAGCGCGCGCGCCGACCCTTGACACCGGTCAGGCAGGGATTTTCATTCTTCCAGAACCAGCCATGATGCACCAGGATCGCATCCGCGTCCCACGCGCGCGCGGCCTCGATCAGGGCCACGCACGCGGTCACGCCAGTGACCAGTCGCGCCACCTGGCGCGTGCCCTCGACCTGAAGTCCATTGGGCGCATAGTCGGTGAAGTTTGCGGCATCCAGTAGATTGTCACAGTAGCGCACGAGCGCATGGGGATCGACCATGCTGAGTCCTCCCGAGGTTGGCTTGGGTGGCGAGTGAGCGGGTCATGGCTCACGCCGGCGCGCGCGCTCGATCCGCCGCGTGGACCTGTGTCCGCGCGGCGAAGGCCGGTAGCACGCACTCCTCCAGTAGGCAGTGCAGCTCCCCGAGCTCATGATGGCGTTGGGCAGCCACCTGGCGGACATAGTCCAGTGTGCGTGGGATATCGCCGAGATAGTGTGGTTTGTCATCGCGCAGATGCAGCCGCGCGAAGATCCCGCACGCCTTGAGATGCCGCTGTACCCCCATGAGGTCGAGCCATCTCAGGAAACGCGCGGGATCCTCCTCGCGCAACAGGCCACCGTCCCGGGCCAGTCGATGGTAGCCCAGCGCCCACTCCAGCACCCGCTCGGGCGGCCAGGCGACATAGCAGTCGCGCAGCAATGACACCAGATCATAGGTCACCGGCCCGACCACCGCATCTTGGAAATCCAGGATGCCGGGATTGCCGACCTCGGTGAGCATGAGGTTGCGTGCATGATAGTCGCGGTGGACGCATACGCGCGGCTGCTCGAGCGCGGCCTCGATCAGAAGCTCCTCGACCCGTGCCAGCGCCGTCGCGTGCCCCGGTGCGAGCGTTAGACCCAGGAGCCCGCCGAGAAACCAATCGCGAAACAGCGCCAGCTCTCGACGTAGAAAGGGCGCGTCGTAGCATGGCAGGCCATCCAGTGGTCCGCGCGCCTGGAGGATCGCCAACGCGCCCAATGCATCGCCATAGAGTCGATCGGCGGTGGTTTCGTCGAGCGCGCTCAGATAGGTCCGATCGCCGAAATCGGTGAGCATCAAGAAGCCATGCGCGCGATCCTCGGCATCGATCTGCGGGGTGTTGAGTCCGATCGCGCGAAATCGCCGCGAGAGCTCAGCAAAGCGGCCGCAGTCCTCATGCTCCGGTGGGGCATCCATGAGGATGCGCGACGTTCCATCATGCAGGATCCGCCAGTAGCGGCGAAAGCTCGCATCGGACGAAGCCGGCTGAAGCGTGAGCGCGCGCGCGCCCAGGATCTTGGCGGCCCAGCGGCCTAGATGCTCGGTTCGCTCGCTCACGATCACTCCTCTAGGAGACGCGCGCAATGACGCCGCCGTGGGGTTCGAGATTGCTGACTCGGTTCAGATGTGACATGTTTGCAGTTTAGGGCCGAACCGTCCATCGATCCATGGCCATCGCATCCATCGCCGCGCCCGCGGGCGCGGCTGGACCTGATCGACCTCGAACAGTCATCGTGCGCCGCATCCTTCTGATCACCACCATCCTTTTCAGTGCGCATTCCAGCCTGCTCGCCGCGTCCCCGGCCACACTCGCCGTGGGGGGCGAGGCGGACGCGCCGTCGCGCCAAGATCATCCAGCGGATGCGCCCACGACGATTGTCGCGGCGACCCCGAGCGCGCCGCTGGGCACCGAGGAACGCAGCTTGGTGCTGCCGCGCCTGGAGCCCCTTGCCCCCACGCCGACGAGTGCCCTTGATCCGCTTCCCCCGCTCGCCACGGGCGCGGCCGCTCGCCCAGCGCCGCCGCGGGTGCGGATCGACTCCAGTGCGCTCGACCTCAGTGACGCCTGGGATCCCCGCCTGCATGCCGATCTGCCTTGGACCTTTTGCGGGCCACGCACGCCTGGAGCTGGGCTCGGGGGCGTGATCCGGCCCGAGCCACTTCCGGGTGTTCCAGTGCAGATCATCGCCGATCGTGTCGACTATGATCGCGCGGCCGAGATCATCGATCTACGGGGTCAAGTCGAGGTCATCCAAGAGGATCGGCGGATCACGGCCGATGAGGCGACCTACGCGCGTCCCAGCGGCGACCTGGCGGCGCAGGGTGACGTCTTTCTGGACGCGCCCGACCTGCGCATCCAGGGTGAGCGTGCCGATTACAATCTCGTCAAGCAAGAGGGGCAGCTCGAGCGCGCGCGCTATCGTCTGTCTGGGAGCGCGAACCTGCTCGGCACGGCCGAGCAGGCGCGGATCCTTCCGGATGGGGTCAGCCAGTATCGAAACATCACCTACACCACCTGCCCACCCGGCCGTACCGATTGGTCGCTCAAGGCCAAGGAGCTGGAGCTCGATCAGGCCGAGGGCATGGGCATCGCCCGTCATGCGCGCATCCGCGTCGGCAAGATTCCGCTGCTCTACACCCCTTATCTGGCCTTTCCCATCGACGACCGGCGTCGCAGCGGTTTCCTGATCCCGACCTTCGGCTCCTCGGAAACGACCGGGCTCGACATCACGATCCCCTATTATTGGAACATCGCGCCCAACCTGGATGCCACCATCGCTCCGCGCTTGATGAGCAACCGCGGTCTGATGTTGGGCACCCAGGTGCGGCATCTGAGCACGGTTCAGGAGCTGGAGCTCAACGCGGAGATCCTTCCCGAGGACCGCGAGGCGCGCGATGAGGGCGTGCGCGGTGCCTTGCGCCTTCTGCAGACGGGCTGGTGGGGCGCGCGCTGGCGCACCTCGGTCGATTTCTCGTCGGCCTCCGATGATGCCTTCCTGCAGGATTTCGGCAATCGCCTGGATATCACGAGCACCCGCAATCTGGAGCAGCGTGCCGACCTGGCCTACTCTGGCGATGGCTGGCGCATGCTGACGCGCCTGCGGCAATTCCAAACCATCGATGACACGCTCCCCGCGGCCAGTCGCCCCTACGCCCAGATGCCGCACGTCGAGCTCAGTCTGAATCCAAGGCGCTGGCAGGACCTGCTCGAGTATCGGCTCGAGGGTCAGTACGATTATTTCGACCATGGGACCATGGTGCACGGCAATCGTCTCGTCGCGGTCCCGTCGCTGCGCTTGCCCATGCGTCGCTCATTCGGCCAGCTGATCCCCAGTGTGCGACTCTATTCCAGTCTCTATGACCTCACCGCTGTCAGCGCGACGCAGAGCGCGCGACAGACCTACCTGATTCCCAGCGTCGACCTGGATGGGACACTGATCTTCGAGCGTGAGTCCGATTGGCTCGGCACGCAGGTGCTCCAGACCCTGGAGCCGCGGCTCTACTATGTGCTCACCTCGTTCGAGGACCAGACCGAGGCGCCCTTGTTCGACACCACCCCATTGGATTTCAGCTACGCCAGCCTCTTTCGGCCCAACCGCTTCACCGGCTACGATCGGATCGGCGACGAGAATCGCCTGACCATTGGGCTGACCTCACGGACGATCGCCAATAAGAGCGGCTTGGAGCTGCTGCGCGCCAGCATCGGCCAGATCCATTACTTTCAGGACCGTCGCGTCCAGCTCTTCGGGCAAGCGGTCGAGGAGGAGATGCAATCCGCGGTCGCGGGCGAGCTCGCGGCGCGTCTGGGCCAGGATTGGAGCGCGCGGCTCAGCGCGCAGTGGAACCCGAACGACGCCGAGGAGTCCTGGGAGAAGCGGGTGATCCAACTGCGCTACACGCCCGATCCAGCCACGGTGCTCAACCTCTCCTATCGCTTCAACTTCGCCGAGCAGCCGGCGCTGCGCTACGAGGACACCGATCTTTCCTTCGCCCTTCCACTCGGCTCGCGGGTCAAGCTGGTGGGGCGTTGGCTCTATTCGGTCGCCAACGCGCAGACCACCGAGGCCTTCGCGGGGATCGAGCTCGGACGCTGTTGTTGGAAGCTCCGCGTGCTTGGTCAGCATCTTCAGCTGCGCGAGGACCAGAGCAACACCAGCATCATGCTGCAGATCGAGCTCGCCGGGCTCGGCTCATTCGGAAGTCAGATCGAAAACCTTCTGGAAAGAGGCATCTATGGTTATCAGACGGACTAGCCGCGGCGCCCCGCACGCACTCGAGCGCCGCCTCCCGCGCCTGGCCAGGCGACTGCTCGCGGTCTGGCTGCTGGCACTGAGCACGCTGTCTGCCAGCGCCACCATCCAAGAGCTCGACGCCATCCTCGCGGTCGTCAACGACGATGTGATCGTGCGCAGCGAGCTCAATGCCGAGATCGACCTGGTGCTCCCGCAGATGCAGCAACGGGGCACGCCCCCGCCACCCCGCGCCGAGCTCGAGCGGCAGGTGCTCGATCAGCTCATCCTCAAGCGTCTGCAGATCCAGCGGGCCCGTGATCTCGGCATCACGGTCGATGAGGCGGCCCTGGATGAGGCGCTGACGAGCATCGCCAGTCGCAACGGTCTCACCCTGCCCGAGCTGCAGTCCACGCTGGAGGCGGGCGGGATCCGCTTCGCCGATTTTCGCGAGGACACGCGCACTCAGATCCTCACGAGTCGGCTCCTGAATCAGGAGGTGGTCAGCCGCGTTCAGGTGACCGATCAGGAGGTCGATCGGTTTCTCCAGCGCGAGGCCAGTCGTCTGATCGAGCGCGCGCGGGTGCGTCTGCAACACATCCTGGTCGCGTTGCCAGACAATGCCTCGCCTGCTCAGATCCAGGCCGCCGAGACCAAGGCGACGCGACTGGTTGCCAACCTCCGCGGCGGGGCCGACTTCGGTCAGGTCGCGGTGCGTGAGTCCGATGGCCGCAATGCACTGCAAGGGGGCGATCTGGGGTGGTTCGAGATGGGCGCGGTGCCGGCACTGGTCGCCGATCTCGCCTACACCATGGCCGCGGGGGAGATCAGCGACCCACTGCGCAGCCCCAATGGGTTCCATATCGTCAAGATGACCGAGATCGAGGCGGCGACCCCCGCGACGGTCACTCAAACCAAGGCCCAGCATATCCTGATCCGTACCAATGAGCTGGTCTCGGACACGGATGCCCGGCGACGGCTCGCGCAGCTGCGTATCCGCATCCTCGGCGGTGAGGATTTCACCGCGCTCGCGCGCGCGCACTCGGACGACACCGGCTCGGCCCTGCGCGGCGGTGACCTGGGTTGGATCAATCCCGGCGATACGGTTCCCGATTTCGAGGAGGCCATGAATGCGCTGCCCATCAATGGTGTCAGCGAGCCATTCCAGAGCCCATTCGGTTGGCACATCGTCCAGGTCATGGAGCGGCGTCAGCAGGACCGTCAGGACGATCTCATGCGGATCAAGGCCCGCGAGGCACTGCAACGGCGCAAGGCGGACGAGGCGACCGATGAATGGCTGCGGCAGCTGCGTGACGAGGCCTATGTCGAGATGCGACTCGATGAGGCGCTCTCGCCGTGATCGCCATCACCCCTGGCGAGCCCGCCGGCATTGGTCCAGATCTGCTCGTGCGTCTGGTCCAGGAGCCGCTGACCGACATGCTGGTGGCGATCGCCGATCCGCGGCTGCTGATGCAGCGCGCCGAGCGGCTCGGGCTCCCGCTCCATCTGCATGTCCTCGAGCCGCACGCGGCTCCGTCACCCCCTGGTCCAGGGCATCTCCATGTCTGGCCGGTCACCTTGCGCCAAGCGGTGATCCCTGGCCAGTTGGAGCCGGCCAATGCCGAGTATGTGATCGAGACCCTGAGTCGCGCCTGCGATGCCTGTCGCCTTGATCGATTCGCGGCCTTGGTCACGGGTCCGGTTCACAAAGGGGTGATCAATGATGCCGGGATCCCATTCACTGGGCATACCGAATTCCTGGCCGAGCGCTGTGGCGCCGAGCCCGTGATGATGCTCGTGGCCCCCGGTTTGCGTGTCGCCCTGGTCACGACGCATCTGCCGCTGCGCGAGGTCAGCGACGCGATCACGCCTGAGCAGCTGCGCCGCGTGATCCGCATCCTGCATCGCGATCTCGTGGAGCGCTTCGGGATCAGTGACCCGCGGATCCTGATCTGTGGTCTCAATCCACACGCTGGCGAAGGCGGGCACCTGGGCCGCGAGGAGATCGAGATCATCACGCCCGTCCTCGAGCAGCTGCGCGCGCTCGGTTGGCGTCTGACTGGACCCGTTCCAGCGGATACCGCCTTCGTGCCCGAGCGTCTCGCCGCCAGCGATGTCGTCCTGGCGATGTACCATGATCAGGGGCTGCCCGTGCTCAAGCATCTGGGTTTCGGGCAGGCGGTCAATGTCACCCTCGGCCTGCCGATCATTCGCACCTCGGTCGATCATGGCACGGCGCTCGATCTTGCCGGGACCGACCGTGCCGATCTCGGCAGCCTGCGCGCCGCGGTGGCGCTCGCAGAGCGGATGGCGCAGATCAGGGGGATGGACGGCGCCTGAGCGCGCGTGAGGAGCGGGTGTCAGACTGCCGCGGGGCAAGGCGGCTGCCGATCCGCGCGATGCGGTCAGTGGAGCGGGTCTGGCACACCGCGTGCGTGTGGCTTTCCACGCCCGATCTTGGCACGCACCTCGAGTGCGACCGCGAGCGCCGCGAGTCCGGTTCGGCCATCCACGAGCGGCGCGCGTCCTTCGCGCACGCAGCCGACGAAGTCGGCCAATTCCAGATCGAGCGGCTTGACCGGCTCGACTTGGATCCGATCGCGGATGATCGTGGGACGCGCCGCCCCTGGATCGGCGCGTGTCTCGGCGATGTCGATCGTCTGCGCGATGAAATCCAAGGAGAGATAGCGTCCTGGCTGGAAGACCCGGATGCGTCGGGTCGTCTTGTCCGAGACCCGGCTGGCCACGACGTTCGCCACCGTGGCGTTGTCGAATTCGAGCCGCGCGCTGGCGATGTCGACATGCTCGGTGAGCACGGACGCGCCCACGGCCGCGATGTTGGCGATCGGTGCCCCGACGAGTGACAGGATGATATCGATGTCGTGGATCATGAGGTCGGAGACCACGTCGACATCGGTCGCTCGCTCCACGAATCCGCCCATGCGCTGAGCCTCGATATAGAGTGGAGTCTCGATCCGTTGCGCCAGTGCCATGACCCCAGCGTTGAAGCGCTCGACATGCCCGATCTGCAACAGCGCGCCATTGGCCTGGGCCAGATCGACGATCTGTTGCGCGTCGGCGAGACTCGCGGCGATCGGCTTTTCGAGCAGCACTGGGATCCCGCGTGTCAACAGTGGCGCGGCCACCTCCAGATGCGCAGTCGTGGGAACCACGATGCTCACCGCTTCTGCGTCCTGTATGACATCGTCCAGCCGCGGAAGGACCCGACAGCCGGCCTCGGCGGCGACGGCGGCGGCCCGTGCCGGATCGCTATCGAGCACGCCGACGAGCTCGACATTCGGCATGCGGGAATAGATCAAGGCGTGGAAGCGTCCGAGATAGCCGACTCCAATCACGGCCACACGCAGTCGATCGGGCATCAGGGTCACTCCGCTAGGCAGGCAAACATCAGCCTCGAGCTGACAAAAAACCAATGGGGCTCGGCTTTTGCGTGCATCGGCGCGTGACGCGCTTTGCGCTCATCCGCCGACGCCAACGGCTGGGGGACTCTGTGTGGCGATGGGGATGCTCCTGGCGCCATACTCGATGAGCAACTGGTAGGTCAAGGTCGAGAGCATCCCGACCAGCACGAAGACGATGAGCAGCACAAGAGGGTCGGGCCGACGGGGATGACGACTGATGCGCATGGATGAAGTTCTGATTGCCTGGACTTGAGGATGTCGCCGCCGAGTGCAAGGTGGTCACGACGGCGCGGAATCTCGATTGCTGCCTGGATCGGGGGTTCGTAATTTCAGTATTATGGCGTAAATCATCGAATCTGTCTGTGATGGGGGCCTGACGTGGAAGACTTTTCGATCAAGATCTCGGCCGCAAGTCAATATCAGCCCGAGCACTCCTCGCCGAGCGATGGGCGCTACGTCTTTTCTTATCGGATCGTGATCGAGAATCAGGGTCGGCGCGCGGCGCGTCTGCTCGATCGGCATTGGATCATCACCGATGCGGATGGGCGTGCGCAGGAGGTGCGTGGCGATGGGGTCGTGGGTGAGCAGCCACATCTCAAGCCAGGTGAGCGTTTCGAATACACCAGCGGGACGATCATCGCCACCCCGGTCGGGAGCATGCATGGCAGCTATGGCATGATCGGTGACGATGGCACCCGCTTCGATGCGACCATCCCGGCCTTCTCGCTGGTCTCGGTCACGACCATGCATTGACTGACGCGCGTGCATCCATGGCCGATCAGCGCCGCGCGATCCCGGGCATCCACCGGCCGGAGGGGCTATGTCCATCTATGCCATAGGTGATATCCAAGGCTGTTACGACGAGTTGCGACGGCTGCTCGACCTGATTCGATTCGATCCGGCCGCGGATCGACTCTGGCTGGTCGGCGATCTCGTCAACCGCGGTCCGGATTCGCTCGCGGTCATGCGTTTCGTGCGTGATCTGGGTGATCGGGCCATTGTCGTGCTCGGCAATCATGACCTCCATCTCCTGGCCTTGGCGGAGGGCAACACCCGGCACGCCGCCAAGAGCACGCTCGATGAGATCCTCGCCGCCCCCGACCGTGACGAACTCTTGCATTGGCTGAGCCATCGTCCACTCCTGCATCAGGATCCCGCCATCGGCTTCACGCTCATCCACGCGGGTCTGCCGCCGCAGTGGGATCTGGACTTGGCCGCGGCCTGCGCGCGCGAGTTGGAGGCGGCCTTGCGCGGGCCGCTCAGACGCGATTTCCTGCTCTCCATGTATGGCAACAAGCCCAAGCGATGGTCGTCTGATCTCACTGGCATCGAGCGCCTGCGCTTCATCACCAATGCGCTGACCCGAATGCGGTTTTGTACTCGAGACGGAACACTTGCGCTGGGCGAGAAGGGCGAGATCGGCAGTCAGGCGCCAGGCCTGCTGCCCTGGTTCCGGGTTCCAGGCCGGCAGACCCGCAACCAGCGGATCATCTTTGGTCACTGGTCCACACTCGGCTATCTGGCCGAGGACAATGTCTGGGCGTTGGACAGCGGTTGTCTCTGGGGCCGCGCGCTGACCGCCATTCGAATCGACGCGAGCGCGCCGATCAGACCGATCCAGATCGACTGCCTGGGCTATGCCAAACCCGGGGCGGACTGATCGCTGAATCACGCGCCTGTCGGGGTGGTTGGGCCCATGGCTTGCGGGCTTAGAGCCCCGGGCGGAGAGCGGGCCGCCTGCTCAGGACCGGCGCCGCAGCTCGAGGAAGGTCATGGGATAGGGGTTGAGCACATCGGCGGAGTGCTCGACTCGGCTGGTCTCCTGCCAGTGCGCCGGGCTCCACTCGGGAAATCGCGTGTCACCCTCGATCCGGGCGTGAACCAGTGTCAGCGCGAGACGCGCGGCGCGCGGCAAGGCCTCGGCATAGAGCGTCCCCCCGCCGATGATGAACAACTCGGCGACCGGGCCGGCGGCGCGGATCGCCGCATCCAGCGAGCCGACCAGGATGCAACCGGATGGGTGGAAGTCAGGATCACGCGAGAGCACGATATGACGCCGACGCGGCAGCGGCCCCGGTAGCGATTCCCAGGTCCGGCGTCCCATGACGATGGTCTGATCGAGCGTCAGACGCTTGAAATGGGCCAGGTCCGCCGGGAGGTGCCAGGGCAGCTGGTTGTCTCGTCCGATCACGCCATTGTCGGCGATCGCGGCGACCAGGCAGAGACTGGGGACGGATGGATGCAGAATGTCCAAGCGCGCTCACCTTGGTTGCTCGGTTGATCAGGGGGTGGTGGTCAGGTCGATGGATCCGGACAGCCTGATCGGGGCTCGGCCGTCAGGGTGCGGCGGGGGCCATGTGATGGGTCTGTCGATGCCGTCCAGTGAGCCAAACCGACATCCGACGCACGACACACGACGCATCGAGACTGTCAAGTGCATGACGATCCGAATCCGCTGCTCGAGGTGTTCATGACCGACGAGCATATACCAAAGCGGCTGGGTCCATCATGCCGGTTGCTCGGCTTGGGGCCTGCGTGCTTGGATCCAACCAACAGTCTGTGCGCGGTCGCGGCACCATCGTTTCGCCATGCGCGCGTGAGTCGACCGCCAGATCGACGGGTGATCAGGGGATGTCCACACGTCGCGATATGCACCTGGGTGTCGACCCGGGCGCGCTGGGTCCATTGGCCTCATCTCGGGCGTTTCGGATTGCCTGAGCGCTGATCGCAAACAACGAGGGGTGTCACCGATGCATTGCGATATCACCGATCCCACGCTGGCCGCTCGGGGTCGCGACCGAATCGACTGGTCGGACGCCGAGATGCCGGTATTGGCCGGGATCCGCGACCAGTTCGCGCGTGAGCGTCCGCTGGCGGGTCTGCGCATCAGTGCCTGCCTCCATGTCACGACCGAGACGGCCAATCTGATGCGCACCCTGCGGGCTGGCGGCGCCGACTTGGTGCTCTGCGCCAGCAATCCGCTCTCGACCCAGGATGACGTGGCCGCCGCGCTGGTCGATGAGGGCATCCCGGTCTTCGCCCGCCGCGGCGAGGAGACGGCACGCTATTACGCGCATCTGCGCGCCGCCCTGGACCACCGTCCCCAGATCACGCTCGATGATGGCGCCGATCTGGTCAGCGAGCTGCACAAGCATCGCACCGACCTACTCGGGGCGATGCTCGGCGGTACCGAGGAGACCACCACGGGCGTCATTCGGTTGCGCGCCATGGCCGCCGCCGGCGCGCTGCGCTATCCCATCGTGGCGGTCAACGACGCGCTCACCAAACATCTCTTCGACAACCGATATGGCACCGGACAGAGCGCGCTCGACGGGGTGATCCGCGCGACCAACCTGTTGCTTGCCGGGCGGGTCTTCACGGTGGTCGGCTATGGATGGTGTGGGCGCGGGGTCGCGATGCGGGCCAAGGGGCAGGGGGCGCGAGTGATCGTTACCGAGGTGGATCCGCTGCGCGCCCTCGAGGCGGCGATGGATGGCTTCGACGTCATGCCGTTGGTCGAGGCCGCCGCCCGCTCAGACCTGATCCTGACGGTCACTGGCGACAAGCAGGTGCTGTCATGGGAGCACTTCGAGGTCATGAAGGATGGCTGCATCATCGCCAATGCCGGACATTTCAATGTCGAGATCGATCTACCAGCGCTCCAGTCACTGGCGGTCGAGCGACGACGCCCGCGCGCGCATGTCGATGAATACCGGCTGCGCGATGGGCGGCGGATCCGTCTGCTCGCCGAGGGGCGCCTGGTCAACCTCGCCGCCGCCGAGGGGCATCCGGCCGCCGTGATGGACATGAGCTTCGCCAATCAGGCCCTGGCGATCGCCTGGCTGAGGGACCGGGCGCAACCCCTCGCGCCAGCGGTCCATCCGGTGCCGCGCGCGATCGACCAGCGGGTGGCACGGCTCAAGTTGGCCGCGCTCGGCATGCGGATCGATCGGCTCACGCCCGAGCAGACCGCTTATTTGGCCTCTTGGGAGGAGGGGACCTGACCCGTGCGTCCGTCACGGGCGAATCGCGGGATCGGCGCGTCGGCTCAGCCGCGCGTCAAGGTGCCGATCGGTCGCTCGGCACGGGGCGCGGGTGCCCCGGCCGAGCGGGCGCACGCGCCATTCACCACCAGGCGAGCAGTCGTCCGTCCTCGACCTTCGTGTCGAAGTGCTTCAGCGGGTGCTGGCCTTTCTCGATGCAGTCGCCGCTGCGGATGTCGAACTTCCACTGATGCTTGGGACAGGTCAGGGTGAGACCGTCGAGGGCCAAGTGCGGGATGTTGGTGACCTGATGGGGACAGTGCGAGTCATAGACCTTGTAGGTCTCGCCCTCGCGGTAGACGAAGACCGTGCGGGTGGCGCACTCGATGCGCTCGACCGCGCCATCGGCGATGTCGGCGACCGCCATGACGTCGCGCCACTGCGGCTGGGCATTGATCAGCGCGGGCGAGAACTCGGGGATGTCCATCTGCAGCAGGATGTCGGTGGCCCAGACGATCTTGGCCAGTCCCAGGGCGGGAAAGGCCATGAGCAGCGCATCGATGATCTCCAGCGGCGTGCAGCCATCGCGCAGCGCGCGGGTGAGATATTGCTTGAAGCCGCCTTCGGTCTGTGAATGGACCTTGGTGATGACTGAGATCAGATCGCGGGTCTTGGGATCGAGGTGCTTGCCGGTGTCCTTGAGAAACTTGAAATAGTGGCCGAGCGCGTCGCCGCGGACCTGAACGAGATAATTGAGAGCGTCGCTCATCGTCGCTTCCTGTGGCTGATCGTTGAGGGTTGAACCTGGACGGAGTGGCCAGCCTCCAGCCGGCTCCGGGCGAGTATGACCCTACGCCGCCTCGGATCGCCGCGATCACTCCGGCAGGTCATCAGCGCAGCGGGCCGGCGCGAGGCTGGCCGCTCTCGACAGGTCGATGCTGTCGGGGCACTGTCGCCCGCGACGGCGACTATTGTGCGTGAAAAGCGCGGTGTCGTTCCATCGACTTCGAGGCCCCACACCCTGGAGCGTGCCCCCAAGGGAGTCGGGGCGTCCCCGCCCCGAGAGGGATACTCGCGACGCGGATCCCGAGGCCGAGCGCGCGTGGCATCGTCGGTCTGGGCTGATGGCGT
>RZZN01000395.1 GCA_009929855.1 Gammaproteobacteria bacterium
TTCAGGCACTATTTAATTTCCCCCGAAATCCGGGAGAGCCTCCTTCTTTATCCTTTATATTCCTTTTCTAACCGCCCGCCTGTGAGCAAAACAAGGCGTGTCCCTGCGGGCCGGGCTGTCACCGCACACCAAGCCATCCCTGGCGCACCCGGCGCTATCCGTCCCGGATACGCGCGCTGACGGGCTTCCATCCCTCACGCCTGCGCGCTCTGCATGCCAAAAAAAGCATGGGCGCTGAAGCGCGCCCTTCTGGTCCTGACCTTCGCCATCCCTAGCAACCAGCCCCCCGGCGCGGGGCAGAACGGGAACGATGTCCTGCGGGCCGCCCGGTCCCCGGTCACAGGCCCCCCGGGACCCTGATCCGGACCTTCGCCGTTATACGAAACAGGAGCCGCCGCCATGGCCAGCCCCGGCGTCACCCGCGAGCAGACGCTCGAAGAGATCCAGATGCCCATGCAGATCGCCGATCACCACCCGCGGTGCGGGCGCGTCGGTCATGGCGTGAGCGCCAAGAGACGATCGGCGAGCGCCGAGATGGTCGAGCGGTCCGGCAGGGTGGACAGCCAATCGGACGGGATCGCCGCCGTTCCCAGGGCCGCGCCGAGCAGGGCGCCGGTCAGACAGGCCACCGAATCGGAATCGCCACGGATGCGCGCGGCCTTCTCGACCGCGAGACCCAGATCATCCGGCCAGCGCAGTGCCGCGGCCACTGCCAGGCCCAAGGCGCTGCCGGCACGCCAGCCGCCATCACCCGGTGGGATGCCGTCCTCATCGAGCCAGTCCTCGCCGCGCTTGGCCCAGTCGAGTGCCGCGCGCAGGCTCGCGGCGACCGTCCCGCCCTGCCGCCAGGGGCCCGCGAGGTGCTGGATCGCCTCGGCCACCAGCGCAGGGTCCCAGCGTCCGGTCTGGAGAATCGCCCGCACCAGCCAGGCCCCGGCGATGGCGGCCTCCAAGGCATTGGGGTGCGCATGGGTCACGGCGGCGGAGATCCGCGCGGCCGTGATCAGATCATCCCCGTCGAAGACCAGCGCCAAGGGCACGATGCGCATCACCGCTCCGCACCCGTCG
>RZZN01000396.1 GCA_009929855.1 Gammaproteobacteria bacterium
ATGACAGGAGACCAGGCGATGTATTTCTGGGCGGCATGGAATAGTGAATCCACTAAGCCATATCTTGACCGAATTGAAACAGGTAAAGGCAATCAGGTTGAGATGACTGATGCCACATACAATGAGCTTGATACCAAACTGACTGATGAGCAGAAGATATTTGCACAGCGTATCGTGGATGAGTTTTTCAACAATGATGAGTACTACAACATGAGCAATCAGGTGTACAAAGAGATGACTGGGCTTGACCTTACAAAGCATCCACAGTACATAATGGTAGTTGCTGAATCGGTGAAAGGGAAAGATCAGAATTTCAATGACAATGTCATGGCCATATTTAAGTCATTCACCAAGCAAAGGCGTGGGGGGATTATTAATATCTCCAGGAATGGTATTTACTCCAATGCTTTGAGGTACACTGATATGTCCTCGATGTTTATTACGATGGCGAAACCGATTTCTAATCTTGTCGGAACCCTTAACAGTAAAAAGGTTGGTAACGCACTTAAATACTCAGGAACACAATCTCACAGTAAGATAATGATTGACCTGCTTGACAAGGGCTACAATGAGACTACTGATGATATGGTGAATTGGGTTAATAATATGCACCGGAACTTCATATCATCTGCTGTTGTGGGTAACTTGGGTTTGCTGCCAAAGCAGTTTACATCTATTATCACCATGCTTGACCCTAAGTATGGTGTTCCTGGTGAAATGCTTGCAGAGGTCGTCAACATGGTAAGTGGCAAAAACAAGGACACCATTAAGATAGTCAAGGATATTCTTAAAGCCCATCCTGACTACAAATACAGGAACATCATGCAGATATTCCACATGCAGCGCAGGCAGCCACAACAAAAGGTACACATTGATATGTTTGTTGGAGACAAGACAGGATCAGATGCTGCTAACGCAAGGGTGATGGGAGGGTTGCTTACAACACTTGTCCACCCCACAGCTATTGGCGACAGGGGAACCATCTTTTTAGGTGCGGTGGCCGTTGGTGTTCACAACTATAAAAATGCTTATTCCCAAGCCATTTCCGAAAAACTAACACCA
>RZZN01000397.1 GCA_009929855.1 Gammaproteobacteria bacterium
AAAAACTCTGCTGGCACACCACCTTCGGCACCATCGCCGTAGAGGAGCCGCTGTATCGCGAGGGCACGCGCAGTCGGCGGTTGTTCGCCGCGCGCGCGGCGGTCGGCCATCGGTGCTGTTCCCAGCCGTTGCAGCGGGTGGTGACCGACTTCGGTGCCGACGTCGCCTTCGGGCAAGTGGTCGGGAAGCTGCGCGAGCATTATGGAATGACGCTGGCGCCGGAGACGATCCGCGGCATCGTCGAGGGGCACGCGCAGAGGATGTTCGAGCAGCAGACCTTCGAAGAGGCGTGGCCGGAGACGGTGGGCGAACCGCTGCTGGTCGCCGAGATGGATGGCGGCATGGTGCCGATCGTCGTGGTTGACGAGGCGCAGCCGGATCAACGCCGCGGTAAGCGCCTGGAGTGGAAGGAAGCCAAGCTCACGCTGGCCCATGCCGTGGGCAAGACCACGCTGCACTACGGCGCCACGCTGCAAGGCGGAGTCGACGAGGCCGGACGGTGGCTGCTGGACTGCGCACAGCGGGCCGGATTGGGCGTCAACACGCTGGTGCACGCGCTCGGCGACGGTGCCCACTGGATCAGCGATCAAGTGGAGCAGCGCTTCGGCAAACAGGGGCGGTTTACGGTGGATTTCTACCATGTCAGTGACTATTTGGCGGCCGCCGCCAAGGTCTGCTCGGAGGATCCGCGGGCGTGGTTGCGCACGCAACAGGAGCATCTGAAGCACAATCGACTCGAGACAGTGCTCGCCGCCCTGACGCCGCACTTGGAGCCGGAACACCTGACCGATGCCCCGGTGCGGGCCTGTCATCGCTATCTGGAGAACCGGACCGATCAGCTCGATTACCAAAGCGCACTCGCGCAGGGTCTACCCATCGGCTCGGGCGAGATCGAAAGCGCCCATCGCTACATCGTGCAGCAGCGGCTCAAACGCCCCGGCGCCTGGTGGACCCCCGACAACGCCGAACACATGCTTGCTCTGCGCCTGAATCGCGCCAACGGACTCTGGGAGCAGTACTGGGAGAACTGTGCCAATGCGATGCAAGCCGCGTGACAGAAA
>RZZN01000398.1 GCA_009929855.1 Gammaproteobacteria bacterium
TTGAAGAGCGCGATCGCCTCGGGCCGACCGTGCAAGATGGCGGGCACCCCCGCCTCGGGCTGCCGAGCAGCCAGACGCCTCACCAGTGTCTCGGCCTGGCGCAGGAATTCCTCATAAGCAGCCGCATCCGCCCGACTCTGCTTGATGAGGTCGTCGAGCAGCTTCGACATTTGCGCGTAGAACTGCGGGTCGGTGAGCTGATCGCGGATGATGGTCTTGCGGACGTTGTTGATGATCCCCTCGGCGACCGCGTTCCTGGAGAGCTTGTTCTTGGCGTTGAGCGTCTTGGCGATGGCGTCGTGGATGCCGGTCTGGATGATCAGCTCGGTCAGCGACATCTCGCCCAGCTCGCCGAGATCCGTCGCCGGATCGGCCTGGATGTAGGTATTGATGAGGTGGCGCATGTCCGCCTCGTAGGGCTTGATGTCCAGCTCCTCGCCCGAGTGCCGTTTGATGGCGGCGCGGATCTCACTGTATTGCGCGACCTCCTGCTCCAAGGTGGCCGCATCGACGTCCGCATAGCCCGCCTCGGCCAGGTGCTGTGCGATGGCGGCAAAGGCGCGGACGAAATTGGCCACTGCCTTGTAGAACGACACCCGCAGCGGCTCGGTCTCGCTCAGTGCGTTGGGGTTGGCGGCGTCACCGCAGAAATAGCGCAGGTACTGCTCCATCTCGCGGGGCGGGGGGACGGGCTCACACAGGTAGCGCAGCGCCTCCCACGCCTCATCGAGCCTTTTCTTGCCCTCATCCAGCCAATCCTTGAGCTGCACGTTGTTGTCGCCACCACCACCTTGGTCGATGTCCAGCTCATCCGAGCTGTAGACCGCGATGGCCTGCTGCACGTCGCCGAACAGCTCCTTGAAATCGACGATATGGCCATAGTCCTTATCGTCACCATCGAGCCGGTTGGTGCGGCAGATGGCCTGGAAGAGGTTGTGATCGCGCAGCTCGTTGTCGAGGTAGATGTAGGTGCAGCTCGGGGCATCGAAGCCGGTCAGCAGTTTGCTGACCACGATCAGCAGCTTCATGTTCGCCGGCTCCTCGATGAAGCGGCGCTTGG
>RZZN01000399.1 GCA_009929855.1 Gammaproteobacteria bacterium
ACATAAGCAAAACCAACACCGGGAATCCCGACAACACAGTCTCGCGCTAACAGCTAGGCTGTCGCTCATGCCCGGAATCACCCTTGCCATCGCCGCCGCCAAAGTCGACACCTGGCTTGCCGCCGAGGATGCCGTCTGCCGCCTCGGTCAATCCTTCACCACCGACACCGGGCGCACGCTCACCCGCGCGGATCTCGCCGACATCCGCGACCAGATCAAATTCTGGCAAGGCTACGTCGAGCGCCTGCAAGCCACCGCCCCCGGCGCCCGCCGCCAACGCCCGGTGATCGTCTACGATGCCTAGCCCGATCGCCCGTCCGCACGCCCGCGCCAATCTGCTCGACCGCCTGGTCGCCGCGGTCAACCCCGCCGCCGGGCTCGCCCGCTTGCAGGCCCGCGCGGCCTTCGATGCGGTCGCCGGGTACAAGGGCGCCTCGCGCACCCGCGACGCGACCGCCGGCTGGTCTATCTCCGCCGGCACGCCCGAGGAGATCCTCTCGCGCGAGCTGCCCGACCTGCGCAAGCGCAGCGCCGATTTGGCCCGCAACAACCCGCTCGCCTCCGGGGCAATCCATACCAAGGTTCAGGGCGTGGTCGGCACCGGCCTGAGCTACCACGCCGCCATCGATCGCGACTATCTGCGCCTCGACGACGCCGCCGCCGATGCTTGGGAGGCGCAAGCCGAGCGCCTGTTCCGCACCTGGGCCGAGTCGCAGGAGTGCCACGCCAAGCGCTCGCTCGACTTCTACACCCAGCAGGATGTCGCCTTCCGCGCCGTGCTGGGTGCCGGCGATCACTTTGTTCAGCTCACCCGCAGCACCGGCCGCGCGCTGCCGTTCAGCCTGACCTTGCAGCACATCGCCGCCGCGCGCGTCAGCAACCCGCACCGCGCGCTCGATACCGCCACCCTGGCCCAAGGCGTGGAGCGCGACGCCGCCGGCGCCCCGATCGCCTATCACGTTGCCGACGCGCACCCCGACAGCATCCGCGACTACGCCACCACCTGGCAGCGCCTCGACGCCTTCAACGCCGCGACCGGGCATCGGCAGGTCCTG
>RZZN01000400.1 GCA_009929855.1 Gammaproteobacteria bacterium
TAAACGACCCAAGAACAACATCCCGATCATCCCTCTCGAAGTCGTGGAGTACCTGGAGAGACAGTTCCCTCCGCGCCGTCTTTCGTTGGACATCCCGGATCGACACATCTGGTACCAACAGGGGCAGATGAGCGTCGCCGATATGCTGCGCCACGTCTACAAGAAGCAGCAGGAATCCGGGACGGTATCAGGTCAGGTCATCAACAAACAGATCGAGGATTAACCAAACATGTGCACTGCCCCCAAGATCCCGAAACCGGAGCCTATCAAGCTCCCGCCGCCCCCGGCACAGGCCCCGCCGCCACCTGAGGATGCTCCGATTGCTCCTGCCCTGAACGAAGACGCACGACGCACGGTATCCGAAGCCGAGACGGTCAAGTCGAAGCGCAAGGGCACGCGTGGTCTTCGGATCGATCTTCAAATCGGCGGGACCAATAGTGGCACCGGCCTGAACATCCCGAGAGTGTAACAGCCATGGATCAGCCCGGAGCTTCTCCCACCACCGGGACCGCCAGGCAGCGATACAGCCAGCTTGAGATGGCCCGAACGCCCTACCTGGATCGGGCGCGTGATGCCGCCGAGCTGACGATCCCGGCGCTTGTCCCACGTCAAGAACATTCGTCCCATACCACGCTCGATACGCCCTTCCAGGGGCTTGGGGCTCGGGGCGTCAACAACCTTGCCTCGAAACTCCTCTTGGCATTACTCCCCCCGAACTCGCCCTTCTTCCGCCTGGTCATTGACGACTACACGCTGAAGGAGTTGACGCAGCAGGAGGGAATGCGGGCTGAGATCGAACGAGGTTTGAACCGCGTCGAGCGTTCCGTCCAGGCCGAGATCGAGACCATGGCCCTGCGGGTCGATGTCTTCGAGGCATTGAAGCACCTGCTGGTCGCCGGGAACATCCTGATCTATATCCCGATGAAGGGGAACGCCCGCCTGTTCCACCTCAATCGCTACGTCGTGAAGCGCGACCCGTCCGGGAATGTCTTGGAAGGAATCACCAAGGAGGTGGTGGCCCCGGATGTCCTGCCGGAGGCCATTCGCGGCGA
>RZZN01000401.1 GCA_009929855.1 Gammaproteobacteria bacterium
CTCACGCCTGCGCAGGTCATGCCCATTGCCAAGGGTTACGTCTTCGCGGAAAAGTTTGACGTGCCCATTCTGAAAAGCCTTTGCGACCAAACCCTCGTCCTGCTTGTTTCCAAAGGCCGCCAAGGCCGTAAGGAATTCGTCTCAATCGCCCAAGCCACCACACACGCCCCGGAAGCGCCATCACTCTCTGAGAGACTGCTTGGCGTCAAAGGCTGATGGATTATTTTGTCACCGCCATCTTGGGCGTCCGGGGCGCTGGCAAGACATTGCTGATGGCCGCGCTGGCGGAGTCGTTTCAT
This sequence comes from Gammaproteobacteria bacterium, assembly GCA_009929855.1. Classification (GTDB taxonomy): domain Bacteria; phylum Pseudomonadota; class Gammaproteobacteria; order Chromatiales; family Chromatiaceae; genus Thiocapsa. The sequence continues at coordinate 300 of RZZN01000401.1, forward strand.
CTGGAAGGGTTTGAGATAGTCGCGAACTTCCATCTGAAAAGAATCGACTACAAGTATGCCACGTTCGAGGAGATCGCCACTCTTCCCGAATGGCTGACCAACAAGATCGTCCTGATGGATGAGATTCAAGTCGGCGCCGATTCCTACGAATTCATGACCAAGCGCGTCAAGAAACTCACGACCGACTTCGTGACCCAACTTCGCAAGCGCAAAATTCAACTCTTCTACACCACGCAGGTCTTCACGCAGACAGCCAAGCGCATGCGCATGCAGACTAACTTTATCATGGAGATGCACAAGTCACGCATTCCGGGGGTTCCACTGATCCGCACGTTCGACCGTTCCATGCCTGCAGGAATGCAGATGATCAAGGAATGGACTCCGGACTTGCGTCCATGGTTCAACGCATACGACACAGACGAGGTGATTTCGGTCGGGGAAATCCTCGAAGAAAAGGACTCCGAATAGGGGTCCTTTTTGTCATGGAAAATTTTGTTGCATAAAATTGACATTAGGTGTTGACATTAGGTGTTGCATGGTGTATTATGAAGGTATCAAGGGAGACAATCCCGACCGAAAGGATGAATGAAGATGGCAACAAACAAGGTGGAAAAACTGGTTAGAACTACTGTCATGGAATTCTTGGAGATGGTTGATGAGTCGTTGAAAGATCCCGATGAGGATTACGAATTCGACAAACTGACTGACCAAGTCAAATTCGAATTGGGCGATGGGTTCATCGTGATGAGAATT
>RZZN01000402.1 GCA_009929855.1 Gammaproteobacteria bacterium
ACGGCGCGCTGCGCAATGTGCAGAGCCAGTTGCGCAACCTGCTCAACACCCGCATCGCCGGTATCGATTGGGAGTGGCCCGAGGGCATGCGCCCCGAGGCCTTGATCATCGTTTGGTCCACCGTCACTAAGCCGCCACCGGCACCAGGTACGGCGGCCTGGGCGGACGCGGTCGTCGTTGGGCCGGTCGCGCTGGCCAAGGCATGCGCTGGACCACCTGCTCGAACAGGGGCGGGTGTGGTCGGCCAAAGAGCCGCTCAGCCGCGGTGGTCCCGTCGGGGCGTCTCAGGTGGAAGTTATGCAGGGCGGTCAGCACGGCCTGCTTGCGCGGGCTGAGCCGGTGATGGCCGTGCTGGTACAAGGAAAGGTACCCATTGCGACCCTCGACCGCGGAGCTGCTGCGCTGGAACAGATCGGCACCATCGCCAGCCTCCTGCTCGAGGATGCGCTGGGTCGCGGCGTCGAGGGATTGGATCGGATGGTCGGGTTGTTGGAGCGGCGCGAGCCGCTCGGCGCTCACGGCGCGCAGCTGTTCGCGCGTGTCGGCATGGGTGCTGCGCGCCGCGACCCGTTCCAAATACAGCGCCGGGATCAGGTGTTCGAGCATGGCCTGCTCAATGGCTGGGGCCAGGTTCAGCGCCTGTACGCGCGCGGTGATCAGCGTGAAGAAGAAGGTCAGCGTCGCCAGTAGACTGGGGATCAGGCGTTTGGCCTTATCCAGCTGGGCGCGCTGTCGCGCGGACAACGCGGCGGCCGCGGCAATCGTCTCCAGGCGCGCGAAGCCCGTGGCGAGGCGCTCGGCGAGACGCGCGGGCGTTTGCGCCTGCCCGTGCTCGAGATCAAAGGGATGATCCGCCTCGCTGAAGGCGCCGATGAGCGCCTTCGCCTCGTCGCGGTGGGCCTGCGCCCGCTCGTGGGCCAGGCTGGCCCCCAGGTACCGATTGAATGCGTGCTCAATGCGCGCGGCGAACGCGGGTGGACGACCCGGACCATGGCGGCGGCGCGCGTACGCGTCCTTGGCGGCACGGGCCTCATGCCACGCGGCT
>RZZN01000403.1 GCA_009929855.1 Gammaproteobacteria bacterium
AGGAGGAGGCATTAAAAAAATAGAAGACGCCACCGATGTATCAGTTAAAGGCGTACAGTCTGGAGATGCTCTCGTGTGGAATGGCTCTCAATGGGTTCCGGGAGAGGCTGGAGGTGGTGCTGTTGACTCTGTAAACGGACAAACTGGAGAGGTTGTTCTTGATTACTCTGACGTAGGTGCTGCACCTGCTCTTGGAGAATACGACAATTATATGACAGATGACGAGAAATTAAAACTCACAGGGATAGAAGCTGGAGCAGACGTTACAGACGCTACAAACGTGGCTTCTGCTGGAGCTGTAATGGACGGAGATTTCACTTCCAATGGAATTCTTAAAAGAGTTTCTGAAGGCGTTTATGGAATTGCAGATTCAACTGACTATGTAAATGGATTTGCAGATCCAAACGAAGATAGAATAGTTTTTTGGGATGATAGTGCTGGAGCATACGCAGGACTATCTGTTTCTACTGGATTATCTTTATCTGGAACAAGTATAACAGCAAGAGACGCTAGTGAGAGTCAGACAGGAATAGCTGAACGAGCAACCATTCTAGAGGCAAAAACAGGAACAGATTCTACTAGATTCGTTACTCCACAAGGAGTTGCTTATTTTTATGCAGCAAATCAAGCTCCTTTCAATATTGACATCTTGCCATCTGTAAGTTCGAATAATTTAACAGTAGCCTTAAAAAATAAAGTTGGATCAGATCATAGTGCAACTAATATAGCTTATGCAATTTTTAGTGGAAGCACCACAGTCAGAAGCATAACATCTGCGTTTTCGAGAACATTTAACGCTGGAACAAATTACTTAAATCTTGGTTCATCTGAATTAGCGACAAATGAAGTAGATTTGTTTGTAAATCTTGTTTATAACTCAAATATAGGAGCAATAGATCTTATTATAACAAGAATTCCAAATGGAGATTATATTTCTGATTATGTAGACTCCTTAACTGACGAGAAGGGATATATGTATTCTGGAACAAAGCCTGCGTCGACTGATCCTGTTATAAACATCGGTCGTTTCGCCGCTACTCTCTC
>RZZN01000136.1 GCA_009929855.1 Gammaproteobacteria bacterium
GGTCGAGTCGATCCGCGCCATGCAGGACGGACGCGCCCGCGCCATCCTGTCGCTCGGCGGGAATCTCGCCGCATCCGCCCCGGATCGCGCGGCCACCGCCGCGGCACTGCGCGGATGCAGGCTGAGCGTCATGATCTCCACCAAGCTCAATCGCTCGCATGTCGAGGCCGGACGCAGCGCCGTGATCCTGCCCTGTCTCGCCCGCAGCGAGCGCGAGGTCATCGAGGATGCGGAGCAGGTCGTGCTCGTCGAGGACATGATGGGCTCGGTGCATCCCTCGCGTGGTCCGCTCGCCCCTGTCCATCCCGAGCTGCGCGGCGAGACTCGGATCGTCGCCGAGCTGGCCGAGCGACTCTTCGGCCCGGACTCACCGGTGCCCTGGCGCGACTTTGCCAGAGGCTATGACGATGTGCGCCGGTTGCTCGCCCAGGTCATCCCCGCCTATCGCGAGGCGCCCGACTGGGCCAAGGGCAAGGCCCGCAACGCCCTGCCCAATCCGCTTCGACGACGCGACTTCGGCGCGGTCGGCGGGCGGGCGCGCTTTGCCGTCACGACCCTGCCGACCCCGACCCCAGCCGCGCCGGATCAGCTCCTGCTGATGAGCATCCGCAGTCATGATCAGCTCAACACCAGCATTCACGGTCTCGATGATCGCTATCGCGGCATTCGCCAAGAGCGGCGGGTGGTCTTCTTGAATCCAGAGGACATGCGCCGTCTGGCCATCGGAGCGGAGCAAGCCGTGCGGTTGAGCCGCACGGGATCAGGCACGCGCGAGCCCATCCCGCCCTTTTTCGCCATCCCCTACCCCATCCCGCCCGGCTGTGCCGCGGCCTACTTCCCGGAGGCCAACGCCTTGACCGACCTCGATACGCTCGACGCGAGCACCGGCACGCCAGCCAGCAAGGCGGTGCGCGTCGGCATTGCGCCCGCCTGAGATCCGGCACCGGCTCATCCTGGGCTGACGGCGGGCGACTCGACCGCGTGCTGGCGTCGGTAGGCCTTGACCGCCGCGCGCAGCGAAGGGAATGAACGTGAGAAGACGCGACGCTCGTCGATCCCCGAGGCCCGACACAGCTGCTCGACCTCGGCCATGCGCCCGGCGAGCACCAGCTCGGCACCGCGTTGGCGCAGGATCTCGGCCAGATCCGCCAGCTCGGTGTAACCCGTGTAATCCACCCCAGTGATGGGCACGGCATCCAGTACCAGCCAGCGCAGATCCGGCCCGGCGGTGGCGAGCGCAGCCAGGGCCTGTTGCTTGAAGTGGGCTGCATTGAAGAAGACCAACGGGGCATTGAGCCGTAACAGCACCAGACCGGGCTCGGTCTTGGCGCCCGGATGGCGGTCGATTGAATGCAGGCCGGCCAGTCCAGCGACCCCGCCGAGCACCTCGACCCGCGGCCGCGCACTCAGATAGATGAAGCGCGCCAAGGCCAGGGTGACGACGACCAAGATCGCCTTCAGCGCCCCCACCCAGATCACGCCGAAGGTGGCCAACAAGGCCAGGGCAAACTCGAGCCGGTCGACCCGCAGGAGCTCGAGCAGTGTCTTGAGGTTCAACAGCGACAAGGAGGCGACGATCAAGACGGCGCCCAGCGCCGCGATGGGGAGAAACCGCAACGGCTCGGTCAGGAACAAGAGCACCAGGGCAATGGTACCGGCCGCGACCAGACCGACGGCCCGGGTCCGTCCGCCCGCCGAATCGTTCATCGCGGTGCGCGAATCGGCCCCGGCGATCGCGAACGACTGGGTCAGACCGGCGGCGATATTGGCCGCGCCCAGTGCGGCCATCTCCTTGTCCACCTGAATCTCGTAGCGATTCTTGGCGGCGAAGGCACGCGCCGTGAGCATGGTGCTGGAAAAGGAGATCAGGGCCAACCCGGCCGCGGCGGCGGCGATCTCATCGAGCAGATGCAGCGGGATGCTCGGCCACCCCAACGCGGGCAGGCCCGCGGGCACGGCGCCGATCACCGCCACCCCAAGGTCATCCAGTCCCCAGAACCACGCCGCGAACCCGGCGAGGACCAAGACGACCAGCGCCGCGGGCAGTCGTGGCAGGAGGCGGCGCATGAGCAACAACACGGCGAAGCTGCCGAGACCCACCGCCAGGGTCGGCCAGTGGGTCTGCTCGATCCCGTTCACGACCTCGACGAGCTTGGGCAGGATGCCCTGGGCATCCACCGTGAAGCCGAACAGTTTGCCGAGCTGACCCGCCATGATGGACAGGGAGATACCATTGAGATAGCCGACCAGGATGGGCTTGGAAAGGAAGTCAGCGAGTGCGCCGAGACGCAGAAAGCTGGCGCCGATCAAGTACACCCCGGTCAGCAGGGTCAGCGCGAGCGTGAGCGCCAGATAGAGCCCAGGATCACCGCCGGCCAGTGGGACGACGGACGCGGCCAGCAGGGTGCAGGTGGCGGCATCCGGTCCGACGATGAGCTGTTTGGAAGTGCCGAAGAGTGCATAGGCCACCAGCGGCAGTAGGCTGGCATAGAGACCCGTCACCGGATCCAGTCCGGCGAGCTGGGCATAGGCGACACCGACCGGCAACGCCACCGCGGCGACCGACAGCCCCGCGATCAGATCGTGCGGCAGATCGGCAGGACGATAGTGAAGCAGTGCCGGCAGACCCGGGGCGAAACGGGCAAGACGTCCACCGGACGCCGCGAGTGAAGCACCTTGAGCCTTCGTCATTTGGACTCCAACCCTCATGATGAGTCAAACATCATCCTCGATACGCGAAGATGACATCCGTCGGGCCGACGCTCGCTGCCCATGCCCGGAGCACCGCGCCAAAGGGCTGCCCCAGTAGCGACGCTGAGCGGCTGTCGGGTCGCACTGGCGCTGATCACCACGCGCCCATTCAACCCTCGCCGTGACGGCATCATACGGGTAAATCCATGTCCGGATACAGAGTGAATCCCTGATCTCGGTTGCCGTGCCACGCCTCACTGGGATTGACTCGAGTGGACCCGCCGCGACATCCTATGGTGACGCTCCGTGATCGACGCTGACTTGGCTGGGGCCTTTCAAAGACGATGGACCACACCACACTCGCCACACTGCGCGACCGCAACCCGGCCTGGCGCCTGCTCGCCTCGCCGCATGCACCGCTGGTGGCCAGCTTTCTGCACCGGGTGTTCGTCGCGCCCAATGTGCGCTTGATGCGCGAGGCGGATCTCATCGAGGCGCTGGAGGATGAGCTCTTCGCCCTGCGCGAGCAGCTCGGGGCCGAGGCCTATCCCAAACGCGCCCAGGACTATCTGAACGACTGGGCCGCGCCAGACAAGGGCTGGCTGCGCAAGTTCTACAAGCCGGGCACGGACGAGGCCCAGCTCGATCTGACACCGGCCACCGAGAAGGCCATCGCCTGGCTGGTGTCGCTGACCGAGCGGCCCTTCGTCGGCACCGAGTCGCGCCTGCTCACGCTCTTCGCGTTGCTGGAACAGATCAGCGCCGGTACCGAGACCGATCCGGTGAAGCGGGTGGAGGATCTGCGCCAGAAGCGCGACGCGCTCGATGCCGAGATCACGCGGGTGCTGGCGGGCGAGGTGCCGCGCTTGGACGACACCGCGGTCAAGGACCGCTTTCTGCAATTCCAGCAATTGGCCCGCGAGCTGCTGGCCGACTTCCGCGAGGTGGAGCAGAACTTTCGCGGCCTCGACCGCAAGGTGCGCGAGAAGATCGCGCTCTGGGAGGGCAGCAAGGGCGCGCTGCTCGAGGAGATCATGGGCGAGCGCGATGCCATCGGCGACTCGGACCAGGGGCGCAGCTTCCGCGCCTTCTGGGACTTCCTGATGTCCAGCCGTCGCCAGGAGGAGCTCTCCGAGCGGCTCGATCGGGTGCTGACGTTGCCCCCCGTGGTCGCGCTGAAACCCGAGCCGCGCACCCGCCGTGTGCATCACGACTGGCTGGAAGCGGGCGAGCACACCCAGCGCACCGTGGCGCGACTGTCCGAGCAGCTGCGCCGCTTCCTCGACGATCGAGCCTTCCTGGAGAACCGTCGCATCCTGGACCTCTTGCATGGCATCGAGAGCAAGGCGCTCGCCCTGCGCGACGCCCCGCCCACGCAGTCCATGATGGACATGGCGGAGATGGGCGCCGACATCGAGCTACCGCTCGAGCGCCCACTCTTCACCCCCAGCCAGAAGCCGCGTCTGGCCGAGCTGGTGCTCATGGCGGTCGAGGACGAGATCGACACCGCCCCACTCTTCGATCAGGTCGTGGTGGACAAAGCCCGTCTACGCGAGAGCCTGCGGCGGGCACTGCGTCGCCAGGCCCAGATCACACTGCACGACTTGCTGGAGACCGAGCCCCTGCAGCAGGGCCTGGCCGAGCTGGTGGCCTATCTGGAGATGGCACACGCCAGCGATGTCGGCGGCCCACTCGATGGACCGCGCGCCGTCGTCGACGAGACCCGAGAGGAGCCGATCCGTTGGCAAGCACAAGACCCCAATGGTGAGCCAGTGATCCGCGAGGCGCGCGTGCCGCGGGTGATCTTCACGCGCTGAGACGCTTCAGCGTTCTGCACGGTATGTTGATTTTGGACCCGACGGAGCGCGGAGCCGCGAGGCCTATCGACGTTTCGTCGGGATGGGTGTGGATGCCGAGCCGGTCTGGAATGCACTGAACGGACAGATCTATCTCGGGGACGAGCGTTTCGTCGCGCAGACGCAGCGCTGGCTCGCCGGCGGGCAGCGGGATAATCAGCAGATCCCGAAACCGCAGCGGCAGGAGCCGCCGCTGACTCTGGAGCAGATCCGTCGCGACGCGGCCGGACGCGATGAGGCCATCGTCGCGGCTTATGCGACCGGTGCCTATAGCTATGCCGAGATCGGCGAATGCTTCGGCCTGCATTTCACCGCCGTCGGGACCATCGTGCGCAAGGCGAGGCGGCAGGAGTCGCAAGGGTAAGTGTGCCGCGCTGGATCAGCGCCGACTGGAGGCGGTTTTGGCGGGGTGGCAGTAACGCGACGACGCAACACTGTAATTCTAGACCTGACCCCATCCGCCCCTCGGCGCTCAGCACCATCCACCGGTCGAAGAGAGGCTTGAGGACGGATTTGTGCAGCTTATTGATATACCTGCCGATTCCCAAAGGACAGTTGGCTCTCCCGGATTTCGGGGGAAATTAAATAGTGCCTGAACGGAAACCGCTTTATTCATGCAGAACAATGGGTTAAAATATTTCTCGACTCCGAAGATCGCGAGCCTGCTCGGCGT
>RZZN01000404.1 GCA_009929855.1 Gammaproteobacteria bacterium
GCATTGAATTGGGAAATGAGTGAATTAGAATATAGTGGGAGTTTATTTGATTATTAAAAAAATGGAAAGAAAATTAGAAGAAATATGTCAAGGAGAAGAATTTGTTATACAATTACAAGAAATATATTATTGTAATTTAAAAATGAATACAAATAAAATTAAATGTGATTATAGAAGTAAATCTGCTGACCATAATGGTTTATATAGATGTGATGCTGCTATGAGTAAATATGGGGATGTAATTAAACATTAAAAAATGGATAAAGAGAAATGGTATATGAGTAAAAGTAGAATGGGAACTTATGAGAAATGTCCAATGGCATACAAATTTTCCTATATCGACAAGATTAAAGGCGGGAATATGTACACTGAAATAGGTTTGGATGTGCATTCTTTCATAGAAGATGTGTTTAAGGTAGTTAAGCCGAATATAGAAAAATCGAAATTGGACAACATAGGAGAATTAAAATTGACTCCAAATCTTGAATATAAAAAAAATGTGCTTTTATTAGAAGCTAATCGATGGAGAAATATATGCTTTGAAAAGATAGTGGAAAAAGAAGAGTATTTTAAGCCTATTATAGAAGAGGAAATGTTAATTGATGAGAAAAATATGATAAAAGGTATAGTAGATAGAGTGCATAAGTGTCATATTGGAGATGCATTTGCACCCGATTTAAAGAATTTCCCACAATTCCAAAATGGAGATTTGGTTATAGTAGAGAATAAAACAGGAACCTATACCAAACAAAAATCAATTGCCTATGAAGTGGAATTGCTATGGTATCGAATGCTTATTAGAGCATCAAAAGGAATAGATATTAGATGGGGTGCTATTTACTATCCCAAAAATAACAAAATCCACTATGTCGACTTAAATGATGAAAAATTCAATGAGCAAGAATTATTAAAAAAAATTAATAAAGTAAGGGGTGATATAGATAAGGGGATATTTAAAGCAAAACCATCTAATATCAACTGCCCTAATTGCTTCCATAATGATATTTGCGAGTATAGAAAATGAAAACAGAATTAATATTAGG
>RZZN01000405.1 GCA_009929855.1 Gammaproteobacteria bacterium
CAATGTCTATCACGCACCCGAGGCTGAGGCATCGGGCACGCCTCACGCGGCGTTGCTGCGCTTTGGCTACAGCAAAGATCAACGGCCCGATCTGTTGCAATTCAAGCAGGCGCTCACCACCCTTGACCCCGGTGGCGTTCCGCTGCTCAGTACCACGGTGCCAGGCAACAGCGCCGATGACCCGCTCTATGTTCCCGCGTGGCTCGATCTGGTTGCGTTGCTGGGTCACGCCACCTTCCTCTTTGTGGCCGATAGTAAGGCGTCGGCGCTCGAAACGCGGGCGACGATCGCCCACGGTAAGGGACGCTATCTCGCCCCGCAGCCGATGACGGGCGAGGTTCCCGCGTGGCTGCGGGCGCAGGTGACGACCCAGGCAGAAGCCAAGATGGAGACCATTGAGTTGCCGCCGACGCTGAGCGATCCCGACACCCCACGGATCGTGGGCAAGGGCTTTGTGGTACCGCGCACGATGCGTGGCGTCACCGCCGACGGCGCGGAGGTGGTGTGGGACGAGCGCTGGCTGGTGGTGCAGAGTATCGCCTATGGGGAACGGCAACAGGCGGCGTTCGACACGCGGGTGCTGAAGGTCGCGGCCCACCTGGAGCGGCTGAAGCCCAAAGCCGACGAACGGGCCGTGGATGTCGAAGCACGCATCGCGAAGGTCTTGGACGAGCAGGGGATGCGCGCCTATTTCACCGTCACCGTGCGTGAAACGCTCATCACGCGACGGAAGAAGGCGGGACGCGGGCGTCCGAGCGCCGACACGCCGGTCATCGAGACGATCTCCTCCGTCGTGGATGTCACGATCACCCGCAACGACACCGCCATCGCCGCCGATCGCGCCATGCTGGGCTGGCGCGTGTACGTGACCAATACCACCGCCGACGAGGTGTCGCTGACGCGGGCGATGGGCATCTATCGTGAGGAGTGGACGGTCGAGCGCCCGATGCACTGCTGGAAGCAGGGGGCGTTGCCGGTGCTGCCGCTCTTCTTGCAGTATGACGAGCGCATTCGGGGCATCATGGTGCTCTTCCTGATCGCG
>RZZN01000018.1 GCA_009929855.1 Gammaproteobacteria bacterium
GCGACGCTTGGCGACGCTATGTCGCCACACTCGCTCTCGACGATAACTATCCCGGCATCCAGGGTGTGGGGTTCAGCCAATGGCTCAGGCCGGAGCAGGTCCCGGAGCACGTCCAGGAGATCCGCGCTGAGGGCTTTGCAGACTATGATCTGCACCCCACTGGTGAGCGGCCGGCCTATACCGCCATCATCTATCTGGAGCCCTTCGATTGGAGGAATCAGCGCGCCTTCGGCTACGACATGTTCTCGGAGCCCGTCCGCCAGGCGGCCATGTCACGGGCCAGGGACAGCGGCGAGGCCCATGGCACGGCCAAGGTGGTTTTGGTGCAGGAGACCGAGCAGGACACCCAGAACGGCTTTCTCATCTATGTCCCCGTCTACCGCCAGGGGCTGCCGACGGCAACCATTTTGGAGCGCCGCCAAGCCATCCGCGGCTTCGCTTATAGCCCCATCCGCGTCAAGGACTTTCTGGTCGGCATCTTCGGCCAGATGCCACAGGACATCGCCTTCGACCTCTACGCCGCGGATCGGGAGGACCCTGATGCCTTGATGTTCAGCAGCCTCCGGGCCGAGAACAGGACACTGCCGGCGGATTTCACGCCGGTCTTCAGCAGCCGTATCGCCCTGGAGGCCTATGGTCAGCCCTGGGTGATCCGCTTCCAGACACTGCCCAGCTTCGCCCAGACCCTGAATCTCGGATCATCTCATGCACTCCTGGTCGGCGGCCTCGTGGTCAGCCTGTTGCTGAGCCTCATGACCTTCATGCTCCTGGCGGATATCCGGCGCGCACGCCAGTCCGAAGCTGCCCTGCTGCGCGCCAAGGATCAGGCTGAGGAGGCCAACCAGGCCAAGTCCTTGTTCCTGGCCAACATGAGCCACGAGATTCGCACACCCCTGAATGCCATCCTCGGTTTCAGTCAGGTCCTGGAGCGGGACCAGCTCCTGCAGGCGAGCCAGCGCGAGAGCCTGACCGTGATCCAGCGCAGCGGCACGCATCTGCTGACCCTGATCGACGACATCCTCGACATGGCCAAGATCGAGGCCGGTCGCCTGACCTTGCAGGCCGCCCCTTTCGATCTGAGGCCATTGCTCGTTGAGATCGAGTCCTTCTTCGTGCTGCGTGCCAGAGAGAAGGGACTCGAGCTGATCGTCGAGGCCGATGACCTCCCCCGGCGGGTGGTCGGAGACAAGCAGCGCCTGCGTCAAGTCCTGCTCAACCTGTTGAACAACGCGGTCAAATTCACCGTTGCGGGATGCGTCCGTCTGCGGGTAGAGCGGGTGTCGGGAGGCGATCCGCAGCAGGAGGCGCTGATCCGTTTCAGCGTTCTCGATACGGGGGTCGGCATGGGACCGGATGAGCTCGCACGGCTCTTCCAACCCTTCAGCCAGACAGTCTCAGGTCAGCGGATGCAGGAGGGGACTGGCCTCGGCCTGGCCTTGAGCCACGAGTACGTGCAACTCATGGGCGGTGAGCTGACGGCGACCAGCACCCATGGCGAGGGCAGTCGCTTCAGTTTCACCCTGCCGCTGCCCTTGGCTGAGCTGGAGGCGACCGCGGACCTTCAAGCGGGCAGCCCGATCCTCGGCGTGGAAGCCGGACAGCCCGCCTGCAGGGTCCTCATCGTCGATGACCTGGCCGACAATCGGGCACCCTTGCGGGCACTCCTCGAGGGTCTGAACCCCCAGCCCCCGGTCCTGGAATTCCGCGAGGCGGCCGATGGCCGAGAGGCCATAGACGTCTGGGAGACCTGGCAGCCCCACGTGATCTTCATGGACATGCGCATGCCACGCCTGTCCGGAGAGGAGGCGACCCGTTTGATCAAGGCCAGGATGCTGGAACGGCCGGACGCGGTCCGGACGGTCATCGTCGCGCTGACCGCCAGTGCCTTCGACGATAAGCGGGATCATTTTCTCGCGAACGGCTGCGACGAATTTGCCCATAAGCCCTTCGTCGCCGCCGAGCTCTTCGACATTCTGGAGCGTCTGGCGGGACTGCGGCTCAGGCGCGCCATCCATCCGTCTTCCGACGAGACAACCAGGCGCCTGTCGATCGAGGAGGTCTCCAGCCGTCTGGCCGCCTGCCCAGCCGATTGGCGTGCCGGGCTGCAAGTGGCCTTGGAAATGGGTGATTTTGCTGACATCACCAGGCGCCTGCGCCAGATCCAGGGCCGAGACCCAGCCCTGGACAAGGCCCTGGCAAGCTGGGCCTACAACTACGACCTCGAGGCCTTCGCACACGCGCTGGAGAGGATCGGGTCAGGCGAAGCAGGCTGACCGACATGACCCTCCGAATCTCCGCGCGGTCAGCTCGGAGGCGTCGTGGACTTGCCGGAAGCGTGCGAGTGAGGCGATCTTGGTGGTCTGGGTGCGGATGATTTCCTGCATGCGCGTTTCCGTCAGATCATGCTCGCGACGGGCGCGATTGTGAACAGCCTCCAATATACGGCATCGGACCACATGGCGATCCGGATCTGGACAGGTGCTAGAGCTTCCCGGCGCAGGATCTTGTGTCGTGCGTTATGGACTGTGCGCGTCCTTATCCAGTCGTGTTTGGATGCCTCGGTGCGCTCAAGGTCTCCTGACCAGCGGTGTGCCCGATTGCTTCGACTGGCACAGCGACACGATCGAGTTTCCTGAGATCATCCAAGACAAGATCGACGCGGTGGGTGGGCTCGCGCAAGTCCGTGAGCTGCGCGCGCATTTTGGATGAGCATCGATGAGACCGGCCAGACCATCGCGCTCGTCAGCGCGCACCCGCTGAGCTGTCCCTAGGCCGCCTAGGAGCAGGCTCGGTGCGACGACGCCCGGGTGACTGGGTACGGGCTCGGTGCACGCCCGCACGGCTTAGACCTCGCCCGGCGGACGGCTGGCGCGCAACAGGGCCTGAAGTCGCGCGATTTCGGCCAAGGCCGCTTCTTTTTCTTGCAGGGCGACCTCTTTGGCCTGCCGCTCGGCATCTTTGGCCTGCCGCTCAGCCTTGATCTTTGGGGCGGACAGGAGAAATCCAGACCCGAGAAGATTGATCGAAGCCTCGATCATCTGGACGACCACGGCCCGACCCGATCTTTACCGCCGGGGCGTCCCGCTCCCAAAGGGGCCGGAGCGTCGTCGCCCCGAGCATCGCGCTCCGCGACGCGGGGCCGGAGGCCCGCCTCCTGTGAAGCCGCCAGCGCTCTGGGGCCGACCTCGCGGTGCTCACCCTGCTTGAAGCCTGTCCCAGCGGCTGAGCCCACCTTGGGATGACGACTCAGGGTTGGGGTTGAAGCCGGTCCAGCAGGGCAAAGTCGATGATCCCATTCGGTGCCATGCCGATGCTGGCTTGGAAACGACGGATCGCTTCGCGGGTCATGGGACCATCCAAACCATCCACGGGTCCGGCGGCGAAGCCCAAGTCGTTCAACCGCGCCTGGACCAAACGCAGCAGTGCGTTCGAGACGGGCGGGGCAGCGATCCGCTCAGCAACACCATCCAGGATCCGACAGCGGACCAGCTCGAGTGTGGTGTCGACGCCATCGGTGAAGCGGTCGGGCTCGTTCGGGTCGCACGCCTCCTGGTCTTGCGTCAGTGCTGACTCCGCTGCGGGTGGTACTACTGGTTCCGGGTCGGAGATGTCGGGCTTGGAGGTCGACTCGGAGACTGCCGCAGAGCCCACGGCAGACGTCACGACGGCTGACTCTGAGGTGTGCTGGCCAACCTCCGAGTCGGGGACACTGGACGCCGCGCTGTTCGCGATCTCTGGCGGCTTCGCAAGGGTTGGCCAGAGGAGCGCCAACAGGATGAGTCCAGCCATGATGATGAGCCAGAGCGCCCCGGCCAGGGGCCAAGCCGTGAGGCGCTGTTCGAGCTCGACCCAGGTTGCACTCCGGCGTGACTCGAGGGTCTTGCGCACCGCCGAGACCATCACGGCGACGCCGGCCTCCATCGCCTTGCCCGCACGCCTCAGGGTCCAACGGACCGACCAGCGCAGGCTCAAGATGAGTGGTCGCACCAGACCAAGCAGATCACCCGGCGGGATACTGTCCTTCAAAGGGGCGAGGATGGCCGGCCGACGCAGCGCGACCAAGATGATGGGCAGGAGCAGCATGCCAGTCAGGGCGATGAGTCCCATATCCGTGGTCCAAGCCACGGCGCTCCCGAACACCAGTGGATAGAGCAGGACCAGGATGATCAGGGGGCTCCAGGCGAGCAGTGGAATCAGATCCCGATACTTGACCTTGGTCACCTCTGGCCGCGATAGGCTCGACGCCTGCGCCCGCTGCGGGTCGGAGCCAGGCTGTCCAGCGGCCCCCTGCTCGCTCGCCGGTTTGGTGAAGACCATGATCCAGATGAAACGCGCCATCATGGCGGCGGTGGCCATGGTGGTGAGGGCAACCGCGATGCTCAACCAGGTCCATTCGAGCGCGACGAATGCGGGCTTGATGCCATATTTCGCGACCGCCCCACCGGTGAGCGGCACCGCGGCCATCGAGAGTGCCAGCACCAGCAGCCCAACGAGGACCCAGCTCTGTGACGGTCCAGGTGCCGACTTGCGCAGTCCGACACCCAGAAAGAGAGCCCCCTTGCTGAGCGCGTGATGTCCCGCGTAGAGCCCGATGCCGATCACGACCGCGCCCGCGATCGCTGGCTCGATGAGTGTCGCCCCGACCACCACGACCATGAGACCCATCTTGCTCAGGCTCGAATAGGCCAGCAGGACCTTCGGGTTGGACTGCACCAGTCCGATCGGGACCGCGAAGAAGGCAGTCGCCAGACCGACGACGACGAACAACAGGCCCCAGCCGGGCAGGGCCAGCTCGCCGATGGGCAGAAACCTCAGCCACCCGAGCAAGGCGACCTTGATCATGGCCCCACTCAGCACGGCGCTCGCCGGGATGGGTGCGGCCGGGTGGGCAAGTGGCAGCCAGACATGCAGCGGCACCAAGCCGGCCTTGACGGCCAGACCCAGGATCAGCAGACCGATGGTCAGATCGCCGAGCCGCGTCAGGTCTTCAGGGGTCGGGACGACCGTGCCCGTCTGCGTGGCGATCAGGATCATGGCCATGAAGAGCACGACCTCGGCGCACAGGGTCAGGATCAGATAGACCCGACCCGCGCGCAGGGCGTCGCGATCGCCCTCGTGCACGACCAGCCCGTAGGAAGAGAGCCCCATCAGGGCGAAGCCGGCATAGAAGCTCACCAGATCCTGTCCCAGGATGAGCCAGAGATTACCGGTCATCGCCAGCAGGAAGAAGGTGTTGAAGCGCTCGCGATGCGCCTTGCCGCGCAGCGCGGCGGTGGCATAGAGGCCGGCACTGAGCCACAGGATGGACGTGAAGAGCAGGAAGGTCCGACCCAGCGAGTCGAGGGCAAAGACCGCCCCGGTCAGCAGCCAACCGACCTCGA
The DNA here is from genome assembly GCA_009929855.1 of Gammaproteobacteria bacterium. Lineage (GTDB taxonomy): Bacteria > Pseudomonadota > Gammaproteobacteria > Chromatiales > Chromatiaceae > Thiocapsa. The sequence continues at coordinate 5,382 of RZZN01000018.1, forward strand.
GCTCGGTGCCGAGCGGCACCAGGAGTGCGGTGCAGAGCGCCGGAATGGCACCGATCGCCGGACCCCAAGCAAGGCGCGGCGACCGCGCCCCCAGGGCCAGGAGCAGCGGAAAGACCCAGGCCAGGATGAGCAGCAGGCTCATCGGCCGTACTCCCGCTCAGCGATCAAGGCCGCCCATTCCAAAGGCGTGAAGGGCGCCGAGGCAAAGACTCCGGCGGCCAGGGCCAGCCCGGCCGTGATCACCGGCGGCCAGAGCAAGGCACCAGAGGTCTCGAAGCGCCCGGATCTGACATGCTCATTGGGCCAAGATCGCGGCTCGGGGCGAAACCAGGCGCGGAAGAGGATGGGTAGAAAGTAGGCCGCGTTCAGCAGGCTGCTCAGGACCAGGATGAGCAGGACCCAATTGGCGCCGGAGCCGGCCGCGCCCAGACCGAGATACCACTTGCTGATGAAGCCGGCGACCGGCGGCACCCCGATCATGCCAAGCGCGCCCAGGGTGAAGGCAAGACTGGTCCAGGGCATCCGTCGACCCACGCCATCCATCTCGCTGACCTTGTGGATACCGAGTGTCTCGGCGTAATTGCCGGCACAGAAGAAGAGCGTGATCTTCATCACCCCTTGGTGCACCAGATGCACGACACCGCCGATGGTGGCGATCGGGCCGAAGATGGACGCGCCGAGCGCGATATAAGAGACCTGGCTGACGGTCGAGTAGGCCAGACGCTTCTTGAGGCTGTCTTGGGTCAACGCCTTGACCGATCCGTAAAGGATGGTGATGGAGGCGAGGATCCCGACGGCAAAGAGTAGACCGTTGGCGTGCGCGAATTCCACGCCATAGACGTCGTACACCACTCGGATGATACCGAAGGCACCCGCCTTGACGACGGCCACCGCGTGCAGGAGCGCGCTCACGGGCGCTGGGGCGACCATCGCCTGCGGGAGCCAGCCATGGAAAGGCACCAGAGCCGCCTTGACCCCCAAACCGGCGAGCAGCACGAAGAAGATGACGATGAGCGATGGACGCAGCGCTTCCGGGGCGTCGGCCAGGATGCCGCCTTGCGTGAAGGTGACCGGTCCCACCAGCGACTGGAGCCAGATGGCGCCGATCAGCAACACCGCACCGCCGCTCATGGTATAGGCCAGATAGACCTTGGCCCCTCGCGCGGCGTCGGGTGTGCCGCGATGCGCCACCAGCGGATAGGTGGCCAGCGTCAAGATCTCGTAGAAGATCACGAAGGTCAGAAGATTGCCGGAGAGCGCGATACCGACCGTGGCCGAGACACAGATGCTGAAGAACCCGAAGAAGCGACTGCGATTCGGCTCGCCTTCCAGATAGCCGATGGCATAGACGGTCGTGACCACCCAGAGGAGGGTCGACAGGGCCACGAAGAGCACCGAGAGCGCATCCGCGCTGAGCACGAGCTCCAGGCCTGGAGCCAGTGTCCAGCGTGACTCGAAGACTTGACCCCGGTAGACACCGAGGATCAACCAGACCACGAGGGCGAGCTTCACGAGTGCGCCGCTCATGTTGAGCAGCGTCCGCAGGCGGTGACTCTCCTCCTTCAAGAGAAAGATCAAGAGGCCCGGGATCAGCGAGCTCGAGACGATCGCGATCGGCAGCAAGGTATCCAGGCTCATCCGATCACCCCATGAAGGAGGAGAGTCCAAAGCGGCTGGGCCGCCAGGCCGAGTACCCCGGCCGCGAGGGCACCGAGCAGAAGGGCTGGAACCTCGGCTCGCGCATCGCTGACGAATCGGTAGGGCGTCGGCTCGCGATTGAAGGCCCGGCTGAGCACGCGGAACACGTATCCGATGGCAAGGAGCGTACCCAGCATGATGACGGGGACCCACCACCAGTGACCCATGATCAAGGACTGCTCCAGCATGATCCATTTGGCGACGAAGGTCCCGCTCGGTGGCAAGCCGATCAAGGCCACCCCCGCCAGACCGATGGTGAAGGTCGCGGCCGGCAGGGCTTGCGCGGCGCCGCCGAGGTCATCGATGCGGTCGTGCCCGGCGGTCTTCTTCACCATCCCGGCGGCGAGGAAGAGTCCCGCCTTGGCGAAGCCATGGGTCAATGCCAAGAGCACCACCGCGGCGATCAGGTTGTCGCGCGCCGGTCCCGGGGCAGCGGCGGCGATCAGTGGGAAGCCGATGAAGAGATAGCCCATCTGCGCGACGGTCGAGTAAGCGGCGAGCAGCTTCAGACGCTCGGCGCGCAATGCCCGCCAGGATCCCCAGAGGATCGCCGCGGCACCGAGCACCCCGAGTAGATTGGCCGCGCTCAGTGGTGTGATGGGTCCGAAGAGGTCGAGCCAGAGACGCAGCACAAGATAGAAGGCCGCCTTGACGACCAGCGCTGAGAGTGCGGCGCTGACCGGGGCCGGGGCATTCGCATGCGCCGGCGGCAGCCAGAAGTGCAGCGGGAACAAGGCCGCCTTCAACATGAGCCCGCCGAGCATCAAGGCCATCGCGGTCGCGGCCACTGGGCCAGGCGTGACGATCTCGGCCAATAGGCCGATGTCCAAGACACCGTAGGCGGTATAGATGAGCGCGACCCCGAGCAGATAGATGAGTGACCCCAGCAAGCCGACCAGGAGATATCTGAGATTGGCCTCCACCGCCTCACGGCTACCGGTCAAGGCGCCCAGCGCGGCGGCCGAGAGACCCAGGAGCTCGAGCGTCACATAGAGATTGAAGAGATCCCCGGCGAGGAAGAGCGCATTGAGCGCGCTCCAGAGCAAGAGCCAGAGTGGCCAGAAATGCCGGGCCGTCGCATCATCCGCCGTCGGCTCGCCGTCCGCTGAGGGCTTGAAGTAGCCCACTGCATAGAGGCTCACCGACAGGGCCACGAGGCTGCTCATCCCGAGCAGCGCCGCCGAGAGGCCGTCCGCCTGCAATGCGATCGCGAGCGGCACGCCCCAGCCCCCGAGCTCCGAGCGCAGCACCCCATTGGTCCAGACCCCGGCCGTGACGGAAAGACCCGCCGCGGCCGCGAGAACGGCCGCCGCGAGTCCAAGCCGTGGGGCCTGACTCGGCAATAGGGTCACCGCCACCGCGCCGAGCAAGGGCGCGAGGATGGCCAATACCAAACTATCGATCATCGTCGCGGTCCAGGCGTTGTCCGAAGGCCAAGGCCAGAGCGGTCGCGCTCACGGCCACCACGATCCCGGTCAACACCAAGGCGTGCGGCACTGGATCGGGCGGAGTGTCGATGCCGCGATAGGCGATGGCGACCAGGATATGGAAGACGCCGGCGCCCATGACATTGATGGCGATGAGCTTGCGCAGTAGCGGCGGATGGACCAGGAATGACCAGAGGCCAAGGATCAACAAAAGGATTCCGCACCCCACGTAGAGCAGCTGAGTCGCGATCATGGCGCTGCCCCCTCACTGGCGCGGGCGGGTCGTCCGCCGCGATAGGCGGCCGCCAAGGTCACGCCGATGGCCAGGGTTGCGCCAGTCTCGATCAGCAAGATCAACCATTTGGCCATCCCCGGCGGATAGGTCAGAAAGCCCAGACCGAGCACCATGAGCGCCAGGCCGACGAGACAGAACACCAAGACCCCGAGGATCGCGAGCAGCCTCAGCACAGGCTCCGACGGCAGCCCAGCGCTGGGGTGACCCGCCAGCGCGAGCATGACCCCGGCGGCGCCGAGGAGCGCGCCGGCCTGGAAGGCCCCGCCTGGGGCATAGGCACCCACCCAGAGCATGTGACCCGCGGCGAGGATGAGCAAGGGGACGAACCAGGCCACCATGCCCTGCAGGACCTCAGCCGCGCGCTGGAACCCCGGCGCGGCGGGGCCCAGAGACCAGATGCCGAGCAAGGCGGCGAGCAAGACGGCGAGCTCGAGCAGGGTGTCATAGGCCCGGTAGTTGAGGAGCACCGAGGTCACTGGATTGCTGACCCCGGTCTCGGGGACACGCGCGAGCGCGAGATCGGCCAGACGCGCGCCAGTCTCGCCGGTCGTGGCCAGATAGAAGGCCCAGACCAGGACGCCCGCGATCGCGACCAGACCCAAGGGCAGCAGGACCCACGAGACGAATCGCGTCATGGCTGCTCCTCCGATGGCCGCGGGGCGGTCTCGGGCGAGCGTCTGCGGCGCGCGCGTCGAGCCGCCGCGAGCATGAGCGCACCGCTCAGACCGGCCCCGATGGCGGCCTCGGCCAAGGCGAGATCAGGTGCCCTGAGACGTGCCCAGACCAATGCCAACAAGAGTCCGAAGGCGATGAAGAGGATCACGCCGCGTCGCGGCTCGGCGCTGGTCAGCGCGGCCACCGCGAGCCCGAGCAGGGTCAGCGACAGCAGGAGATCGAAGGCGGCCAGCAGGGTCGTCATCAGTGTGAATCCTCGCCATCGTCGCGCACGGCCCGCTTGGCGATCAGGTGTGCCCCGGTGGCCCCGGCGACCGCAACCAGGATCCAGATCAGGCCCAGCTTGAGCGCGTCACGGACATCGGGTGCCAGGGGCATGAGTCCCAGCACGATCAAGCCGAGGCCGACATTGTCGGCCTTGGTCAGGGCATGCAGCCGTGTGAAACGATCCGGCATGCGCATGAGCCCGATCGATCCGGCCAGGAAGAAGAAGGCGCCCGTGCCGAGCAGGACCAGGCTCAGGATCTCGATGATCGTCATCCGTCAGCCCCCGCTCTCGGTCACACGCCGACGGGTGAAGGCCGCCACGGCCACCGCGGCGAGCAGCGCGAAGATCAGTGCGACATCGATGAGCGCGCTGACCTCGACGACCGGCGCCAGCAACAGGATGACCCCGATCCCGGAGGTCCCCATCAACTGGGCCGCCATCATGCGGTCCGACGGCGTTGGGCCGATGGCGACCCGGACCAGACCGACGACGATGCTCAGCATCAGGACCAGGGTGATGATGAGTAGATAAGCAATCATTGGCCCCCCTCCCCGGCCTGGGCACTGATCATGGAAGCCGTCGCGGGTTGGGGCTCGAGCGCCTCGCCGAAGAGACGCGCCACCCGCTCCTCGAGCCGGCGCAGGTCGGCGTCGAGTGAAACCCCAACGTCGAGCGCATGCACCGACACCTGATCGCCCCGCAGATCGGCGCTCAGGGTGCCGGGAATGAGCGAGACGCAATCGATGAACATCACCCGGGCGGGGCGCCCGCGCAGCCGGGTGTGATAGATCCGCATCCCCGGGCGGATGCGCAGGCGCGGCCTCATGACCCGCGCGGCCACGTCGAGCCCGCCTCGCCATGATTCCCACATGAAAAAAGCGATGAACCGCGGCAATTCGAGCCAGGAGAGCGATGACCCGTCGGTGCGCGCCGGCGCGGATGGAGTGACCTGGGTGAGCTTGAGGCTCGCGACGGTCGCGGCGATCACGGCCGGCCCGCCGACGATCCAGGCCAGGGGATCAGTGCCGACCAGGAGCATCCAGATGCCTGCAAAGAGTAGGCTTCGCGAGAAAAGCTTCCACGCAAGCAGGACAGCCGAGTCATGATTCATGGGCGTGTGGATCCGGGTCTCATGATGGTCGCGACAGGTGTCATCCCCTGTCGCCACTGGCGGATAGTGCGGTCAAAGGGTGCGTCGCCGAATCGCCGAAGAGGCATGAACAGCCACAATGGGGTTTGATCCTGGAATCTCCAAAGTCGGGTCGTCCGGAGGCGCTTGGTCCGCGGCTCCGATTTCGTGTCAGCGAGGCTCGCCTCGCGGATCGCCATACCGCCATCCAGTCCGTCGCGCATCAGCAGCATGAAAGCGATAAACTTGTCAATGAGCTCAGGAATCTCGGGCGGGCGCGAGCATCGTCGAGGAGGCACGCGAGTCGACCGCCGCCGAGTTGGCCAGCGAGCCGAATGAGATCATCCTCACCACGGGGGCGACCGAGAGCACCCATCTGGCACTGCGCGGGATCGCCTGGTCCTGTGCCGAGCAGGGCCGCCATCTCGTCACGACCATGATCGGACACGGAGACAGACTCATGTCATTGACCCGCTCGATTCGAAATCAGGCCATCATCGCCCTTGGTCTGCTCGCCATCCTGGTGGGAAAGGCCGGCGCGGTCCTGCCGCCGGATGCGGCGGAGGGGCTCAAGGCCAATGCCCAAGCAGTCTTGGAGGTCAAGGTGTTGGAGGTGTCGGTCCAGCCCGAGACGACAGGGCCTTTCGACGTCCGCTATCGGATGGAGATCATCTCGGTCCTGCACTCGCGCACTCGGGTGCAGCCGGGCGAGATCATCGAGGTTCGCTCCTATGGTGTCAGTCAGACATCCCTGGATCAGGGTTTCGTTGGACCCAAGGTCCCTGCCCTGCTGGAGCCGGGCTGGATCGGCACCGCCTATCTGGACCCAGATCCCAAGGCATCGGACCCGGATACCGGGCGGCAATTCGTGATCGCCGCGCATGGCGACAGCTTCGTCGAGCTCCCGCCCGGACCACCGTCGCTCGAGTACAGCGTGATGCCCAGTGAAGGCGAGCAGTGATCTCGAGATCCTCTATCGGGATCAGCACCTGGTCGCGGTCCACAAGCCCGCCGGCTTGCTCGTGCATCGTAGCCTGATCGACAAGCGTGAAACCCGCTTCCTGCTGCAAGAGTTGCGCGACCAGATCGGGCAGCGAGTCTATCCGGCGCATCGGCTCGACAAGGCCACCTCGGGTGTCCTACTGCTGGCACTCGACCCCGAGACCGCGCGCGGGCTGACCGCTCAATTCACCGCCGGCGCGGTCCACAAGACCTATCGTGCCATCGTGCGTGGCTATGTCGAGCCGTCTGCGCTGATCGACTACGCCTTGCGCGAGGAGCCGGATCCCCTGACCGACGCGCAGGCCGATGTCGACAAGCCCGCTCAACCCGCGCTGACGCACTATGAGCGTCTGGCCCAGGTCGAGCTGCCCGAGCCGGTCGGGCGCTATCCCACCGCGCGCTACTCGCTGGTGCGGCTGTGTCCGCGTACCGGGCGCAGGCATCAGCTGCGTCGGCACATGAAACATATCTTCCATCCCATCGTCGGCGACACCACGCATGGCGACGGGGCACACAACCGGCTGTTCCGCGAGCGTTTCGACAACCGTCGTCTACTGCTCGAGGCCACCGCGCTGCGACTCGTCCATCCACGCGACGGCTCGCCCCTGTCGATCCGGGCCTCGACCACACCCGAGGTGCAACGCATCCTCGCGGCGCTGGGATGGGAGGATGTGGTCTGAGCGGCGCTCACGCCTGGACCCAGCAATTCCAAACCTGCCCCACCGGCGTAGGGTGAATCAAGCGCAGCGGATCCACCACCCCCGCCGGCGATCGGGTCGGGCTGACGGGCGCAATCCCGTCAGCCCGACCCGATCGGAGACTCGACACCCCGCATGACTAACGTCATATCGTCGCGCTGGTGAGTCGTCACGGCACATTTGGAATTGCTGACCTGAACCGGGACGTCTCGGAGCTCGCGATTGGCCTTGGTATACTCGCGTCCATGCTCAGCCGAGACAGCCTCAAGCCATGACCATCATCCGCGCGACCGATCTGATCCAGAGCATCGCCGATGCACTGCAATTCATCTCCTACTATCACCCGCGTGACTATATCCAGGCCTTGAGCGCGGCCTATGAGGCCGAGGCCGCGCCGGCGGCCAAGGACGCCATGGCCCAGATCCTGGTCAACTCGCGGATGTGCGCCGAGGGTCATCGACCGATCTGTCAGGACACCGGGATGGTCGTGGTCTTTGTCAAGGTCGGCATGGAGGTGCGCTGGGAGGGCCAGATGAGTCTCCAGTCGATGGTCGACGAGGGTGTGCGCCGCGCCTATCAAGATCCCGCCAATGTGCTGCGTGCCTCCATGGTCTCGCCGCCGATCGGCGCGCGTCGCAATACCCGTGACAACACCCCGGCGGTGGTCCATGTCGAGCTGGTGCCAGGTGATCATGTCGAGGTCAGACTCGCGGCCAAGGGCGGTGGCTCGGAGAACAAGTCCAAGTTCACCGTGCTCAACCCGAGCGACAGTCTGGTCGATTGGGTGCTCAAGACGGTGCCGACCATGGGCGCGGGCTGGTGTCCGCCCGGGATGCTGGGGATCGGCATCGGCGGCTCGGCCGAAAAGGCGATGCTGATGGCGAAGGAGGCCCTGCTGGAGCCGATCGACATCCATGAGCTCAAGGCCCGCGGTCCCGCCGATCCCATCGAGACGCTGCGTCTGGAGCTCTACGAAAAGGTCAATGCGCTCGGCATCGGCGCCCAGGGTCTCGGCGGGCTCACCACGGTGCTGGATGTCAAGATCCTCACCTACCCCACCCATGCCGCCTCGCTGCCGGTGGCCATGATCCCGAACTGCGCGGCGACCCGACATATCGATTTCGTGCTCGATGGCTCGGGCCCGGCCGTGCTGACCCCGCCGAGCCTGGACGACTGGCCGAGGCTCGACTGGGATGCGGCCGCCGGGGCCCGGCGGGTGTCGCTCGATGGCCTGACCCGTGAGATGATCGCCGACTGGCAACCCGGCGAGCGGCTCCTGCTCTCGGGCAAGCTGCTGACCGGACGCGATGCCGCGCATCAGCGCATCGCCGAGCTGCTCGACCGCGGCGAGCCCCTGCCCGAGGGTGTGGATCTCGCCAATCGCTTCATCTATTACGTGGGCCCGGTCGACCCGGTCCGCGACGAGGTCGTAGGCCCGGCCGGCCCGACCACCGCGACCCGCATGGACAAGTTCACCGACCAGCTGTTGGAGCGCACCGGGTTGATCGGCATGATCGGCAAGGCCGAGCGCGGACCGGCGGCGATCGAGGCGATCCGCCGCCATGGCGCGGTCTATCTGATGGCGGTCGGTGGCGCGGCCTATCTGGTCGCCAAGGCGATCAAGTCATCCCGCCTGGTCGCCTTCGAGGACCTGGGCATGGAGGCGATCCGCGAATTCGAGGTCGAGGACATGCCGGTCACGGTCGCCGTGGACAGTCGTGGCGAGTCGGTCCACCAAACCGGACCCGCCACATGGCGGAGCAAGATCGGGATCATCCCGATCGTGGCTGGTGGTTAGTGTTTGTTGTCAAGACCCGCGCGATTCTATCCCGAAGCAGAGTGAGGAACAGCATCCAGCAGAGCTGGCCGATGCACTGGGCGTCGCCATCGACGCCGTCGTCCTTGCGCATGATGTCCTGGATGGTCTTGACACCGGTGATGATCTCTTCTGATCACTGATCACCAACAACCATTCACCACTCACCATTCACCATTCACCACTCACCATTCACCATTCATCATTCACCATTCACCACGACACCAACCCATGGCCAAGATGCAAACCTATCGTGCCTTTCGGATCCACCAGGACGAGCAGGGCCATCATGCCGGCCTAGAGCAGCTCGCCGTCCCGACACCCGCGCCCGGGGAGGTCCTGATCCGGGTCGAGTATTCGAGCATCAACTACAAGGATGCACTGGCCGGCACTGGCCGCGGCAAGATCCTGCGCACCTTCCCCTTGGTGGGCGGGATCGACGCGGCCGGCATCGTCGAGCAATCGAGCGACCCCGATTATCAGCCTGGGGATGCAGTGCTCGCGACCGGTTACGGGTTGAGCTTCGATCACGACGGGGGTTATGCCGAGCGACTTTGTGTCCCCGCGTCCTGGCTGGTGCCCATACCGAACGGACTGGATCCGCGCTCGGCCATGATCCTGGGGACCGCTGGCTTCACCGCGGCCCTTGCCGTGCATCGCATGCAGGTCAACGGCCAGCACCCCGAGCTGGGTCCGATCCTGGTCACGGGCGCGAGCGGCGGGGTCGGCTCCATCGCCATCGCGATCCTTGCGCGACTCGGTTATGAGGCGGTCGCACTCTCGGGCAAGCCTGAGCTCGCGGACTGGCTCCAACGGCTCGGGGCGACACGGGTGCTGGGACGCGATGCCCTGGCCGAGGCCACACGCCCCTTGGAGAAGGCGCTCTGGGGTGGCGCCATCGACAATGTCGGCGGCGAGGTCCTGGCTCAGATCACCCGCACGCTGGTGCCGAACGGGAATATCGCCGCGATCGGACTGGCCGCGAGCCCGCGGCTGGAGACCACGGTCATGCCCTTCATCCTGCGCGGGGTGAGCCTGCTTGGATGCAACTCGGCCGACACGGCGCAACCGCTGCGCGGCGCGCTTTGGCACGCACTCGCCGATGCGTGGCGTCCCGCTGATCTCGAGGTGCTGGTGAGCGCCGAGCTCGGTCTGGAGGAGCTGCCAAGTGCCTTCGCGCGGATGCTCGATGGGCGCACACACGGACGCTTGCTGGTGCGGATCTGACCCTCGGGGCGCCGGCAGACTGGGCACGCGACGACTCATGGCGCGCCGCGCGACCACGCCCATTCAAAGGCTCGGCAGCTTCGACCGCAAGCGACCGCAACGCAGCTCTCTCGCAGGACCAGCAGGTAGGCGCGTGGCGTAGAGGAGCGCTCGGCTCGGATCACGCATGCGGTGCTCGTGATACTTGGCCAGCTCGGTCAATGCATCGGCATCCCCGGACGCGGCCAGCTTCTCCCAGATCGCGCACGCATGCTCCCAGTCACCCTGACGACGATGTAGGAGCGCCAGATCATTGAGCCCGGCGGCATCCAGATGCGCACGCTGGGCCGTCAACAACTGGATCGCCAGCGCGGGCCGACCCTGTGCGCGATGGTAGGTGGCGATCGCGCGGGTATCCGCGGCGCATGCGCTAGGATCACGATAGACCTCGGCAAGACGTGGGATCAGTGCCGCAAGCGAGAGCAGATCCCAGCGATTGTGCCGCAGCACGCCGCTCAAGGGGTGGGTCTCGCCGGCGCGCAGCCAGGCCAGCCAGGCCGCCGGCGCCTCTGCCCCCGGCAGGTCGTCCTGACGCTCGAAGCCGAGCAGACGACGCTCCACGCTGAGCAGTCGGCAATCCGACCAGACCCGACCAAAAGCGCGGCGCACGGGCCTCAACAGATCCAGCTGTGACAGGCGCGGCAAGGGATCGACCAATCCAGACAGGCGCAAGCGTGTGCTCAACAATGGACAGTCGAATGTCAGGCCATTGTAGGTCGCCAGCAGCCGCGCCCCCGCAAGCTCGGCGGCGATCGCCCGCAGATAGGCCGGCTCGGCGTCGAGACGGGTCAAGAGATACTGACGCAAGCACCACTCGCGGCCATCCCAGCGCAGCAGTCCAGTGACGAAGACCCAGGTCCCGGTGCCGCCGCTCAATCCGCTGGTCTCGGTGTCGAGACAGACCAGATCCGCATCCGGCGGGATGGCGGCGCCAGCCGGCGCGCACGCATCCGGCATGTCGCGCGTGCGCCCATCCTGAGCGCGCAGGCCGTCCACCGCGGGGCTGATCCACCCCGGATCGATCAGGTCGGCGAATCCGGCGGCGTCCGCGTTCAAGACCGTCCGGCCATGCTGGTGTCGACCGCTCAGGCGTCGCTCCAAACAGAGTACACCCGGTGCGATCTCCTGCGCGCCGAGTGCCTCGGCCAGGGTCGCGACCGGTGGGATCGAGGCGCGCGTGGCGCGAGCCTGCGCGAGTGAGACACGCGCCAGCCGCTCGGCGAGCGTGGGCCGATCGCGCGAGTCCATCGGGTCATCGCTCGCCATCGGGCTCGGCAGGGTCCCCCGCAGTCGTTGGAGACGATCCTTCAGTGTCATCTCGAAGGCACCAACCGGCCGCGCGCTAGCGCAAGAGATCGAGCACCGCCAGGGCCGCTTGCCGCGGGGTGATGGCGAGCCGCTCATCCGCCCCGAGCACGGGTCCGACACAGGCCGGACAGCCGCCCGTGCAGGCACAGGCGCCAACCAGATCGCGCGCGTCGGCGACCAACCGCGGCGCATCGTCGAAGAGCGGCGCCGAGAGCCCGACCCCACCGGGGTAGTTGTCGTAGAGAAAGAGGGTCGGCTCGAACCGCTGATCGGCCAGCGGATCGCGTGGCGCGCCGTCAGGACCCTGGATCTGCCCGCGACCCGCCGCGCCCATCACGGCGAACCAGGTGCCTTGACCATCACCGACCGCGCGACCCAGGTCTCGGATCTCGGCCATGGCACGCAATGCGGCGACATGATGCAGCGCATAGGCTGCCCCCAGAAAGCCCTCGATCGCCTGCTGTCGATCGGGCAGCGCCGTCTCCAGCGCGTCCGGCTCGACCTGCCACCAGAGCGCGGTGGTATGCATCTCCTGATCTGGCAGATCGATATGACCATAGCCGACGTTGTCGTGACTGTAATAGCGGATCTTCTTGTAGCCTGGATAGCGGCGCACCAGATGGACCTCGCCGTGCGCCGCCGCGCCCCGACCATGGGCGCGCCACTCGAAACGATCGAGGATCTTCAATCGGGTGTAGTCGATCGCGTCGGTGTAATAGTCGGCCCGGGTGCGGGTCACGAAGGCCTTGCGCCCCACCCAATCGAGCCGCTCCACCTGATAGGGCTGGGATTGGATCAGATAGATGGCCCCCTCGTAGAGCGTGCCCGGTGCACTGCTGTAATCGACCTCGGCGATCACGGTCTGGCGTCCATCACTGGTGTCGATGACGACGAAATTGCCCTCGGCCACCGAGCGCAGCGAGACGGCGTTGGCCGGATAGCTGTCGGCGACCCAAAACCAGCGCTCGCCCTGATGTTGCAAGAGTCCCTCGTCACGCAGATAGCCGAGCATCTCCTCGAGCGCCTCCGCGCCGAACGACTCGCCATCGCTGAAGGGCAGCTCGAAGGCGGCACACCGCACATGATCCATGAGGATCAGGAGCTGATCGGGATGGATCCGCGCATGTTCAGGCGAGGCCGCGAAGAAGAACTCGGGATGGCGCATCATGTACTGATCGAGTGCGTCACTGGTCGCCACCAGGACACCCAGACTGGGCTTGAGGCGTCGCCCGGCGCGCCCCAAGCGTTGCCAGGTCGCGGCGACCGTGCCCGGATAACCGTTGAGGACCGAGACATCCAAGGCACCGATGTCGACCCCGAGCTCCAAGGCCGAGGTGCTGACCACCAGATCCACCGCGCCGGCGCGCATGGCTTGCTCGGCGCGGCGCCGCTCGCTCGGCAGATACCCGCCGCGATAGGCCAGCACGCGTGGCGGCCGTCGCGGATCACGGTCGAAGATGTCCTTGAGATACTTGGTGATCACTTCGACCATGAGACGCGAGCGCGCGAAGACGATGCACTTGAGGCCCAGCTTGGCCGCGGCCCGCGCGATCCGCGTGCTCTGTGAGCGTGCCGAGGCGCGAATCCCGAGATCCGGATTGATCACCGGCGGATTCCACAGCAAGAGATGACGCTCGCCCCGAGGTGCGCCCGACTCGGTGATCGCGGTGACCGGCGCGCCACAGAGTCGTTCGGCCAACTCGGCCGGATTGGCGATGGTGGCCGAGGCGAAGATGAAGGTCGGCTCGACCCCATAGAAGCGACAGATCCGTCGCAGCCGCCGCAAGACATTGGCCACGTGCGCGCCGAAGACACCCCGATAGGTATGCAGCTCGTCGACCACGACATACGCCAGTCCCTCGAAGAACTGGGCCCATTTGGTGTGATGGGGCAGGATCGCCTGATGCAGCATGTCGGGGTTGCTGAGCACGATATCGCCACGCGTGCGCACCGCCTTGCGGGCATCGCCTGGGGTGTCACCGTCGAAGGTGAAGGCCTTCACACCCGCTCCGCCAGCCGCCTGGACGGCACGGCTCAGATCCAGCAGCTCGGCCACCTGGTCTTGCGCGAGCGCCTTGGTCGGAAAGAGATAGAGCGCCTTGCGTCCGCGCGCGAGCACCGCGTCGAGGACCGGTAGGTTGTAGCAGAGCGTCTTGCCCGAGGCGGTCGGGGTGGCGACCACCAGGTGTCGTTTGGCGCGCGCCAGATCCCAGGCCTCGCGTTGATGACGATAGAGCCGCGGCCGGCCCGAGCGGGCGAGCGCCTGGGCGAGCGGCGGGGCGAGATCCGCGGGAAGATCACGCCAGCACGCGGGTTGGGCAGGCTGGATGGATTCGGCGACGATGCGCCCGCGGTGACGCTCGAGCAGATGGGACTTGAGCCGTGCGAGTGCTGGCGTCTCGGTATTTGAGCGATCGGTGGATGGCACTGGATTGTCGATCTGTCCGATGCGCCGCGGCAGTGCCGCCGGCGCAGTGGCTTGACGGTCATTATCCATCGCCCGACGCGGGTTTCGAGAAGGGCGACAAAACCTTATACTATCGATGAAATTTTGCTGTCACGAGATCAACCAACGAGGACGCCCATGCACAACGGCACCACCATCACCCAATTCATCATCGAGGAGCAACGCCACGTACCCGGCGCGACCGGCGACTTCACGTCATTGCTCAACGATATCGTGACCGCCTGCAAGGTCATCAGCAACATGGTGAACCATGGGGCGCTGGTGGGTGTGCTCGGGAGCGCCGAGAGCGAGAACATCCAGGGCGAGACCCAGAAGAAGCTCGATGTCCTCTCCAACGAGGTGTTCATCAAATCCAACGAGTGGGCCGGACACCTCGCGGCGATGGCCTCCGAGGAGATGGACGAGATCTACGAGATCCCCGCAAAATATCCGCGCGGTAAATATCTGCTCACCTTCGACCCGCTCGACGGCTCCTCGAACATCGACGTCAATGTCTCGGTCGGAACCATCTTCTCGATCCTGCGCTGCCCCGGCGGCGGCGAAAACCCCACCGCGCGTGATTTCCTGCAGGCCGGCACCCAACAGGTCGCGGCCGGCTACGCGCTCTATGGTCCCTCGACCATGATGGTGCTCACGACCGGCAACGGCGTCAACGGCTTCACCCTGGATCAGAACATCGGCGAGTTCATCCTCACGCATCCCAAGATGCGGATCCCGGTCGAGACCCGCGAATTCGCGATCAACACCTCGAACATGCGCTTCTGGGAGCCGCCGGTCAAGCGCTACGTGCAAGAGTGTCTGGACGGCAAGGAAGGCCCGCGCGGCGAGGACTTCAACATGCGCTGGATCGCCTCCATGGTCGCCGAGGTGCATCGCATCCTGACCCGTGGCGGGATCTTCATGTACCCGACCGATACCAAGATGCAGGCCAAGGGCCAGGCCGGCAAGCTGCGTCTGCTCTACGAGGCCAACCCCATGTCCTTCATCGTCGAGCAGGCCGGGGGCGGGGCCATCACGGGTACCGAGCGCATCCTCGACCTCCAGCCCGAGTCCCTGCATCAACGTGTTCCGGTCATCCTGGGCTCCAAGAACGAGGTCGAGCGCGTGCTGAGCTACCACTCGGCCTGACGTCCCGATCGCGAGGCCAGATCGCGGGGCGGCGCGCTGCCGACCCGCGACGCCGCCTCGACCACTGACGCCGAGTGCCGATCCACACCAGGGCGCGACACCTCCCACGGATGGGTGCTCGACGTCTAGAGCTCCTGCGAGGCGAAATCGGCCAGTCGCGAGCGCTCGCCACGGATCAACGTGATGTGCCCGCTGTGGGGCCACTGCTTGAACCGGTCGACGACATAGGTCAAGCCCGATGTGGTCTCGGTCAGATAGGGTGTATCGATCTGGCCGATATTGCCGAGACAGACGAACTTGGTCCCTGGCCCAGCCCGCGTGATCAGCGTCTTCATTTGCTTCGCGGTGAGGTTCTGCGCCTCGTCCAGGATGATGTACTTGTTGAGGAAGGTCCGGCCGCGCATGAAATTGAGCGAGGAGATGCGGATGCGGTTGCGGATCAGGTCGTTGGTCGCGGCGCGTGCCCACTCGCCACCTTCGGGACGTGTCAGCACCTCCAGGTTGTCCATGAGCGCGCCCATCCAGGGCGTCATCTTCTCTTCCTCAGTGCCGGGGAGAAAGCCGATATCCTCGCCCACCGGGACCGTGACCCGGGTCATGATGATCTCGCGATAGAGATTGCGATCCAGCACCTGCGCGAGACCGGCGGCCAATGCCAGCAAGGTCTTTCCGGTCCCGGCGGTGCCGAGCAGGGTCACGAAATCCAGGCTCGGATCCATCAACATGTTGAGCGCGAAGTTTTGCTCACGATTGCGCGCCGTGATGCCCCAGACATTGTGGCGCGGCGAGCGATAATCCTCCACCAGCTCGATGATCGCCTCGGTCGGGGTGCGTTTTTCGCGCACGATCGCCTCGAAGGTACCCTCCTCGCCCAGCGCGAGACACTGAGCCGGATACCAATCCGCGAGATCCGGCCCCTCCACCCGATAGAGTGTGCGACCCTCCTCCTTCCAGGCATCGAGCGACTTTTCGTGACGCTCCCAGAAGTCATCCGGGAGCACATCGAGCCCCGTGTAGAGCAGCGTGACGTCGTCGAGGACCTGGTCGTTGGAGTAATCCTCGGCTGGGATCCCGAGCACCGCGGCCTTGATCCGCAGGTTGATGTCCTTGGAGACGAGGATGACCTGACGGTCGGCACGGCGCTCACGCAACGCACGTGCAGTGCCAAGGATATTGTTGTCAGACGCGGTTCCAGGCCAGGTCGTCGGCAGATCGAGACCGAGCGGCTCGGTCTGGAAGAACAGCCGACCGGTGGCCGGCAGGAGCAGCCCCCCACCGCTCGCTGAGATCGGACCAATGGGCAGACCTGAATCGATCTGTGCCTTGTCCGCCCCGGACATCAGCTGATCGAGGAAGCGCGTGACCTGGCGCACGTTGCGCGCGACCTCGGACAGACCCTTCTTGCCTTGATCGAGCTCCTCCAGGACCATCATCGGCAGATAGATGTCATGCTCCTTGAACCGAAAGATGGCCGTGGGATCATGCATCAACACATTGGTGTCGAGGACGAACAGGCAGGTTTTGTCGTCGGCGCGCTTGATCATGATGCCACCCTCTGTCAGCCTTCAGTGAGATCGCGTGCCGCGGCGAGGACCGCGGCGACGTGATCGGCGACCTTGACCCCACGCCATTCGCGACGCAGCACGCCCTCGGCATCGATCAGGAAGGTGCTGCGCTCGACACCCAGGCTCTCCTTGCCATACATCTTTTTCATCTTGATCACGTCGAAGGCTCGACAGAGCGCCTCATCCTTGTCCGCGATCAGATCGAACGGGAACCCCTGCTTCGCCTTGAAGTTCTCCTGGGCCTTGAGACCATCGCGCGAGGCCCCGAGGATGCGGGTCTGGGCGGCGGCGAAGGCATCGGCGGCATCGCGGAAGTCCTGTCCCTCCTGGGTGCAGCCGGGTGTGCTGGCCTTCGGATAGAAATAGAGGACGAGATGCTGGCCACGATAGTCCGAGAGCTTGATGCGCTTGTCCCCGGTCGCGGTCAGCTCGAGGTCCGGGATGGTCTCGCCGATCTTCATGCTCATGCTGGATGTCTCCTCGGGTTGACTGAAATGGCCGACGGCACAGGAGATGGTGGCATCCCGCGGACATTTCGATCCAGAGGATCGAGCACGCCCCGGTCGGTGATCGAGTCTGGCCGTGACCCGCCGCGTCCCGCCATCAACCCTTGATCGGCTCGAGCACGGCGTCCAGGTTCAATCCGTCACAGTAGTCCATGAACTCCTCGCGCAACCCGGCGATATGCACGTCGCCGGGGATCCCGACGGTCATGTGCACCGCGAACATGGGTGTCCCGGTATGGGCCGCGGCATAGGTGGTCGTGGACATGTCCTCGATATTGATCCGGCGATCGGCGAAGAATCCCGCCAGATTGTTCACGATTCCGGGATGATCCATCGACACCACGTCCACCGCGTACGGGAGTAGGTTGCGCCCCGTGGCACGCTCCCCGGTCCGCTTGCAGATGATGGTCATGCCGAGCTGACGCTCCAGCTCGGGCAGTGCGTTCTCGATCTTGGCGAGCGTGTTCCACTTGCCCTCGACCAACATGATGACGGCAAACTCGCCACCGAGTACGGTCATGCGACTGTCCTCGATGTTGCAACCCTGCTCGAGCACGACTCGAGAGATCTGATTGACGATTCCGGGCTTGTCTTCGCCGAGCGCCGAAATCACGAGGTAGGTCTTCTGCCTGGTCATATCCTTGCCGCGGGTTGAGAGTGAGTTGAGGGTGAGTCGAACGGGATCGAGTGTAGCATGGGCGATCAAGGCACTGCATCGGGCGGTGGGTGCGGCCCCGGGCTGACGTGGGGGCACACCGCCCGCGCTGGCGGATCGCGCGATTGGCCTGGGTGTGCGGGCCTAGCCGAGCGCGCCGGCGTGCGGCTCATCCCCCGCGCGCAGCGGATACCAGGTATCGTCGCGCGCCGGCGGCAGCCAGTCGCGGCGCAGACGTTTCAAGGCATCCGCGGGATGGCCCCCGGCCTCCGTGCCGAATGGACTCTCTTGATCGAGCAGGTCGCCGAGCTCGGCGTCGATTTGCTCCGGATCCTCACCCGCCTCCATGCGACGGATCGCCTCGGCCATGCCGTCGCCGAGCGTCAGACCAGTCGACTCGAAGAGCGTGCGCATGGTTTGCGCCGCCTGCTTGGGGTCGTTCTGGTCCAGACGCTCGAGCTCACCGGCCATCTTGGCGAGTACATCCATCACACGCCCCTCATCGAGCCCCGCGGGCAGGCCCGCGTCATCCTCCGCCTCGCTCATCCCTGCCGCGCCACGGCTGATCGCAAAGAGGCTGGGCTGTCGATCGAGCCGCGGACGACCGCAGCGTGGACAGTCCGGATGGGTCTCGGTATCCACCTTTCGCGAGAAGAAATTGAAGATGGCATGACAGTCGGGGCAATAAAACTCATAGACCGGCATGGTGATGTCTCCGTGTCCTCATGTGCATCGTTGGACTGATCGCTAGCTCGCGATGTTGCGCCTCGGCGGCGGCTGAGTGGCGGGTCACGACGAGGCCACCCCGATCGCTGCGTGGCGCCGCGCCGCAGGCGCGCTAGAGCTCCCCCCACATGCGCAACAGGTTGGCATAGGAGCGGTCGACATAGGCGGTGGTCGTCTCGCCCGGCGCGGTCTTGAGCAGCTGCTCGCGCGCCAGATTGAGCTCATAGAGCAGCTCGCGCCGGGCTGGATCACGCACATAGCTCTGGATCCAGGTCAGGGCGACCAGACGCTCGCCACGGGTCACCGGGGCCACACGATGCAGACTCGCGGAGGGATAGACGACCGCAGCGCCGGCATCGAGCTTGACCGACTGCTCGCCGAAGGGGGTGCGGATCACCAGCTCGCCACCATCATAACTGGCGGGCGGGTTGAGAAAGATGGTCATGGAGACATCGGAGCGAAAGCGCGGACTGACCGACCCCATGATCGGATCGTCGACATGCTCGCCATAGGCCATGCCCGGCTGATAGCGCGCAAAGATGGGGTCGGCGACGCGATGCGGGAGGACTCCGAATCGGAAGGTCTCATGATGGCCCAGACTGGCCATGATGATGCGCACCAGCCGCTGCATTCGCTCGGGATCGGGCTGCAGCTCCTCGTTGTGCTTGACCCGACTGGCGGCAAACCCAGCGCTCAGCTTGCCGTCGATGAAGGTCGCCCCGGCCAGTGTCTCATGGATCTTGATGATCTGCGCCGGGTTCAGTAGATCCGGGATGCTCAACAACATGATGTGCTCCATTTCACATGACGGATTGGCTTTCGCCGGGTCCGGGTTAGAATCTGGACCAGTCCACATCGATACGCGAGGCGACCGATGATTCTGAATGCCATCATCGACGATCAGATCTATGAGCTCAATGTCCCCGATGTCTTGATCAGCCAGGGTCAAGACGTCTTCGACCGTCTGGATCGCGACATGGACGCGGGCTGGCAGATGAGCCGCGAATGGGTGGCGCGGCCCGATCAGATCCAACGCTGTCAGATCGTCGCGGACAAACTATTGACTGCCTTGGAATCGGAGAACCAAAAGCTCGGCATGATGATGGCGGGCTACATCCTCTCTCGCTTGCCGGGTGTGGAGTCGGTCGAGCTCGACACCCAGGGCGAGATCCAGAACACGTGCTTCAAGCTGGCCGCCCATGATGGCCCAGCGGCCTCCACCGACACCGCGACCCAGACCGCGGCGACCCCGGCCCCCGCGGGACTCGGCAAGCTCGAGGCCATGGCGCAGGCCGGCAAGGACGTGACCAGTGTCTTCAAGGTCGGCCGGGGCTATCGCTTCTCGATCTTCGATCACGCCAGCGGGACTTGGCAGGATTCGCCGCTGGCGCCGACCGAGCAAGACGCCACGCGAATGCGCCAAGAGGCATTCAAGGCCCGCTACGAGGCGCTCCAGCAGGGCGTGGAGCAGTGATGCCTGCGTCGGATCAGGATTGTCGTTCATTCGTCGAGGAGAAGGCCGGATGATTCATTCAGATCGCTCGGGTCGGTGGCAGTGGCGCCAGGGCGCGCCGCTCCTGATCGCGCTCGCATTGCTGCTCGCAGCCGGCACCACCCAGGCAACGCCCTGGGCCGAGGTCGCCGTCCCGAGCTCGGGTCCGTCGCGTGTCATCGGTGGCGTCTCCAACGGCTGTATCGGCGGCGCCGCGGCACTGCCCGAGAGCGGACCCGGGTATGTCAGCATCCGCCGCTACCGCAATCGCTATTATGGCCACCCCGAGTTGCTGCGCTTCATCGCCGACCTGGGCCGCGCCCAAGAGCCCCGCGGCGAGCGTCTCGTCATGATCGGTGACCTCAGCCAACCGCGTGGCGGGCGCATGCCCTCCTCGCACCGCAGCCACCAGAACGGCCTGGACGTGGATGTTTGGCTCACCTTCGCCGACTCGCCCGCGGCCGCTCGACGCCTGATGGACGACCGTGGCGACCCACCCAGCATGGTCGCCGCCGGTGGTCGCTCGGTCAGTCCGGCGTGGGGGCAGGCACAGTACCAACTCATCGAGTCGGCGGCGCGTCACCCGCGGGTCGATCGCATCTTCGTCAATGCCGCCATCAAGCAGGCACTGTGCAACGCCGGCGCCGATCAGGCGTGGCTGCGCAAGATCCGGCCTTGGTGGGGGCACGATGCCCATATGCATGTCAGGCTCAACTGCCCCCCCGGCAGCCCGGATTGCGAGTCTCAGGCCGCCCTGCCCGCAGGCACCGGCTGCGGCGCGGATCTCGCCTGGTGGTTCAGCGAGGAGGCGCTCAACCCGGCGCCACGCGCCGGTGGCGGCGCGCGAACCGAGCCACCCGTGCCCTTGGCCTGCCATGCGCTGCTGCAAGAGTCCTGACCGCCCCAACCAGCGGATCGAGTGCCAACGGCTTGCGCCGCCCGCGAACCGCTGACAGCGAAGCGGCCCGTTGAGCAAGTGCAGACTAAGGGGGCGCGCCGATCGCGCGCCTCAGCGCCGCCTCCACACGCGTCACCTCGAGCGGAAAGGCAATGGCCTCGAAGATGGGGAAGCGCTCGGTCAAGGCCGCGAGTTTGTGGCCATACTCGGGCGGATAGAAACAGATCAACTTGACCTCTGGATGGCGCTGCAACAGCGCCATCAGTGTCTCGAGGTTGCTCGTGCGATCGCGGAAATCGGACTGGAAGTTGTACTCGGCCACGATGACATCCGGAACTCGCCGCTTGAGTGACGCCAGCGCCTTGCGTTGTGAGCCGACGACCTCCGCCACGAAACCCAGCTCGCGATAGAGCGGCGCGAGATTGGGATAGCCGCCCAGCTCGATGATCGCCAGCAGGGTCGGAGACGCCTCGGGCATCAGGCGAAGACCACCCAGGTCGTGGCGATGTATTTGACGCCCTCGTGCATCACCGCGGCGCGATGCTCATGGGTCCAGAAGGGTGGGAAGAGAACCAACTTGCCACGCTCGGGACGCAGCGCGACCTCTTGGTAGAGAAATTCAGTCTCCCCGCCCGGCCCAGGCACGTCGTTCAGGTACCAGAGCGCCACCAGCTGGCGCTGGCTCAGCTCGTGACTACCGCCGTCGATATGCCAGTGATAGTACTCGCCCGCCCGGTAGCGCTGAACCTGATAGCCTTCGTCCTTGAAAGGTCCCTTGAAGTAGGGATAGGTCTGGCGGAATTCGTTGATCGCCGCCGCCAGCGAGCTGAAGAACATCCGATCCACATCGGCCCAGTCGGGCTTGTTGCTCACGACCAGATCGGTGGTGCGCTTCACCCCCGGGTCCTCGGTGCGCAACTGGCCGACCCGCCCGGCGTACTGATGCTCGGGATGGGCCTCGAAGCGCTCGATCACGGTATCGCAGAAGCTTGGTGGCAAGGCCAATGAGCGCTCGAAGATGAAGCTCCCAGGCTTGACCTCGCGGATCGTGGAAAGCGGGGTGACGGTGCGCTCGGCGGTCGGGATCATGACGGAGGGCCCAGTTGAGTCTGACATGTGTCTATTGTCCAGAGCCTAGGTGACTTGGGTCAAACCCGGATCATCGCCCATCTCGAAGACCAGCGGCACGCGACGATTCAGGTTGGTGAAGAGCTGGTAGGGGATGGTATCGCTGGCCTGCGCCACCGCCTCGACCGGCACCGTCTCGCCCCACAGCTCGACTGGATCGCCGATGTCGGCATCCGCGAGATCGGTGAGATCCAATGTGAGCAGATCCATCGAGACCCGTCCGATGATCCGGGTCAGGCGCCCCTTGACCGCGACTGGTGTCCCATCCGGGGCATGTCGTGGATAACCGTCGGCATAGCCAGCCGCAACGACCCCGACCCGCGTCGGTCGCTCGCAGACGAATCGCCCACCGTAGCCGATCGCCTCGCCGGGGGCCAGGTCGCGCCTGGCGATCAGCGCCGACTCGAAGGTCATGACCGGGCGCAGCGCGATGCTCGCCGCCACGCCGAATGGCGACACACCATAGAGCATGATCCCAGGGCGCACCCAGTCCGCATGGACGTCCGGGCGCGTGAGGAGCGCGGCCGAATTGGCCAGACTGACGGGGACGGGGAGCGCCCCGGCCGCCCCCGCGAAACACGCGAGCTGGCGCTCGGTGGCTGGATGATCGGGCTCGTCGGCCCGCGCGAAATGTGACATCAGAACCACCGCGCCGACATGCGGACAGGCCCGCAGCACGGCGTAGGCGCGCGCCAACTCCTCCGGGGCCAGACCGATGCGGTGCATCCCGGAATCGATCTTGAGCCAGCAATCGATCGGCCGCGCGGGACGCGCCGCCAACACCCATTCGACCTGCAACCAGCTATGGATGACGGTCGTGAGCCGCGTCTGATCGAGTTGGGGGATCTCGGTGGGTGAGAAGATCCCATCGAGGAGGAGGATCATGCCCTGGACACCAGACTCGCGCAGCTCCAATGCCTCCTCCAGACAGGCGACCGCAAAACCATCCGCCTCTGGCGCGAGCGCGCGCGCGACCGCCACCGCCCCATGCCCGTAGGCATTGGCCTTGACGACGGCCAGCACCTTGGCTCCGGGCGACAGACGTTTGGCGAGACGATAGTTGGACCTGAGCGCGTCGAGGCGCACGCGGGCGCGTGTGGGTCGTGACATTGGGATCTCTTGCACCTGGGGGGCCACAACCGGCCCGGGGAGAGGCGGATCAGTCGACCCGTGGGAATCTCGCACACCGGCGCCGCCGCATGACGCACCGGCCGCTCGCTGATGTCGAGCACCGCTGCGGACCCGCTCACCAGGGGCGCTCGACGCGCCATTGATCTCCCGGAGTCAGCATCGGACACCATTGTCCATGATCGAGCCGATCAGTCATAGTGGATGCGGCCGCCAGCCCCTGGACCGCGGGCCAGGCTTCGCGTCAGGCCGCACCCGGCCCTCCGGTGTCACCCTGTGACCAACCTCCAGCATCCATCCACGTCATGCTGGATCTAGAGCGCATGTCCTTGGAAGGTGAAGCGACCATGCCGGACCCCGTCCATCAGCCCGGCGAATGTCTCGCCATTGACACGAATCAGATGGGTGTGATCACCGGCCTCGAAATAGACGGTCGACAGGCTCTCCAAGCCTTCGTCCACGAAGGTATCCAGATTGTAGGCGAACCCCACCGGCGGAACAGCGCCCGGCTCGCAGTCGGGGAACAACGCCTTGAGATCCGACTCCTCGTCCAGCTCGAAATCACGCGCGGCCTCCTGGCTCAAGGCATTGATATCCAACCAGGTATCGCCAGGAATCACCGCCACGGCGCGAAACGACCCGTCGCGCACGACGACCGCCTTGGCGATATGGTCCTCGCGGATCTGAGCCGCATCGGCGGACTCATGGGTGGAGCCGGTTGCCCGGTGAGAGATGATCTTGTAATGCGCCCCGTGATCACGGAGCACCTTTTCGACACGTGCCGCGATTGTCATGACAGATCTCCAACGCTTGATGGGACGGCCGATCGGCCCCCTCGGCCACACTCAGGCCACGCGGAGACGGCAACCATGGAGGAGCCGACCGGCCGACGCTGCAATGCGACTGCGCCGCCTCTACCACAAGCGTGGCTCACGAGCAGGAAAAGTCAAATGGAGCGATCAGGGGACAGGGGTCTCCGACTCACTTGACGGCATGGATCCCGAGTATCATCGAGCATCCGTTCCAAGCCATCATCACCTCCATGCCGCAGGATCCGCTCTCTCAACTCCTCGACTCGCTCGCTGTCCTCTGGCGTCGCGCGGCCGTGACGCCGCGCACTCTCACCAATATCCAATGGCGGGCGGACGACTGCGATCCCGGCTCGATCCTCTTCTTTCAGCGCTTGGATGACGGTCGCACGGATGCCGAGCTGTATCGACGCTATCTGGCCGGCGGCCGCTTCGCGGTGCTGGTGACCAACCGGATGCTGGACTGTTTCGACGCCTTGCCCGATCAGGGGATCTATGTCGTCCGCCCCACCGACTGGGCTGGCGTGGTCGCGCGTTTCTGCGACCTGGTCTATCCACTGGATCACCGCGCGAGTCACTTTCTCGGTGTCACTGGCACCAACGGCAAGACCACCACGGTCAAGTATCTTGAATCGATCCTGACCGCGCATGGCTCCCGCGCGCTCTCGATCGGAACGCTCGGGGTCTCACTCGCCGGCGAGCCCTTGCTGCAAACCGGCTTCACCTCCCCGCCGCTGATCGAGCTGCGTCGTCTGCTCCACGCCCATCGCGGACGTTACGATGTCGTCGCCATGGAGGTCAGCAGCCACGCCTTGGATCAGGGCCGCGCGCATGGCATCCCGCTTCAGAATGGTGCCTGGACCAATTTCAGCCAAGATCATCTCGACTATCATGGTGACGAATCGGCCTATTTCGCGGCCAAGGCACGGATCCTGGATCTGATCGTCGCGGATGGACGTCTTTACACCACCAGCACGGATGTGGCGCAACGCCTGCACCGCGAGCGACCATCGCCGATCCCGATCGAGCTGCTGAGCGCCGCCACACTCCCCGCCGAGGCGATCAGCACCCGCCCCTTCCTCGCGCTCCTGCACAATCGGCAGAACTATGCGCTGGCCAGCGCGCTTGCCGACGGCATTCTGGGGCGAGCGGCGCGCCCTGACTGGCGACATCTGAGCGCCGTCGATGGACGCTTCGACTGCCGAGTGATCGGCAACCGCACCCTGGTGATCGACTTCGCCCACACGCCGGACGCACTTGAGACCATCTTGACGGCGATCCGCCAGGCCTTCCCGACGGCGCGGATCGCGACACTCTTCGGCTGTGGTGGCGAGCGCGATCGCGGCAAGCGCCCGCTGATGGGTGCGGTGGCCGCCCGTCATTCGGATCAGGTGATCGTCACCTCGGACAACCCGCGTTGCGAAGACCCCGAGCGCATCATTGCCGACATCCTCACCGGCATGCCCAAGGAGGGGCGACGGGTCGTCATCGAGCGCCCGCGCGCCATCGCCTGCCTGCTCGATTTTCTCGACGCGCGGCCCGCGCAAGAGCACTGGGTGGCATTGCTCGCCGGCAAGGGCCATGAGCGCTATATCGACGCGCTCGGGAGCAAGACGCCCTATAGCGATCATGAGGAGGTCGAGCGCAACCTGGCGCGGTTGGGCTGGACGGGTGAGGATCCGCTCGCCACGCGGGCGGATCAGGACTCAGGATAGGATCATCCCACGACCGACCATGTCCGATTGGAGCCTGCTGGGCTCGATCAAGGCTGAAGCGGCGCGCTGACACGCGCCGCTTCAGCGGGACAGGGCGCTCGGATTCGCTGGATCAGCTGTATTGGCGAACACCCGTGCGCTCGCGCTCCTCGAGCTGCTGGAAGAGCTCCAGGACCCAGATGACACGCTCGCCGACGCCTCCGGCGGGCGCCTTGGCATCGGACTCGGCGCCACGGCGGCCCGAGTAGACCACGGCATCGACCAGGAAGCGGGTCTCCTCCAAGGGAGGCGCCGAGACATAGCGCGTCGAGAGCACCGCGGTCCCGAGGATGGGCGCCAGCAACTGCACCTTGCGCGTCGCCGGCACCACCGCGCGACCATTGATCGAATCCAGACCCTGACGCTCGACCTCGCGGCCAATCTCGGCATAGAGATAACGCGCGGCATTGATCCCGGCGCGGCAGCCCATGGGCAAGGCACCGATCCCGGCATCGGAGCGGACATAGAGCACATCGGCGGCGCGCAACAGACGCTCGATCACGCTGGCGAGCGCCTCGTTGAAGACCGGCCGTGCCAGCCAGGCCTCCGGATCGATCCCGGCCTCGCGCAGCCACTGCAGCGGCAGATAGAGCCGACCGTTGCGGGCGTCCTCGCCGACATCGCGGCAGATATTGGTCAACTGCATGGCCACGCCCAGGTCGCAGGCGCGTGCGACCAGCTGCGCGCTGCGCGCCCCCATCAAGGCGGCCATCAAGGCGCCGACCGTCCCGGCGACCCGCGCCGAGTAGTCATAGACACCGGAGAGATCCTCGAAACGCCGACCCTGGGCATCCCATTCGAAGCCCTCGAGCAAGGCCTCGAGCAGCGCCTTGGGGAGGCTGAAGCAGTCGACGACATCGGTCAGGGCTCGGTCGGTATAGACAGCGACCGGGCGCCCCTCATAGACGCGGTCGAGCCGTTCGTGCAGCTCATCGAGCGCCCGCGCCTGCGCACCCGGGTCGTTGCCCGCGCAATCGATGGCGTCGTCGGCGACTCGACAGAAGGCGTAGAGCGCCATGGCCGGATCACGGATCCGCTGTGGCAGCAGGAAGGAGGCCGCGTAGAAGGAGCGCGATCCAGTCCGCAGCAGCTTGCGACAGGCGTCGAAATCAGCCGTGCTCGCGTGATTGGTCTTAAGCAAAGGTTGAGGCATCGGGTACCACCGTATCAAGGACACGGGCCGACGAGATGACACCGGGCACACCCGCGCCCGGATGCGTCCCCGCACCGACCAAGTAAAGGCCATCCACCTCCTCGCTCAGGTTGTGTGGTCTGAACCAGGCACTCTGCATGAGGATGGGCTCGAGGCTGAATCCGGCCCCGTAATAGGAGAGGAGCCGATCTTGGAAATCCTGCGGCGTGGCCAGGCGCGAGCAGACAATCTGCTCCTCCAGACCGGGCAGGACGGTTTCACTGAGATAACGGGCGATCTTCGCCCGGTAGGGCTCGGCCTGCGTCGCCCAGTCCGTCCCGCTCTGCAGATGGGGGACCGGGGCCAGCGCATAGAAGGTATCGCAACCCGCCGGCGCGAGCGAGGGATCGGTCGCGGTCGGGCGATGCAGATAGAGACTGAAGTCCTCGGCAAGACGCTTGTGCTTGAAGATGTCGGTCAGTAGACCCTGATAGCGCGGACCGAGCAGGATGGTGTGATGGGCGACCTCGGGGTACTGACGCTTGGTGCCGAAATACCAGACGAAGAGACCAGACGAATAGTGCGCGCGATCGAGCTTGCGATCGGTCCAGCGCCGCCGCTGCTCGGCGGGCAGCAGATGACGGTAGGTCCAGGCCGCGTCGGCATTGGAGACCACGATGTGCGCCGGCACGGCCTCGCCCGACGTCAACCTGACCCCCGTCGCCTTGCCGTCCTTGACCAGGATCTGCTCGACCTCGGCGCCATAGCGGATGGACCCGCCCTGCCCTTCGATCAGGCTGACCAGACCCTTGATGATGGCCCCGGTGCCGCCGATGGCCGAATGCACACCCCAGTTGCGCTCCAGATAGGAGATCAGCGTATAGATGGAGGTCACGGTCAGCGGATTGCCGCCGATCAGCAAGGGATGGAAGGACAGGACCTGCCGGATGTAGGGATCCTTGATGTATTTGCAGACCATCGCATAGACGGTGCGATGACTGCCGAGCTTGACCATGTCCGGGATGATCCGGGCCATGTCGGTCCAATGGGTGAAGGGCACATGGCCGAGCTCCTCGAAGCCGACCTTGCAGATCGCCTTGCTGTGCGCCATGAACCGATCGTAGCCCGCGACATCGTCCGGTGAGAAACGCGCGATCTGCGCCTTCACGGCCTCCGGGTCGCCGTTGTAGTCGAAGGTCTTGCCATCGTCGAAGCGGATCCGGTAGAAGGGATCCATGAGCTTGAGCTCGATCTCGTCGGCGAAGCGGCGCCCGCACAGACCCCAGAGCTCGTCGAGCAGGAAGGGCGCGGTGATGATGGTCGGCCCGGCATCGAAGGTGAAGCCATCGATCTGGTGGACATAGGCGCGGCCGCCCGGCGCGTCCAGACGCTCCAGGATGGTGACCTGAAAGCCCCGCGCGCCCAGACGGATCGCCGCGGCCAGACCGCCGAAGCCGCTGCCGATGATGACCGCGTGCGGCTTGCCGCGACCTGGTGATGGCTGTGAGAGCGATGTTGGAGCGACTGTCAAGACAGCATTACCTTGCATGGTGTCAATAAGAGTTGACATTAACCTAAGATGGGCCTTTTGTCAGCCCCATTCGGTCAAAGGAGACACACTTTTGCACCCGAGTTGTCGATCGATCCGGGACACTGGACTCGCGGTCCAGGATCTGCTCTCGAGTCAGGGTCACCAACGGGCACACGCGCGCCTCCCGTGGCGTACCCGAAGCTGGAGCTAGACCCATGGGTGCCATCCAAGCGAGCACATTTCGACCGGCCTGGTGGCTGCCCGGTCCCCATCTGCAGACCCTGTGGCCGAGCCTCGCGAGACCGCGCCCGTGTCCCCCACTCAGACGCCGACGCATCGAGCTGGCGGATGGCGACTTCATCGATCTGGCCATGGGCACCGGCAGCGGACCCCGCGTCCTGGTGATCCACGGCCTGGAAGGCGGCTTGGATTCACATTATGCCGGGAGCCTGGTGGCCCGTCTCGAGCAGGAGGGATTTCAAGCCATCTTCATGTTCCTGCGCGGCTGCTCGGATGAGCCGAACCGGCTCGATCGGGCCTATCACTCGGGCGCGACCGAGGATCTGCGGGCGGTCCTGAGCGCCCTGGCCACCGATCCCGAAGGCCCCCCGGCGGCCGCGGTCGGTTTCTCGCTCGGCGGCAACCTGCTGCTCAAGCATCTCGGGGAGAGCCCGGAGCCGCTGCTCGGCCGAGGGATCGCCGTGTCGGTGCCCTTCGTCCTGCGCGATGCCATGCTGAGGCTCAACCTGGGGGTCTCGCGGATCTATCAGCGTCACCTGGTCGAGCGGCTGAAGGACAGCCTGAGGCGCAAGTTTCGCGACCGCCCCTTTCCGCTCCAGGTGGATCTGGAGTCCATCCGCGATTTCGACGAATTCGACGACCGCATCACCGCACCGCTCAACGGTTTTGCCGGTGTCTTCGATTATTACAGCCGAGCAAGCTGCCGACCACTGCTCCATCGGATCCAGACCCCCACCTTGATCATCCATGCCCATGACGACCCCTTCATGTTCCCGAGCAGCATCCCGCGGGCCCATGAGCTGGGACCCGGCATCACCTTGGAGCTCTCCAAGCACGGCGGCCATGTCGGATTCATCGCCGGGCGCTGGCCCTGGCGACCTCGGTACTGGTTGGAGGACCGCATCATCGAGGCCCTGCACTCAGAGTGATGGAAGGGCGTTGCACAGCATGAGTCGGCATCCATGTCTCACGCCATCAGCCATCCTGAAAGCGTCAAACCGACCAAATCCCGTAGGGTGGATCAAGCGCAGCGGTTCCACCAGGCAGCGGGTCGAGACCTGTCACGCTTGTCGATGGCCTCCTGCCACCGGGGTGGGGTGAATGGAATTCGCGGCCTGGCTCCAACCCTCGGCAGGCTGGTGGTTCCGCTGCGCTTGATCCGCCCTCAGTCGTGAAATTTGATTGCCCATTGCAGTTCTCCGGTGACGCAGCGCAAACCCGACCGACCAGGTTGAAGCCTTGCCCTTCTGACGCGAGGGTCTGACGTCGGCGTCTTCGCTGCGCGGGGCTCGCGGCTGAAGCCGTTCCCACCAGGTGGGGGGGAGCGGCTTCAGCCGCAGCGGCCGACCCTCAGCGAGACTCCAGACGTTGCGCGAGTCCGGCGATCAGCTCGGCGAGCTCGCGCGGCCGCTCCTCGTGGGCCAGGTGGCCGAGTCCGGGCAGGGGGATGACCTCGGCGCTCGGGAGATGCTTGCGGACCCGGCGAGCCTCGGCCGGCGGGACCGTGGTGTCTTGCTCGCCCACGACCAGGAAGAGCGGCGGCTCCAGTTGACCCAGGAGCGGCGTGAGTGTCCCCAGGTTCCAGTTCGACATCATGGCCAGGCTGGCACGCACATGTGATGGCTTGCGGATCAGACGCCGATAGAGCTCGACCCCGGCCGGCTCCAGGGTCGAGCCGGTGCTCGCGACCAGACGCTCGACCACCCGCGGATTTCGCGCGCGCAACGCGAAGAGCCGGGCCGCCAAGGTGCTGGCGGCCATCAGCTTGGCAGCGGGGGCGAAGACATGCGCCGGGATGCCGCGCCAGGGCATGAGCGCGCCATTGAGACTGACGAGCGCCCGTGGATGGATGGCACCGTCGAGTGCCATGCGGATCGCGATGGCCGCGCCGGCCGAGTGTCCGACGACCAACTCGGGCACGCAATCGAGCTCGCGCAGCAATGCCGCCACCGCGTCCGCCATGCCGGGCAACGACATCTTGGACACCGGCAGGCTGCTGGTGAAGCCATGACCGGGCAGGTCGAGCGCGATCACGCTGAACCGCTCGGCCAGGGCCGGGGCGAAGGCGCGCCAGGAATGGGTGGCCGCGCCCGTACCATGGAGCAGCAGGATGGTCGGCCCCGCGCCCATGCGCTGCACATGCCACCGCAAGCCACCCGCCTCGACGAACAGACTGCTCGAGCGATTCGGCCAATCACGCCCCTCGATCTCCCAGCGGGGTGCGTCACTCATATCGAGCTCCTTGTGGGTAGTGGTGAGTGGTTGGTTCGATCATCTCGGAAGGGATTCAGCGAGGGTCAGCCGATCGATCAGGCATTCGGCTTGTCGATCACAACCTGATCTCGGGCAACCGGGCCGCTCTTGCGCGACTGAGTGTAACGGCGAACGGCGCGAATTTCACTGGCTTGGTCGGTCGACGATGGCGGGGCGAGGCGATACAGGCTGAATCAGGTCAGAATTGATCGACCCGGACGCTCATCTTTGATTGCTGAACCGCTCAACCGACAGTCGGCTCCGCCAACATCCCCTTCCACTCTCGCAGAATGCGCTCGCGGTGCGCGGGTGAATGAAAACCAAAGGGTAAGCCAGCAAGCAGCAAGCGCACCCGCCGGCGGCCTGATGCCAAAGTGGCGATGGTCGCCAGCGGACGGCTTTCATCCCCAAGCAAAGGGTAGGCCAGCAGGCTATCGCAGTGGTCCGAGTTTCCTAGTGCGGTGTAAGCCAAGGCTTGATGCAAGTCGGCTCGATGCGCACTGCGAACCTCTTCGGTCAGTCCCGGCCAGCCTTGGCGAGCCAGTAAGGACAGATGCGCCTTGTACTTGGCGTCGACCCAAATGACCCGTCGGGCACCGCGCAAACCGGTATCTGGGATCAGTGCCCCCATGGAGGTCAAACTCCCCTGCCAATTGATCTGGTGACGGACTTCGGCCCGACCGAGCCAGATCAGCCCCAAATGAGGCGCCAAATCACGAATGAATGCAGCAACCCAGGCCTCCCAGACTTGATCCGCCGCCAGGTTCCAAGCAAGGCCGTCAAGACTTCGCGCACCACCCAGACCCCGTCTTTCGGCAACCCAACCCATCGACTGGATGGCATCGGCCATCCAGCCTCCAGCCAACCCCTTTTGCAACGCCACAGGCCGACGGCGAGCGCCTGGACCGATCTCGTGACTCAGCATGAGAATCCGCTCATGCAAAGCACGGCTCGGCAATGAATCTTGCTGCATGGCGAGTTCTTCCGCCAGACGGTCAAGCGTCCAACGGACAGCAGCCAGAATCTCTGGGTCATTGTCGAGGTCAGGAAAGATGCAGGGTAGACGGTTCCAATGACCCCGCCCCAGATTTTGGCGCGCCCAAGCCGTCCAATCGATCCTGCCGCGAGGACTGTCACGAGGCTCACTGCGCTCGACAAAACCGCGTTTGAGGCGACCGATCAAGGCTTCGAGCCGTCTCAATACAGGAGCAGCAATGAGCCAAGGCGGGACCTCACGGGCCGAACCAGGGACCAACGGAGCCTGACCGAGGCGCGGTTCGACTTCAAATCCAGTCGCTTGGAAGACCGCCCCAAGCGCCGCCCAGCGAAATCGCGGTGCCACCAACAATCCAGCGACAACCCGACGCGTGGCCGGTGAGAGCAATGGGATCGCTCCAATATGATTCCCCGGGTGCACTACCAATCGCAAGCCCCCACGGGTCTCCACCTCGGTGCGGAGACCCAGACGGCGCAGTTGAGGCTGATTGGCTTGGATAAACCCATCGATCCAATGATCACCCGTGGCGCCGACAGTCGCAGCTTGGATCCTGATGGGATCGCCCTGATCCACTAATCGGAATAAAGGTCGAGCGATGACGTTTCGTAGCTGACTTGGCGGTGAACGCCGTCGCCCCTTGACGGCCGAGACTGAACCAGCCATCAAACCCACCCGGTCGCGCTCGAATCCACACGGTCAGCGAGACCGGCGATCGCCTCAGAGGCACCCCCGCACATGCGTTCGTCCAAATAGTCACGTAACAGGGGTACCAATTCGAGTTGCAGACGTCGCGCGACTCGAGCCTCCCGACCGCCCGGGTCTAAATCAGGGCGCGGGTCCAAAAAATAGGCATGGCCTGGCACGAGCCGCAGTGTCTCTTCATCGGCAAACTCAGCAAAGGTCTGGATCGTGTCTGTAAAGAGTCGCACCGCGAGACCCACACCCCCTGCTTCGACCGCCGCCAGCTCAGGCCAAACCTGAACAAAGGCAAAACGGCGTCTGATGGCGATATCCATCCGGGCAATGGTGCGATCGGCCGTATTGCGGGTCCCGAGGATCATCAGATTCGGGTGCAGCTCAAGTTCTGGAGGGTGATCCGTGGGAACCTGCGGCAAGCGCACACGCCGCGAACCCTCTCCAACCTCCAACAGCATGACGGCTTCACCGAGAACGCGGCCCAGATCTGCTCGGTTGATCTCATCGAGCACAAGGACATGAGGACCAAGGGTTGCCGCTTGATTGGCACGAAGGAGATCACCGGGCCGAACGTCAAAAGCAAGCCCGTCCGCGGCAGGGCGGGGAAACAGGCCGACGATAAAATCCTCGTAGGTACGTGCTGGGTGAAACTGAACACTCGTCACCGAACCGATCTTTCCGGCGAGCCGCAAGGCCCACATGGTCTTACCGGTACCAGGTGGCCCCTCAAGCACCAGAAACCGCCGTTCCTTTAGCAAAATCAATATCTTATGGGAATCAAAAGGAGGGAAGATGGCGCCGGCGATCGCCTGTTGGCGGATGCCCCATCGCTCGCGCGCCTTTCCAGTCAGGGGCGTATCGTGCTCGACAAAGAAAAGATCAAGCAGATCTTCAACGGCGGTCTGATCCTCAAGATCGCGCACCGGCACGGCGGCATAAATGACATGACCGTAGGCCCTCATCGCTGATTCCGCTGGTGGCCAAGCTCCGATCACCGTCTCAGGGATTCGGCTGCTGAGATCGAGCAGATCCGGCTTGACCCAAATCCTCCCGGAATGAAGCGCTCGTAAAGCACGCAGTCGGCGGGCATGGCCTGGGCGGCCAAGAATATGTGTATCCTGACCAAAGCCGTCGGTTCCGATGACCAGTACGGCAATACTGCCTCCCGTGCCTGGAAACCAGACGAACGAAGTACCTTGATAAGCCCCTGAGCTTGGGTTGTCAGCGGTGATCCAGCCCGCATAGGAGGCAACATCTGCCTTCTTTTGCAAGTTCACACGAGTTTGATAACGCTCACGGTGATGGGCAGCACCATGGTACCGCTCTGCATAAACAGCAGCCATGAGTTCTCGCGCCTGCTCAGGATTTCCCATGCCGCTCCAGTCAACCCCTGCAATCATGGCATCCAAGAGTCTTCTAAGCGCAGTCATTTGCAACGCCCCCATTTGGAGTCATCCGGGTTTGTTGGAACAAGCCCCAATCCGGCGAGATAGATGTCGAGCTCTCTCAGTCACTCGGACAGCGGATCGGGGCGTGCGTCGCCCCAGACCTTGAACTCGCTGCCAAGGGTCAGGCACCCATAGCGCAGGCTCAGGTCCATCCTCCTCATGCCGGTGGGTACCCGCGCTCCAGGCTGCCATGACCCTTGACGACAGGATGCAGGAAGGCCATGAGCACGAGATGCTGGGCAATCTCATGATCGGGTGCGCTGCCGAGCAGAGGCTGATCATGCTGGCGCCAGAAGGCAAGGAGGGTCTCCAGCAGTCGCAGCGAATCGAGGGTCCATTCGATGTACGGCCGGGCGGGATGGATCTGGGGTAGTGAGTCCTGGGGTCCGCTGGTCAGGGCGGGCGGCAGCACCTCTCAGTAAATGGGATTGGCCACTACCAGTCCGCCGGCGCGGATTCCCAAACCCGTCGATGGCCCGCACCAACGCTGCAACCTGCCCCCTGCCCCCCGCCCCCCATCAACTCATCACCCGTACCGCCTGCGACAACGAATGGGCGTCGGCATGCGGCAGGGGCAGATAGCGCGCGCCCATCTCCCCGGCCAGGTCACGACCCTGCTGTTGAGGGCGGGGCGAGGTGTCGATGACCAGGGCGGTGATCTCGGCCGAGCGCAGTAGACGGGCCGCGGAGAGCGCATCCTCATGGGCGCGCGCGCGCCCACCGGTGCCGTCGCGGGCGACGTTGGCGCGACCATCGGTCATGATGATGACGATCGGCGTGCCGCCGCGACGCTTGACCGAATCGGCGAGCATCATGCCCAGGTCGATCCCGGAGGCCAGCGGCGTGCCGCCGCCGCCGGGCAGACCGGCCAGGCTGCGTTTCGCCCGCACCAATGAGCGGGTCGGCGGCAAGAGCACCTCGGCCAGTTGACCGCGGAAGGCAACCAGGGCGACCCGGTCGCGTCTGACATAGCAATCGGCGAGCAAGAGCTCGACCGCGCCCTTGGCCTCGGCCAGACGATGCAGGGCCGATGAGCCGGAGGCATCCACCACGAAGATGGTGGTGGTCTCGGAGCGATGCTTGAAACGGGTGATGCGGAAATCGTCCTGACGGATCTCGATGCGCGCGGCATCGGCCGCGTCCGGTTGGCCCCGCAGTCGCGCGACCTCCTCGCGGCGCAGACGTTGCCAAGGCGCGGCGGCGCGCAGTGTCTCGACCACGTTCAGTCGGACCCCGGCGCGCGGCTCGCCGCGCAGCACCCCAGCCGGTCGGCCGCGCAGCGGGGCGTTCTGGACCGCGCCGGCCTTGCCGGTGGCGCGAGCGCGCGAGCGTCTGAGCTTGCCGAGCTGAAGCTGGGCGAGCAGGCCGGCCGGGATCACCGCCTTGGTCGCCTCGAGGACGCGATCCTCCAGCTCCTTGGGCTCCTGCTGCTGCTCCTCGCCCTTGTCCTGCTCCTGATCGGGCTCCTGCGGCTCGGGCGGGGGCGGCTCGTCCGGCGGGGGCTCCATGGGCGGCAGCTGGGTCGCGCGCGGGGCCAGGACCAGTCGGGCGGCCACCGCGAGATCCTCCTCGCTCACCGCGTCCCGCCCCGCCAGGGCGGCGGCGGCGCAGGCGGCGCGCACGGCGAAGATGGAGGCGCGCAACGAGGGGATCCCCAGGGCCAGCGCGATGCCGCAGAGTGCCTCGATCTGCGCCTCGCTCACCTGGACGGCCGGCAAGCGATCACGCGCCTCCAGGATGTCCTCTAGACCATAGTCGCAGGCAATGGCCTCATGGACGCGGATCTCGGTCAGCTCCAGATGGAAGGCGAGCCGATCGAGCAAGGCATTGAGCAGCCCCTCGTCCTCGCCGACCCCCTCGTCCAGCGCGACCACGGCGAAGCGCGCGGGCGAGCGCATGGCCAGTCCGTCGCGCTCCAAGACCACCTCGCCCGCGTCGAAGGCCATGGTCAGACGGGCCGCGGTCCCGGCGGCGACCCGCTCGGCCATCGCCAGCTCGACGACCCCGCCATCGGCCTCGACCAGCAGACCCCGCTCGGCGACCGGGCGACCGGCGCTCAGGGTCGCGGCCAGATCGAGCCCGCCGAGCAGACGCCCGTCGGTGACATGCAGAGGAATCCGCCGATAGGGCGCCGCGGGTGACTGGAGGTCACGCATGAGCGTGAGCCATTGCTCGCGCACCGGTCCGGCGAGCGCGCGCAGCGCCACCCCACCGGTGCCGATCGGATCGATCGACATGAGTGCGGCGGCCAACACGGCATCCTCCCAGCGCGCGGCACCACTTGGACCGGGCGGCGGCGCGGGGCTGGGACCCGGAGCGATCGACTGGGCCACGGCCGGATGACTCATTCGCCGAACAGCTCCCCGACCGCGCGCTGCACCCGGCTGGTCGAGCCCGACTCGTCGAGCGGATCGCGGCGCAGCCGATGGCGCAAGGCCGAGGTGGCGACCGTCTTGAGATGGGCATCCGTGACCTCGTCCTCCTCATGCAGGGCGGCCAGTGCGCGCGCGGCACGGATCAGCGTGAGCTCGCCGCGCAGACCGTCGGTGCCGAGCCGCATGCAGAGCCGGCCGGCCTGCTCGAGGGTCGCGTCCGGGACCGTCACGGTCGGCAGGAATTCGCGCGCCTTCTGGATCTGGCGACGCACCTTGCCGTCCTGACGCTTCCATTTCTGCACGAAGGCCGGGGGATCGCGCTCGAACTCGTCACGCAGACGCACCACCTTCATGCGCGTGGGCAGGTCCTGTGGGGTCTTGACCTCCACCGAGAGACCGAAGCGGTCTTGCAGCTGGGGCCGCAGCTCGCCCTCCTCCGGGTTGCCGCTGCCGACCAGGACGAAGCGCGCCGGATGGCGGATGCTCAGACCCTCGCGCTCGACCAGATTCTCGCCCGAGGCGGCCACGTCCAGCAGCGAGTCGACCAGATGGTCCTCCAGCAGATTGACCTCGTCGATATAGAGAAAGCCGCGATGGGCACGCGCCAGCAGACCGGGCTCGAAGGCCTTCTCGCCCTTGGTCAGGGCACGCTCCAGATCGAGCGCGCCGATGACCCGATCCTCGGTCGCGCCGAGCGGCAGATCGACCACTGGGACCGGAACCTGGCGACTCTTGAGGGGACCCCGGGCGCGCTTGGTGCGGCACTCCTCGCAGACGGCATCGTCAGTGGCGTCCGGGTCGCAGTTGTAGGCGCAATCGGCCGCGCGCATCTTGGGCAGCAGCGCCGCCAGGCCGCGGATCGCCGTGGACTTGCCGGTTCCGCGGTCGCCAAAAACCAGTACACCGCCGATCGAGGGGTCGATGGCGGCAATCAAGAGCGAGCGCTTCATCTCCTCCTGGGCGACGACAGCTGAGAACGGGAAAGGAATGGGCATCGGTGGCGAGACCTGGTGTCAGTGGTGGTGATGTCAAGGTGTCCGTCAACGGCCGAGCCGTCCTCGTCCCACCCACCGACCGCGTGGGCCTGGTGTGACGAGGATCGCTCACCGGTGCGGATCCACAGCGCGAATCTGAATCGAGACCCTGGATTTTAACCTGTTTTAGGGCTTGGATGCGCGACTCCTCGCGCGGCGAGCCGCTCGGAGCGTCACGGGCTCAAGCCATCGAGCCAGGAACCCACCACCTGCTTGAAGTCGTCCGGACATTCCTCCTGAGGGACATGACCGCAGCCGGGCAGCATGACGAAGGTTGCGTCCGGCAGGGCCTCGGCGACCCGCTTGGTGTCCTCGACCGGCACCAGGGCATCCGTATCCCCGCTGACCAGCAGCACCGGGACCTTCACCTCGGCGAGCCGCTCGCTCACCTTGATCGGGGTGGAAAGCGACAAGGCCAGCAGCTCGCCCCAGGCCAGATCCCAGCCGGCGACCTGGGTATGGATCAGGAAGTGGTCCCGACGCTCCGCGCTGATCCGCGAGGGATCCGCGTAGGAGAGACCCAGCAGAGGGCCGGTCTCGCCCAGCTTGCGCGCAATGAATAGACTCAGACGATGCATTTGCGGCAGACTGGCGAGCCATGCGGGTAGGGTCGGTCGTGTGGCATAGACCCAGGGCGCGACCAGCACCAGCGCGGCCACCCGCTCGGGCCGAGCCAGTGCCGCCTCCAGTGCCAGTGTCCCGCCCGAGGAGTTGGCGACCAGGACGGCGCGCTCCAGACCGAGCCGATCCATGACCCCGAAGAGCTGTGCGATGGCCGCCTCCTTCGTATAGGGCGAGGGACCGGTCCAAGCGTCCGGATCCGGCTTCGCGCTCAGTCCATAGGGCACCTGATCATAGGCCAGGGTCCGTCCGCGCTCGGCAAACAGCCCGAGCACCGGCTCCCAGGTCCAGGCATTGAAGGTGAAGCCGTGCAGCAGCAGGAAGGGCATGGACCCGGGCGGTGCGGAAGACGAGGGCTCCAGATAATGGATGTCCAGCCCGGCATCCGGCGCGACCGAGATCCGCGCGAAACGGCTCTCGGGCAGTGCCGCCGCGGTGCCCGAGTCCAGGCCCGGGCTCGGCCGCGCCGAGATCACGAAAGGCCCGACCACGACCACCAAGACTAGCAAGAACAAGACGATTGCCAAGATCCTGAGGAGAATTCGCATCATGTCCCATCCCAAGATGTCGTCCGGCGCCCCCAGCCGGCTAGGCCGAGCCGAGCGCCGGGATCCGGAGGCACGCGCATGACGAGTGCCGAGCTCGCACCGCTGGACGCCGATGGCCCCTCGAAGGGGCTCGATCAGATCTCGCTGCTCAGCAGCGACGAACGGCTCAAGGGACGTCCGCGGCTCTGTAGTGACTGCGGGTTCTGCGACAGCAGTCTCAAGCTGCTAATGTCGCAGACCTGCACCTTCGTTCGCAACCAGACCAGCGAGATCGAGCAGCGTCTGCACGGACGCACCCGCCAAGACGGCGACGAGGGCCGCTTCGGGATCTTTCGCGCCATGCATGCCGCGCGCATGGCCCGCCCCAATCCCAAGGCCCAATGGACCGGGATGGTGACCGCACTGGGCGCGCGTCTGCTCGAGCTGGGTCGGGTCGAGGCGGTGATCACCACCGGCGCGGCGCCCGGAACCCGCTTCAAGGCCCAACCCCTGCTGGCGCGCACCCCCGCCGAGGTCCTGGCCACCGCCGGCAACAAGCCCTGCCTGTCCCCGAGCCTGGGTCTGATCGACGCGGTGCGCGAGCAAGGCATCAAGCGTCTGGCGGTGATCGGCACCGGCTGTCAGGTGCATCAGCTGAGGGTCGCCGAGGCCGAGCTAGGGCTGGAGCGCCTGGATGTCATTGGCATCCCCTGCAGCGACAACGTGACCTATCCGGATCTGGAATATTTTCTCACCCAGGTCTCGCGCTCGCCTCACACCGTGGTCCATCACGAGTTCATGCAAGACTTCAGACTCTGGATGCGTCACGAGGACGGTCATGTCGAGCGTCTGAACTATATCGACTTCCCGATGGACAAGCTGCACGGGATCTTCCCTTCGTCCTGCCTGTCCTGTTTCGATTATCCCAACACCTTGAGCGATCTCACCATCGGCTACATGGGGGCCAGCCTGGGGTGGCAATGGGTGATGGTGCGCACCCAGGCCGGCGAGGAGCTCTTCGATCTGCTGCGTCCGGATCTGGAGATGGGCGAGCTGAGCGAGGGCGGTGACCGCACCCGCGGGATGCCGCGCTTCATGGAGCGGCTCAGCCACCCACCGGGCCAGAAACGCCCGCCCCTGCCAATCCGCAAGCTGGTCGCATTCCTGCAGCGCAGTCGCGGACCCAAGGGTCTGGAGTTCGCCCGTGCCGTCGTCGAGATGAAGCTGCTGCGCAACCTCAACTATGTGCGCAGCAAGTTCCCGCGCTTCGAGTCGCGGGTGGTGCCCGCTCATGTCTACGCGACACTCGCGCCCTATGCCGAGCTCTATGCTCAGACCTTTGGGCGTCCACTGGTGCCGACTCCAGAGGAGCGCGGCCCGCTCTGAGCGAGCCCACGCGGCGCCTCGGCAGGCTCAGCCCTTGACCGCGGCGTCCAGCGCGGCAAGACGCTGGAGCTTCTCGCGGATCCGGATCTCCAGACCGCGCTCGACCGGGTGATAATAGCGCCGTCCCTGCAAGGCCGGAGGGAGATAGGTCTCACCCGCGGCATAGGCCTCGGGCTCGTCGTGGGGGTAGCGATAGGCGCGGCCATGACCCAACTCCTCGAGGAGCTTGGTCGGGGCATTGCGCAGATGGACGGGAACCTCCAGCGAGCCGGTCGCGCGGACATCCGCCAAGGCCGCATCCCAGGCGAGATAGACGGCATTGCTCTTGGCCGCGCTGGCGAGATAGACGACCGCCTGGGCGAGCGCCAGCTCGCCCTCGGGCGAGCCCAGTCGCTCCTGGACCTGCCAGGCCGCCAGGGCGAGGTCGAGGGCGCGCGGGTCGGCATTGCCGATATCCTCGCTCGCCATGCGCACCACCCGGCGGGCGATATAGAGCGGATCACAGCCGCCGTCGATCATGCGAGCCAGCCAATAGAGCGCGGCATCAGGCGCGGATCCGCGCACCGCTTTGTGCAGTGCCGAGATCTGGTCGTAGAAGAGATCACCGCCCCGATCGAAGCGACGCAGACTCCCGGCCATCACCTCGGTGATGCTGGCCGAGGTGATCTCCTCTCCGCTCGTCATCTGGACCGCCAATTCCAGCAGATTGAGTGCACGACGGGCATCGCCGTCGGCGGCCTGCGCGAGCCGTTCGAGCGCATCCTCGCCCAGGCGCAGACCACGCCGACCAAAGCCCTGGAGTGGATCGGCCAGCGCACGCCTCAGCACCTGCGCGAGGTCGGCCGGCTCCAAGGCGCGCAGCAGATAGACCCGGGCGCGTGACAAGAGCGCGTTGTTCAGCGCGAACGAGGGGTTCTCGGTGGTGGCACCGATGAAGGTCAGGGTGCCGTCCTCGACATGTGGCAGAAAGGCGTCCTGTTGGGCCTTGTTGAAGCGATGAACCTCATCAATAAAGAGCAGCGTCGGACGGCGCTCCTGCTCGCGAATGCGCTTGGCCAGCGCAACCGCGTCGCGGATGTCCTTCACGCCCGCCAGAACGGCCGAAAGACTGTGAAAATGCGCCCCCGAGACCCCGGAGACGAGACGCGCGAGCGTGGTCTTGCCCGAGCCCGGCGGGCCCCAGAAGATCATCGAGTGCAGCTGGCCGGATTCGATCGCCTGACGCAGGGGCTTGCCCGGCGCCAGCAGGTGAGCCTGTCCGAAGAAGCCGTCCAGACTGCTCGGACGCATGCGCTCGGCAAGGGGTGCCTGAGTCGAGACGGTCATCCGGGTCTCCCGTGCGGCTCAGCCGCGCCCGGCGCTCGCGCGGACCCGGACCGACCGCTTGGTGTCGGGCGTGCGCTCAGGCAACATCCCCGCCCACATCCCAGCGAGTGCCTGGGCTCAATCGAGGGCCAGAAAATCATCCACGGCACGCTGGTCGATCTTGAAGAGATCCGGGCTCAGGCTGGTATTGCGCTCAGCCTTGGAGAAATTCAGTCGGGTGGTCTGACCGAAGCTGTCCTCCATGATGAGACTCT
The DNA here is from genome assembly GCA_009929855.1 of Gammaproteobacteria bacterium. GTDB lineage: Bacteria > Pseudomonadota > Gammaproteobacteria > Chromatiales > Chromatiaceae > Thiocapsa. The sequence goes on from RZZN01000018.1 coordinate 47,040, forward strand.
CCAGCTCGTCCCGCGCGAACCCCAGCTCGATGCGCACGACCTCGGTGTCCGCGGACTTAGGCCTGAGCTCGATCCACTCGCGACCGTCCGTGCTCGGGATCCTGGAGGCCTCGAAGTGCGTGTCGATGGGTCCGCCGTCGGCCAGCAAGAGTGCCGGGGTCCCCCGCAGCGCCCGGCCCTGACTCTGATGCGAGACCTGTTTCAGATCCAGATCATGCAGATAGACCCGTTTGCCGTCGGCGATGATGACCTGACGATTGGGCGAGTCGTATTCCCAACGAAAACGACCGGGACGCTGCAAATTGAGTGTCCCCCGCGACTGCATCATCTGGGTCCGCTCGGCATTGAAGGTGAATTGCTCGAAATCGGCACGCAGACTGGTGAGTCCGGCCAGATAATCGTTGACACGGCGCGCATCCTCGGCGGCCGCCAGGGCGCCGAACGGCCCGATCAAGGCGATCGACAGGAGCAGGATCCGCATCAGGCCCGGGCGCGACAGTGACCCGGATGATACCGAGATCCCTCGGCGGCAAGGTCTGAGCGAGCAAGGGTCGAAGATCATGGTCAGTCCCGAAGCGGTCGAATGTCAACCTGGAGAGACAAGCAAAGCGGCCAAAGATTCAGTCCTCGACCGGTGGCGGGGCCCGCACCTCGCGGTTGCCGTTGGTCTGCGCCGGTCCCACGATGCCGATCCACTCCCCGCGATCCCGTCGATACCCTTGGACAAAGCCCATATCTTGACTGGACCAAAGCTCACCCAACCAACCGTCCATCCATCATCCCTCAGGTCTTGATCACCATGGATCTTCCCTTCACGCATCGACCTGGGCGTCGCGAGCGACATCTGCGACGCCGGCATGAAAACCCGCTGTTCGCCTGGCCACCGCGCGAGGTCGAGCCTGAGGTGCTGTTGGAGGCACAACGCGCCGATCACGAGGAGATGGAGGCCTTTCGCGAGGACTTTCGCGCGCTGGTGCAGCGTGCCGTCGAGCTCCCGCCCGATGCCGGCAGCGAGTTGGTCCTCACCTTGAAAGAGTCGCTCGAGCGTCTCTACGAGCAGTCCTGCGGGTTGCCCGAGCACCATGAGTCCGAGCAAACGGCGCTGCGCAAGCTGATCGGTCTCATCATGCAGGCGGTCAGGCGCGCCGCCGGGACCGACCCGCTCGCCCGCCAGGAATTGGCCGAGGAGGAAGAGGCGCGCGAGATCCATTTCAGGCTGTTGCAACAACCGCTGGTCGCCGATCTACTGCATCCCGAGTCGCCCATCCAACCCGCGGAGCTGGCCGCATCCGTGCTCACTGCCACCCTCGATGAGGTCGCGGCAATCCTGGAGATCCTGGACCCGGTCCAATGCACCGAGCTTGCTGATCAGGCCATTGACCTGCTCGAGGACCGGGCGGCGCGTGGGGTCGAGATCACCGCGGCACGGCAACGACTCGCGATCATCCTCGCCAGCCTGGGCCGCGAAGGGTCGACTCGACACTGAAACCGCCCTGACCGAACAACATCGCGCCGGGCGCGAGCCCGATCCGCACGGCATGCCGGCTGACCCGCCTGGGTTGGGTTGAGCCAGGCCGGACCACCATGACCCGCACCCGCCTCCAACAGCGACGCGCCTGGTTACAGGTCGGCTTCTTCGTGCTCTTCGTGCTGGCACCGCCGCTGGATCTCTTCCGCATCGACCTCACGCTCGGTCATGCGATTCTGCTCGGCCAGGACTGGACACTCGGCATCGATGACTTTCTCGCCGGACAGAGCGGCATCGGCGACACCACCCTCAATCTCGGCCTGCACCCAGGTGCAGCATGGCGAGCCGCGACACAGCCTGCTGCAGTGGGGCGAGGATGAGCGCGCCCGTGCTGTCGTCACGGGTCGGCCGGACAGGGTGCGAGTAGAATCTGATCCAGATGATCCGCTGAACCCGGTCCAAGCTCAGGATCCGGCCTGGCATGGCCCGTCCTGGCATCCGGGTGGCGCCGCGGATCCATTGTCATGAGTGCCCGGAGACGGTTGCAGAGCAGCTGGCTCGGGCACACCACGCTCGGTCACTGAGGAGGCGTCATGGAAGAGCAGGTCGGTACTCTCTGGCATCGCGCCATCACCCGGCTCTCGCAGCGGCGTCATCCGCAGGCGGCGGTGACGCTCGCGGAGGTCGCGGGCGGGATTGGCATCCTGTTTCGCGCACTCGGCGGCGACGGCGGCCTGCAGGTCGAGAGCACCGAGGCCAGCGCGCATGGCGCAAGACGCGGCCTGCTGCAGCGCATTGCCGGGCTCGACGACAAGGCGGAACTGGCCTGGCGCGACGCGCGCGCATTAGGCCTGCCGGCCCGCCTCGTTCGGTTTCCGGAACGCTCGCTGAATCGCGATCCCTATCTCTGGCTGGCCGCACTCGCCGCGCAGCAGCGCGCCCCCAGCAGCGACTGGCTGGTCGAGAGCCAGGCCCTGACCGCGCTGGCCTTGAGTCGCTGCCCCGGCTTGCGGCCCCGCTATCAGCGGCTGCTCGCGGCCCATTTGGAGACGCGTCCCGATCCGCGCCGTCTGCGCCATCAATTCCAGGCGCTCGCCCCGGCCCGGCTCTGGCAGCGGGGCCAGAGCGACGGACAGGAGGTCGATCTCGACGCCTATCTGCGCTTCGCCACCGCTCGTCACGCCGGCGCGGGCACCCACGGCGATGGGCTCTATCGGGACATGCGCCGAGGGGCGCGGGATCTGGTCTGCCTACTCCTTTCGGATCTCTCGCTGTCGACCGACACCTGGATCGACGACCGCACGCGTGTCATCGATGTCATTCGCGACAGCCTCTTCCTGTTCGCCGAGAGCCTCGCGGCGACCGGTGATCGTTTCGCGATGCTCGGCTTCTCCTCGCGCCGTCGCGACCCGGTGCGGGTCCATTCGCTGAAAGACTTCGACGAGCCCCATGGCACAGCGGTCCGGAGCCGCATCGCGGCGATCAAGCCGGGCGATTACACCCGCATGGGCGCGGCCATCCGCTATGCCAGTCGTCAACTCGGGGCGCAGCCGGGTGGGCGACGTCTGTTGCTGATCCTTTCCGACGGCAAGCCGAACGACCTCGACCGCTACGCAGGCCGCCATGGGATCGAGGATACCCGCCGGGCCGTTCACGAAGCACGGCGCGCCGGCCTCTCCTGCTTCTGTGTCACCATCGATCAGCAGGGCAACGATTACCTGCCGCATCTGTTTGGAACCGGGGGCTACATCGTCCTCCGGCGCCCGGCGGAGCTGCCGAAGCGTCTTCCATTGCTATACGCGCGCTTGACGGCGAGCGATTCGAGATGACAGCGAGCAAATCGAGATGAGAGCAGACATGCAACAATCCCATCGATCGGGCGCCCGGGGGCCAGCGAGATCAGACGCCGAAGGGGCCGGGGCCTCCAGGAGAGGACAGTCCAAGCGATCGGGTCACGAAGGGTCCGGGGAACCAAGAACCAGAGGGGCGGGGCGATCCGGCCTGGGTTCACTCCCCGTGCTGGCGCTCGGTTTTCGCCCCTTCTTTCTACTCGCCGGGATCAGCGCCATTCTGATGATCCTGCTCTGGCTGGGCATGTTGGCCGGGCAGGTTCCCCCGCCCGCCCATCTGGCGGGCCCAGGCTGGCACGCACACTCGCTGCTCTACGGCTATCTCAGCGCGGTGATCGCCGGTTTCCTGCTCACGGCGGTGCGAAATTGGACCAACATCGACACCCCGACCGGACTGCGCCTCGGAGCCCTCGCCGCGCTCTGGATCGCCGCCCGCGGCGCGCCCTGGGTCCCCGCGCCGGTGTGGCTGATCATCGGTCTGGATTTGAGCTTCTACCCCGCCCTGGCGGCCGCCCTCTGGCGACCGCTCTGGTCGGGGCCGAACCCCGTGAATCGCGTCTTTCTCGGTCTATTCGGGGGCATGACGCTGGCCGCCCTCATGGTTCATCTCGATGCGCTCGGCCTGCTCGACGGCGCTGGCCCGCGCGGCCATCGTCTGATGTTGGACCTGACGCTGCTCGCCGTCCTGCTGATCAGCGGGCGGGTCATGCCCTTTTTCATTGAACGCGGGATCGCCAGCGCCCGCCCACGCGTCATCCCCTGGGCCGAGCGGCTGAGTCTCGCGCTGGGCGGCGCCCTGTTGGTCGCCGACCTGGCGCAGCCGATGGGCCGCCTCGCCGGCGGGCTGGCGATCGGGCTCGGTGTGGTGCAGTTGATCCGCCTGGCTGGCTGGCACCATCCGCGGATCTGGACGACACCCATGTTGACCGTGCTCTACTGCGGTCTGCTCTGGCTCGCCTGCGGCTTGATCCTGGATGGCCTCCCGGCGTTCAGCGCGCTGCCCCCGCGCGGCGCACTGCACACCCTCACGGTCGGCGCCATCGGCGTGCTCACCCTTGGCATGATGGCGCGCGTGGCCGTGGGACACACGGGCCGACCCATGCGGGCGGCCCCGCTCACCCTCCTGGCCTTCGTGTTGATCAACCTTGCGGCCGCCGTGCGCGGTCTGGTCCTGATCAGCGCGCCCGGCCACTATCAGGACGCGCTGATGATCAGCGGTTGGTGCTGGATCGGCGCCTTCGGACTCTTTCTCTGGGTGCACGGGCCGATGCTGCTGCGTCCCCGTCCTGATGGGCGCCCTGGTTAGCCCGGCACGCTGGCGGCTGCAACCAGGCCGCTTGCCAATTCGATCCGACACGCACGCGGGTTGCCGAGGCAGACACCGACTGGCAGGGCACGCACAGACACACGATCAAGGGCGACGAGGGGGCCCAGATCCTGGCCGGTGGCGGCAGAAGGGATCAGCTCGACGCGATCGCAGTGCACCGCGCAGTGATTGCAGGCCGGTTTGTCCTCCTGAAATGGACAGTTGTCCAAACTCGACTGTCCGATGGACAAACTGCACGGCATCTTCCAGTCCTCGCGTCTATCCTGCTAGGATGATCCCAACACACTCAGCGATCTGACCATCGGCTCCATGGGCGCGACGCTCGGCTGGCAATTCGAAGTCAGTGTCCTCGCTTCGAGTCACGGGTGGTGCCCTACCATGTCTATGAGACACTCGCCCCCGACGCGCCGCTCAATGCGCAGACCTTCGGGCGATCCTAGGCCCCAGCGGAGGCGGAGCTCGCGTCGACCTGAGCCCACTCCGGCAGGGCACGCGCGGCACCCGCTCCGACCCGGCCGCGCGCCGGTCGGGGCCGCCCGGGCATGATCCCGATCCTGGATCGAGCGCCGGCCGGCGCCGCGCTCGGTGCGCGCTCCATGCACGCCTGGAAGATCCGCGCGGGCAACCGCATCCGCCGCCGTCTGGCGGTGTTGCTGCTCAGCCTCGGCTGCGCCGCGGCCGCGGCGACCGACGAATCCGCTCAACCAAGCGCCGACACACCAATGGCGCAGGCACTGGAATTCTCTGTGAGCCCCCCGCCCGCGTCAGGCCCGCCTGGGCCAACGGACCTCGGTGAGCAGGCACCAGTCTCCCACTGGGCACTCAGCGGACAGAAGCACCGGTTGCTGATCCCGGTCGTCGCGATCGGCGCATTGGTGATCGCGGCACTCCTCATCTTCCTCTTGCTCGATATACACGGTTTGCGCAGGACTCGCCGCGCACTCGCCGAGCGGGTCAAGGAGCAGCAGTGTCTGTACGGGCTCTTCCAGGCCACCGAATCCACCGAGACTCCGCTCGCGGCCATGCTCGAAGCGGTCGTCGCGCTCCTGCCCTCGGGCTGGCAGCATCCCGAGATCGCCGCCGCGCGGATCGACTGGGATGGACTGATCATCGCCTCGGACAACTTCACCGATCAGGCGCCCGCGCGAATGAGCGCGCCAATCCGATGCGGCGATGAGATCCGTGGACAGGTCAGCCTAGCCTATCTCGCGGTGACCGCGAGCGCCGACGAGGGGCCCTTCCTCACCGAGGAGCGGCGACTGCTCGATGCGGCGGCCGCGCGGCTCTCGAGTGTCATGGGGCATCGTCGCAAGGCCTTCATCGCGCGTCGACGCGAGGCCGAGCGACTCGCCGCCGAGGAGCATCTGCGCGAGAGCGAGGAGCGTTTTCGCACACTCTTCGAACAAAGCCAACAACCCTCGATGTTGCTCGAGGATGGCTGCTTCACGGATGTCAATCGCGCCTCGCTGGAGACACTGGGAATCACGGATGCGCGGCAGCTGCGCTCGCGCACCCCCGATGAGATCTCCCCGGAATACCAACCGGATGGTCAGCGATCCGCCGACAAAGCACAGGAGCTGCTGCGCATCACCTTGGAGACCGGTGCGCATCGGTTCCAGTGGCAGCACCTGCGATCCGACGGCACGCCATTCACCGCCGAAGTCCTGCTGACCCGGATCGCCCGGCAGGGTCGACCACTGATCCATGTGGTCTGGCACGATATCACCGAAAAACTGCGGATCGAGCGCGAGCTCGCCGAACATCATGCGCGCCTGGAAGAGCTGGTGGCCGCGCGTACCGCCGAGCTGAACACAGCCCACGAGCGTCTGCGCATCAGCGAGGAGCGCTATCAGCTCGCGCTGGAGGCAAGCAGCGACGGGATCTGGGACTGGAACATCCAGGAGAACACCGCGTATTGCAGTCCCGCCTACTATCAGATGCTGGGCTACTCGCCGAACGACCTCGGCGACACGACCGAGCGGCATCTGCTCCAGCTCATGCACCCCGAGGATCGCCAGGGCTTCCTGGAGACGACCCGCCAAGCGCTCGAGACCACGGGTGTCTATGCGGTCGAGTTCCGTTTGCGCACCCGTGATGGAAACTACAAGTGGATCCTGAGCCGCGGCAAGGTGGTCGCGCGCGATCGCGCGGGACGCCCAAGCCGAGCGGTTGGCACCCATACCGACCTGACCGCGCGCAAGCGGATCGAGATCGAGCTGCGTGAGGCCAAGGAGCAAGCGGAGGCCGCGAACCGCGCCAAGAGCGCCTTCCTGGCGAACATGAGCCACGAGATCCGCACCCCCATGAACGCCATCATCGGGATGTCGCACCTGGCGCTGAAGACGGAGCTGACCGTCGCGCAGCAGGGCTATCTGAACAAGATCCTGGGCGCGAGTCAGCATCTACTGGGCATCCTCAACGATATCCTGGATTTTTCCAAGATCGAGGCCGGCAAGCTGATCTTGGATCGGCACGAATTCGAGCTCGATGCGCTGTTCGAGCAGGTCACGAGTCAGATCGCCGAGCGCGCCGCGACCAAGGGCCTCGAGTTGATCGTCGACGTCGCACCGACGATCCCGCACCGCCTGATCGGTGACTCGCTGCGCCTCGGACAAGTTCTGGTCAATCTGAGCGGCAATGCAGTGAAATTCACCGAGCAGGGTGATGTCGCCATCATCGTGCGCCCGCTCGAGCAGGCTGATGAGGGACTCCTCCTGCGCTTCGAGGTCCGCGACACCGGCATCGGCCTGAGCCCAGAGCAACAGCAGCGGCTCTTCGAAAGCTTTCAACAGGCCGACAGCTCGACCACCCGCAAATATGGCGGCAGCGGTCTCGGCCTGGCGATCTCCAAGCGGCTCGTCGAGCTGATGGGCGGCCGCATCGGCGTCACCAGCCAGCTTGGCCAAGGCAGTACATTCTGGTTCACCGCGCGCCTGGGAATCGGCAGGAACAGCGCGCGCGCGCGGCTCCCGCGACCGGATCCGCGGGGTCGGCGCGTCTTGGTGGTCGATGACAACGCGCACGCCCGTGCCATCCTGCACGAATTGCTCGCAAGCATGGGCTTCAAGGTCGCGGAGGCCGCCTCGGGAAGCGCCGCGCTGGCGACCTTGCAAGCGGCGGCAGAGACTGGGCAGGGCTTCGACATCGTCTATCTCGACTGGCGCATGCCGGGATTGGATGGACTGGAGACCACGCAACGGATCCATGCCTTGGGGCTGGATCCGCCGCCACACATCGTCATGGTGACGGCCTACGGGCGGGACGACCTGATCCAACAAGCCAGATCGGTCGCGATCGACGAGGTTCTGGTCAAGCCGGTGACCGCCTCGGTCCTGCTCGACACCACCATGACGATCCTCGGCGGATCCGAGCCGCGCGCGATGCCCGCGCCACTGCCCACGGAGCCGCCCGCCCTGGCGCGGATCCAGGGCGCCCGGATCCTTGTGGTCGAGGACAATGAGCTCAACCAAGAGGTCGCCATGGAGCTGCTCGGCAGCGCCGGTTTTCAGGTCGAGCTGGCCGAGAACGGCGCCGAGGCGGTCGCGAAGGCCCGCACGCGTGACTATGATTTGATCTTCATGGACATGCAGATGCCGGTGATGGATGGGCTGGAGGCGACGCGCGCCATTCGCCGGTTGCCCGAGCGCGCCACGCTCCCGATCGTGGCCATGACCGCCAACGCCATGGCCGGTGACCGTGAGCGCTGTCTGGAGGCTGGCATGAACGATCATCTGGCCAAGCCCATCGATCCCGCGGCGCTCTGGGACATGCTCACGCGCTGGATCGAGCCCGGTCAGCGGAACGGCGTCGCAACGGGTCCGCCCGCTGAGCGCCCAAGCCCATCGACATCCAACGCGCCCGCGGGCACCGCCACGGTACCCCCCCTCTTGCTCGGCGCGGTCCCCGGACTCGATCAGCTGACGGGCCAGCGCTTGGCGATGGGCCGTGGATCACTCTATGGATCGCTGCTGCGACGGTTCGTCAGCGACCAGCGCGACTTCAGACACCGGCTCGAGGCGGCCTTGGCGAGCGGAGATCGCGTGAGCGCGCGCCGGCTCGCCCACACCCTCAAGGGGCTGGCGGCACAGATCGGCGCGGCCGGCCTGAGCCAGCGCGCCGGACAGCTCGAGCAGATGATCGGCGATCCAGCCGACAGCCTCGACGCGAGCGCGCTGCGCGACACCTTGGACACCTTGGATACCCAGCTCACCGCGCTGATCGCCGCCATTGCGGCGCGCTTGCCGAGTGCCGACACTGTTGCGCCGCTTCGCGCCCCAGGTGAGGCACTGACAGGCTTCCAAACGATCCAGGAGCAGCTGACAGAGTATCTGGCCAACGACGACTTCGCTGGCATCGAGCTGTTCAAAGCCCAGGAAACGCTCTTGCGCGCTGGCCTGGGCGAGGATTACGAGCGGATCGCAACCCTCATCCAGGACTTCGATCTCATCGCCGCCGCGGCGGCCTTGCGCCAGGCAAGCCACTAGCGAGGTGGGTCACCCAGCGTCGCCAGCGCGCTTGGCTGATCGACTGGCCAACGAAATGATCGAGCGTGCGCACTGGGCGCAGTCTGGTGAAGTGCGCGAGACACCCCATCTACGACTCAAGAAGGCTTCCAATCAACCGTACCGCCGGGATCCAAGGCTGGATTGCGGCGGTGGAGCTGTCGATGATCCGCAATCCATTCTTTCCGAAGTTTCCCGATCTACCCACCGAGCTGCCCATCTTTCCGCTCGCTGGTGCCGTGCTGATGCCGGGCGTGCAACTGCCGCTCAACATCTTCGAGCCTCGCTATCTGCGGATGATCGCCGACGCGCTCGCCACGGACCATCTGATCGGGATGATCCAACCGACCAGCGAAACCCTGGCCGACGAGGTGCCTGAGATCCACCGCATCGGCTGCGCCGGTCGGATCACCTCCTACAGCGAGACCGGTGATGGACGTATCCTGATCGTGCTCAGTGGACTCTGTCGCTTCCAGGTCGTCAGCGAGCTGGAGGAGCGACAGGGTTACCGACGGGTTCGCGCGGACTGGGAGCGCTTCACGGTCGACTACCAGGCCAGCGATTCGCCGATCCCGGACCGCAAGGGGTTCCTGACCTCATTGAAGGCCTTTTGCACGATTCGCGGTGTCGAGGTGCCCTGGGAGGATGTCGAACAGATGGATGACAAGGATCTGACCAATCTGTTGTGCGCGCATCTGCCACTGAGCCCCGAGGACAAGCAGGCATTGATCGAGACCCTGATGACCGGGGAGCGCGCCGCCCTGATGCGCGGCCTGCTGGACATGGCGGCGGCGGCGAGCATGGATACGGCCGAGCATCGGCATTGATGCCGATCCTGCTCTGGGTCGGCCAGCTCCAGCAAGGGCACGCTGCCTGTGTTGGCCCGGGACATCGCCCCGGGTTGACCCGTGACGGCGCGGGATCCGATCCTGGGATCTGGTTGAAAACGATGCGTTTGGGCCTATACCCGACTCTGTTCGTCAGTTGGCCGGATGTGTTGGAGTGCCGGAAGGGGATGAGCCGAGGATCAGTCGGAGCCGCCGTGCGTGCCGATGTTGGCACCACACCGAGATGGTCCGCGGCCGCCCTTGATGACCATGGGACTTCCGCCATCCAGGCAGAACCACGGGTTGGACCGAACCGCTGGGTGATCCGACGTGTGCATGGATCACTCGTGTCGATGAGAGAGGTAATATCGCCATGGCAGTGACACTGACCGAGGCCGCCGCGACCCACGTGGCGGGGATGTTGAGCAAGCGCGGATATGGGCTTGGATTGCGTGTCGGGACCCGCAAGAGCGGCTGTACCGGCTATGCCTATGAGGTCGACTATGTCGATCAGCTGGCACCGGATGACCAGGTGTTCGAAAGTCACGGCATCAAGGTCGTGGTCGATCCAGCGAGCCTGGGGCGGATCGATGGAATGGAGATCGATTTCGTCCGCTCCAGCTTGCTCAACCAAGGCTTCGAGTTTCGTAACCCAAATGTCAAGGACACCTGTGGCTGTGGTGAGTCATTCAGCGTCTGAACCCTCGCCCACCGATGGAGATGTGAACGTGTTGAGCGCCGAGATGGCCGAAATCATCGAGAACTTCGAGCTACTCGGTGATTGGGATGAACGTTACCGCTATTTGGTCGAGATCGGGGAGCGTCTTGCTCCCATGTCGCCCGACTTGAAGACCGATGCCAATCGGGTCATGGAATGCATGAGCCTGGTTCATGTCGCGCCCCGCCCCATCCCCGATCGACCGGATCGGCTCGCCTTCGAGGGCGATTGTGACACCGCCATCATCAAAGGCGTGGTCGCGCTCCTGGTGGGTCTGTTCTCGGACAAGACCCCAGCCGAGATCGAATCGCTCGATGTGGAATCACTCTTCGAGGCGCTCCAGCTGCAGGAGAACCTCAGCCCAAATCGGCATGTCGGCGTCTATGCCATCGTCAATAAGATGAAGGGACAGGCGCGCTCGGCACTGTCCTGATTTCTTTGAGCACCGCCGTCAACCACAAGATGTTGTGGTTGACGATGGCTGCCCGACAAGATATTGTGCCTCGCCTCACCCCAGTGTCCGAGGCGCGCGCCCCTGCCGACCTTGGATTCCGCACCCGAGCCGCATGAATCGAGCCCAGAGGAGGAGCCATGTCCAGCGAGCGCCAGTCGTCGGTCGAACCCCGGTCAGGTCAGGATCGCGCCAACCCGGAGGCGCGGGTCACGGACCCCGCGAGCACGGCCGAGCTCGCGGCGCATGCCCCGGGCAAGGTCCAGGTGATCCGGCGCAACGGCAAGGTCACCCATTTCGACGCCAACAAGATCATGGTCGCCATGACCAAGGCCTTCCTGGCGGTCGAGGGCGGCTCGGCGGCGGTGTCCAGCCGTGTCCATGACCGGGTGCACGAGCTGACCGAGCAGGTCGTCTCAGCCCTGATGCGCCGCTTGCCGGGCGGCGGCACTGTCCATATCGAGGACATCCAGGATCAGGTCGAGCTGGCCCTCATGCGTGCCGGCGAGCACAAGGTGGCCCGCGACTATGTGCTCTATCGTGAGGCCCGCGCGCGCGAGCGCGCCGAGCGCGCCGCGGCCAGCGCGCCACCCGAGCCCGCGCATCCACTCTCGGTCAGGCTCGCCGACGGCAGCACCCGGCCCTTGGATGTTGAGCGGCTGGCGCGTCTGGTCGAGGAGGCCTGTCGCGACCTGGACGCGGTCGACGCCACGGCGATCCTGAGCGACACCCTGCGCAATCTCTTCGACGGGGTGCGCGAGTCCGACGTGGGCCAGGCACTGGTGATGTCGGCCCGCACCCTGATCGAGAGGGACCCGCAATACAGTCAGGTCGCGGCGCGCCTGCTGCTCGACGTGCTGCGGCGCGAGGCGCTCGGCTTCCTGGGGCTGGCGCTCGGGGTCGAGACTCAGGCCGATCTCGCCGAGCGCTATGCCGAGTATTTCGCCGCCTATGTGCGACGCGCCGCCGATCTGGAGCATCTGGATCCGCAGCTCGCGCGCTATGATCTCGTGCGTCTGGGCGCCGCGCTCAAACCCGAGCGCGATCTTCAGTTCAACTATCTGGGGCTGCAGACCCTCTACGATCGTTATTTCATTCATACCGCCGAGGGGGTGCGTTTCGAGCTGCCGCAGGCCTTTTTCATGCGGGTCGCCATGGGGCTGGCCATCAACGAGATCGATCGCGAGACACGCGCCATCGAGTTCTACGAGCTGATCTCCAGCTTCGACTTCATGTGCTCGACCCCGACCCTCTTCAATTCAGGGACACTGCGCCCGCAGCTGAGCTCCTGCTATCTGACCACGGTCCCGGATGATCTCGACGGCATCTACAGCGCCATCAAGGACAATGCGCTCCTGTCCAAATTCGCCGGCGGACTGGGCAACGACTGGACCCGGGTACGTGGCATGGGCGCCCACATCAAGGGGACCAACGGCAAGAGTCAGGGCGTGGTGCCCTTCCTGAAGGTGGCGAACGATACCGCGGTGGCGGTCAATCAGTGTTTCGCGCCCGAGACGCTCGTCTTCACCGCGGCCGGCCCCAAGCCGATCCGGGAGGTCAAGGTCGGCGATCTGGTGCTGGGTCAGCGCGGGCAGTATCGGCAGGTCCGCGAGCATCTGGTCTATGACCAGAAGGGGGCCCCCATGGTCCAGGTGGCGATCGCGCACGGGCTCCAGGATCTGCGGGTGACCGCCGGTCATCCATTCTGGGCGATCACTGGTCTGCCGATCAGCGGGTCCGCCGCGGAGAGCCAGGAGCTGATCGAGTCCGGCCGTGTCGCACCCGCCTGGGTCGAGGCCGGTCAGCTGCGACCGGGCGACGCGGTGGCCCAGGTCATCCCGGCCGAGGTGATCCCGGTCCCAGCGCTCGGCGAGGATGAGGCACGGCTCTACGGCCTGCTACTCGGCACGGACCAGCCGGTCGGGGGTCAGACCTTCGAGATCGCCTGCCATGCCGAGGACTCGGGCGAGCGACTCCAGTTCGTCCGCGATACCCTGAGTGCGCGTGCCATCCCCTTCCAGGAGCAGGTCATGGACGCGGGCGGGTGGCGGATCAGCTGGTGCGCCGCCCCCGAGCTGGCGCGCTGCGCGACCACCGGGCGCGCGGTCGGCCTGGCCGAGACCCGCCTGCCCTTCAGTCTCGACGAGCTCCACGACCGTGCCGGCAACCCCTGGATCGCCCGTCGCTTCAGTCACCTGCCCCCGGTCCAGACCCGTGCACTCGTCCGCGGTCTGCTCGAGCGCGCCGGCCGTCTCGATCAGGATGGGCGCATCCACTTCACCAGCCGTTCGCTGCCGCTGGTGGAGGGTCTGCGCTATCAGCTGCTGCGTCTGGGGATCCCCTGTGGCGCGGGCACTCGGGCCCCCGTCGGCTCGACCCCAGAGGCCAAGGTCGTTGCATTCGAGGACCGCCAGAAGGCCCAGCAACTCTCCATCCCGGCGGTCGCCGAGATCGCCGAGCTGCTCGGGATCCCCGCGCGGGCCAAGCCGGACTGGCTGCGCCTGGGCCAGACACTCTATACCCGGGTGACCTCGGTCACGCCCATCGAGCCGGCCCGGCTCGTGCACGACCTCAAGGTCGAGGGCGACCCGACCTACATGACCTCGGCCGCGCTGGTCTCCAACGGGGGCAAACGCAAGGGCGCGGTCTGCGCCTATCTCGAGACCTGGCACATCGACATCGAGGAATTCCTGGACCTGCGCAAGAACACCGGCGACGACCGGCGTCGCACCCATGACATGAACACCGCCAACTGGGTGCCGGATCTCTTCATGAAACGGGTCGCCGAGGACGCCCACTGGACGCTCTTCTCGCCCGACGAGACGCCGGATCTGCACGACCTGACCGGACAGGCGTTCGAGCAGGCCTATCTGGACTATGAGGCGCGCGCCGCGCGTGGCGAGCTCAAGGTCAGCAAACGGCTCAAGGCGGTCGATCTCTGGCGCAAGATGCTGGCCATGCTCTTCGAGACCGGTCACCCCTGGATCACCTTCAAGGATCCCTGCAACCTGCGCTATACCAATCAGCACGTGGGCACCGTGCACAGCTCCAACCTGTGCACCGAGATCACACTCCACAACAATGACCTGGAGATCGCGGTCTGCAATCTCGGCAGCATCAACCTGTCCGCGCATGTCACCGAAAAGGGGCTCGACACCAAGCGCCTGCGACAGAGCGTACGCACCGCCATGCGGATGCTCGACAATGTCATCGATTACAACTTCTACAACGTGCCCCAGGCACGCAGCTCCAACCTGCGTCATCGTCCGGTCGGGCTCGGCATCATGGGCTTTCAGGATGCGCTCTACAAGCTGCGCATCCCCTACGCGAGCCTGGAGGCGGTGCAGTTCGCCGATCAGAGCCTGGAGGTCTTGAGCTATTTCGCCATCGAGTCGAGCAGCGAGCTTGCCGAGGAGCGCGGACGCTATTCGAGCTTCCAGGGCTCGCTCTGGAGCCGCGGCATCCTGCCCATCGACAGCATCGGGCTGCTCGAGGAGGGTCGCGGCGGTTATCTGCAGATGGATCGAGACAGTACCCTGGATTGGGAGCGTCTACGCGAGCGGGTGCGCAGTGTCGGCATGCGCAATTCCAACTGCATGGCGATCGCCCCGACCGCGACCATCAGCAACATCGTCGGGGTCAGCCAATCGATCGAGCCGACCTATCAGAATCTCTTCGTCAAATCCAATCTCTCGGGCGAGTTCACCGTGGTCAATCCCTATCTGGTGGACGACCTCAAGGCGCTGGGTCTCTGGGACTCGGTGATGGTCAACGACCTCAAATACTACGACGGCTCGCTCCAGCAGATCGACCGCGTGCCGGACGAGCTCAAGGCGCTCTATGCCACTGCCTTCGAGATCGATCCACGCTGGCTGGTGGAGGCCGGGAGCCGTCGTCAGAAATGGCTCGACCAGGCGCAGAGTCTGAACCTCTACATGCGCGAGCCCAGCGGCAAGAAGCTCGACAATCTCTACAAGCTGGCCTGGGTGCGCGGCCTGAAGACGACCTATTATCTGCGCTCCATGGGCGCCACCCATGTCGAGAAGTCGACCATGGATGACGCCACCAAGGCGAACCGCTTGAACGCGGTCGGCGGGACCTATGGCTCGCTCGCACAAGCCCAACCGCTCGGCAAGGGCAATGGCGCGACCGCGCCCGCGGCCTGCTCCATCCTGGACCCCGAGTGCGAGGCCTGTCAGTAGCACGCGGATCTCCCGCACCGCGGTCGTCAGCCTCGCGCGAGGTCAACTCGACCCCGGCGCGAGGCTGACCACAAGGGCCAAGCGCTCATCGACCGGATGTCGCATCCATCTCACGCTCCAGCTGACGCTTGACATCGCCGGGTGAGCCGGTGCGACGGGCCAGCAGATCATAGGCGACCGGCACCACGAAAAGGGTGAACAAGGTCGCCGCCAACACCCCGGCGAGGATGACTGTGCCGATCACGGTGCGAGTCTCGGAGCCCGCGCCACTGGAGAGCAAGAGCGGCACCGAGCCGGCTGCGGTGGTGATGCCGGTCATGACGATGGGACGCAGCCGGGTATCTGACGCCTCGAGCACGGCCTCACGGAAGGCCACACCCTGGTCGCGCAGCTGATTGGCGAACTCGACGATGAGGATCCCGTTCTTGGCCGCCAATCCGACGAGCATGATGAGTCCGATCTGGCTGTAGATATTGAGCGTCTGGTCGGTCAGCCAGAGTGCCATGAGTGCGCCGGCCATCGCCAGCGGCACGGTCAGCATGATCACCAATGGATGGATCCAGCTCTCGAACTGGGCGGCGAGCACCAGGAAGACCACCAGCAGACCCAAGGCGAACACGAATAGAATGTCCTGGCTGCTGGTGCGAAAGTCACGACTCTGGCCCTTGTAGTCGATTTGCGCATGCTCGGGCAGCAGCTCCGCGACCTTGGTCTCCAGAAAGGCGAGCGCATCCCCCAGGGCAAGCCCATCGGCCAGGTTGGCCTCGATGGTGATGGCGCGTAGACGGTTGAAACGGTTCAGGCTTTGTGAGTCGGCCAGCTCGCTCACGCGCACCACACTGGCCAATGGGATCAACTCGCCACTGCGCTGGGAGCGAACATAGAGGTTCTCGAGACTGCCCGGGGTCCGCTGGGCGGCGCGCTCGCCCTCGAGGATGACGTCATACTCCTCACCACCGTCGAGATAGGTGGTGACCTTGCGCGAACCCAGCATGGTCTCCAGGGTGCGCCCGATGGCGCCGATGGTCACACCCAGATCGGCCGCGCGGTCATAGTCGATCTCGACCTTGAGCTGAGGCTTGGTCTCCTTGTAGTCCCAGTCGATGCCGACCAGACCCGGGTTGTCTTGATCGATGGCGGCGAGCAGCAGGTCGCGCCATTCGGCCAGCTCTTCGTAGGTCCCGCCGCCGATCACGAACTGAACCGGTTTCTGGATCCGTGCGCCGAAGCCCTGTCGCATCACCGGAAAGGCGGTGACCCCAGGTAGATCGGCAAGCTTGGCCCGAACCTCGTCCATGATCACCCACCCGGAGCGGCGCGCGCCGAATTCGGCGAGCACGATCACCACCATGCCGGTGTTGTAGAGCGCGGTGCTCGAAAAGCCCCGCGGCGCACGCACCAGCAGCCGAGTCACTTCGCCGCTTTCGGTATAGGGCATGAGCCGCCGCTCGATCTCGTCCATGTAGGCGCTCATGTATTGGAAGGAGGCACCCTCTGGGCCATTGACCAGAACGAAGAAGGCCCCGCGATCTTCGCGCGGCGTGTATTCCTTGGGGATCTCATCGAGCAGCCAGACCGCGGCGCCGAGTGTGACGATGAAGGCGAGCCCGACGATCCAGGGCTGACGCAGCAATCGCCGCAGCACGGCAGCATAGCCGCGGCGCAGCCACTGAAAGCCCCATTCCACGCCCTGGCTCAAGGAGGCGCGACGATGTGATTGCGGCAGGATCCGCGACGCGAGCATGGCCGAGAGCGACAAGGCCACGAATGAGGAGAAGGCCACTGCCGCCGCCATGGTCAAGGCAAACTCGGAGAAGAGTCGGCCGACATCACCTTGCAGAAAGGCGATGGGCACGAACACCGAGATCAGCACCAGGGTGGTCGCCACCACCGCGAAGCCGACCTGGCGAGCGCCACGATAGGCCGCGACCAGGCGGGTCTCGCCATAGTGCTCCATGCGCCGATGCACATTCTCCAGCACCACGATCGCGTCGTCGACGACCAGTCCAATGGCCAGGACCAGCGCCAGCAGGGTCAGGATGTTGATCGAGAAGCCAAGCGCCAGCAGTACCGAGAAGGTCGCCACCAACGAGACCGGCACGGTCACCGCCGGGACCAGCATGGCACGCACGCTGCCGAGAAAGAGAAAAATCACCAGGATGACCAGGCCGATGGCGATCGCCAGTGTCGCGTAGACCTCCTTCACGGCATCCTTGACGAACACGGATGAGTCGAAACTCTGCTTGATCGACATCCCCTCGGGCAGGCCGGCGTTGATCCGCGTCGCCTCCGCCTTGGCCGCGTCGGCCACCGCGACCGTGTTGGCCGTCGACTGCTTGACGATGCCGATCCCCACCATGGGGATCCCGTTGCCACGGAAAAAGGTCCGGTCCTCAGTGGTGCCGCGTTCGACCCGCGCCACATCGCCCAGTCGCACCAGATGACCGTCGGCGCCGCGCGCCAGCACCAGTCGCGCAAAATCATCGGGATCGTTGAAGGCCCGATTCACCCGCACGCTGAACTGGCGATCGATCGACTCGATCCCACCGGCCGGCAGCTCCAGGTTCTCGGCGCGCAAGGCCGCCTCGACATCCGCCACCGTGAGCCCACGCGCGGCCAAGGCGGAGCGCTCGATCCAGACGCGCATCGCATAGATCTGACGACCACCGAGCTGCACGCGCGCCACCCCATCGAGGACCGAGAAGCGGTCGACCAGGTAACGCCGAGCATAGTCGGTCAGCTCGGGCACCGTCAGCTGATCACTGGTCAGGTTCAGCCAGAGGATGACATCCTCGTTGCTGTCGACCTTGCGGATCTCGGGGGGATCGGCCTCGCTCGGGAGTTGGTCGAGTACCACCGAGACCCGATCGCGGATATCGTTGGCGGCACCATCGATGTCGCGCTCGATGTTGAACTCGACCGTGATGGACGAGCGACCATCCTCGCTGACCGACTGCACCGTGCGAATGCCCTCGACCCCGGCAATGCGGTCCTCGATCACGCGGGTGATGCGACTCTCGACCACGTTGGCCGCCGCGCCTGGGTACAGGGTCTCGATCGACACCACTGGTGGATCGATATCGGGATATTCGCGCAGGGCGAGACGCTCGAAGCTGACCAGCCCGAAGGCGACCAACAGGAGCGAGACGACCGTCGCGAAGACCGGACGAGTGATCGAAAGATCAGACAGGATCATGGCGCCTGCTCCGTCCAGGCACCGGGATTGGCCGGACCATCATCGATGGCGAGGATCCTGATCGGCTGTCCCGGTCTGATCTTGCCATGACCATGGACGACCACCCGCTCGCCACTGCTCAGACCCTCGCGAACCTCCACCAGACCGGGCTGGCGAGTGCCGATCTGGATCTGGCGCCGCTCGCTGCTCAGGCCGGTCTCGCCCTCGACCACGACCAGCACGAAATGATCCCTGCCCTGCTGCATCACGGCCGCCTCTGGGATCACCAGCCCGTCGCGTGGGCGCGCCAGCAGCTCGACCCGCATCAGCAGACCAGGCTTGAGCGCACGCTCTGGGTTGGGAAGCAGTGCCCGCACCTCGACCGCGCGGGTCACCGGATCGACACGGCTTGCGATCATGCGGACCTCACCGGAGAAGACCTGATCACCATGCGCGGGACTGCGTGCCTCGATCGCGAGTCCCGGTCGCAGCGCGCCGAGATACAGACTGGGCACCGTGAAGTCGAGCTTCATCACACTGTCGTCATCGAGTGTCGTGATGGTCACGCCAGGCGAGACCAGCGCGCCGCGACTGACATTGCGCAGACCCAGCACACCGTCGAAGGGCGCCTTGATCAGACGGTCGGACAGACGCGACTCGATGGCGACGAGCACGGCACGGGCCGCGTCGAGATCACGCTTGCGTTCATCGAGGAGCGATTCGGAGGCCGCGCGCTGCGCGACCAGCGCCTTGACCCGCTCGTATTGACGTGCCGCCTCGTCGTGTCGCACCTGCGCCTCCTCGAGCTCGGCATGCTGCTCGACACTGGTCAGCTCCACCAGGATATCGCCCTCGCGCACCCGCTGTCCGTCGTCGAAATGGATCGCCGAGATGGTCTCGGTGACGTTCGCCGTGATGTCGACCGACTCGTTCGCCTTGAGCGTGCCAAGCGCCTCGACCCGCTCGGTCAGCGACATGAGACGGGGCTCGGCCACGACGACGGCGACCGCCGCCGCTTGAGCGGCGGCCGTGGACATTCCCCCCATGAGCAGGCTCGCAAACAGCAAGAGGATGGTCGAACCGGGATGAGACATGTGACGAGACTCCTTGTTCGAGAGATCGGCGACGCCACGCGATTGCGACGCGCGCGACCGTCATGAGGCAGTACGAGGTGGTGGAAGTTCAATGCCATCGGCAACGCGCACAGGTTGCCAAGCCCACTGAGCACGCCTATTCTGCTGCATCAGAACGATCGAGAAAACGATGCGGTCAGGCATGGGACCTGGCCCGCCCGCCTGGAGGAGACCCAAGAGATGTACCGCCGTGCCTTCGCCGTCTGTCTGCCCCTTGCCATCTGGGGCGTCGTTTCGACATCGACCGCGCTAGCCGAGCCGGCCGCCGCGCCGCTCGAGGATCCCGCCACGATCGCCAAGAAGGAATACGACCTGGTCATGACCTTGACCCCGGACATCGATAATGGTCGTCAGGTCTATCTGACCTGCGCGGTCTGTCATCGTCCCGAGGGCTGGGGCACGCCGGACGGGGCCTATCCACAGATCGCCGGCCAGCTGCGCACAGTCATCATCAAGCAGCTTGCCGACATCCGCGCGCGCAATCGCGACAACCCGCTGATGTATCCCTTCTCGGTCCCACGCATCCTGGGTGGCCCCCAGAATCTCGCCGATGTCGCGGCCTATGTGTCCGCCCTGCCAATGAATCCACAGAGCTCGGTCGGGCCCGGCATCGATCTGGAGCTTGGTCAGGCGGTCTATGCGCAGCACTGCGCGGAATGTCACGGCGCCACCGGTCAAGGCAACGAGGAGGATCACATCCCGGCGATCGCTGGTCAGCACTTCCCCTACCTCATGCGCCAATTCGATGCGATCCGCACCGGTCAGCGCAAGAACTCGGACCCCAAGATGGTGAAGCAGCTCGACGGCTTCACCCTGCGTGATCAGGCCGCAGTCCTCGATTACACCTCGCGCCTGCGCCCACCGCCCGAGAAATTGGCCGAGATCGGCTGGACCAACCCGGACTTTCCGGCCTATGTGCGCGAACCCATGGGCGCGCCGCCACCGCCTCCCCCACCGCCGCCC